>CAZJIP010000001.1:0-28903 GCA_964546105.1 uncultured Methanomassiliicoccales archaeon
GCAGTACATGGCGCAGTAGTCCGTGATCAGGAGGAGGACGCGGTCCGGGTAGCGGTGGGTCAGGTGGGGCGCCGGGGAGTCAACGTCCTCGTACAGGGGGTCGTGGCGGTCCACCTCGGAGAAGTGGGTCTCCTGGACGCGCGGGACGGCCTGGAGCCGGATGGGGCAGTTTGGGTCGTGCGGGTCCATCAGGCTCGCGTAGTACGGCGGGATCGCGAATTTGAAGTACTTGGCGCACTCGACGACGCCTCGTTCCTCGTCCTCCGTGGGCGGGAGGATCTGCTTCAGCTCCTCGAGGGTGTGGACCACGTGGGCGGCCTGCCACTTCCAGTCATTCCATTGGGCCTCCGTGACGCTCCGCCACAGCGGGATTTCCTGCCAGTATCGGCTGCCCCTCGGGGTCGCGCCCGAGGACGAGCGGTTGGGCTCCGCCACGACCATGTCCCGGACCTCCGGACGCACGTCTCCGGTGTGTGCGCTTTGCGATGGCCCGAGGCGGGATTTATTCGCATTGTACTTTCAATTGCCATAACCCCCATTCCCCCGCCGGGGTTCGATGGAGATTTATACGACCGGGACGTTTGAGCGCTCTCGCGGGCTCGTGGTCTAGTGGTTATGACATCGCTCTCACACAGCGAAGGTCACCGGTTCGAATCCGGTCGAGCCCATCTTTCCTTCTACCGGTGAGCCGCAGAAACCGGCGCACTGCGGCACTTCAACGAGGAATCTGACGCGAAGATTCGCGGACATCTCACGGCTGGGGGATGGGCGGCACCTGGCCCGTGGAGGCCGTGAGCGCGGCCACCAGGATGAACACGAGGGCCAAGGCGCCGAACGGGATGAGCATGATCCAGCGCGGCTCGTAGCGGAGGTGCATGTAGTAGGCGGCCACCAGACTGGCCTTCACGGTCGCCATGACAATCAGGAACGTGATTCGGTAGAGGGCCAGGAACTCGAGTGTGGAGACGTACACCTCGACGACGGTCACCAAGGCTAGGACCAGGAACACGTAGACGTAGGGCCGCTTGACGTGCCGTTCCGTCGCCTCGGCCGCCGGTACTGCCGTCGCCGCTTCCGCCGCCATGGTCCCCGCCTCAGATCAGATACACGAGCGTGAACAGGAAGATCCACACCACGTCCACGAAGTGCCAGTACAGCCCGACCAGCTCCACGGTCTCGTGGTTCTCCTTGGTGAAGCCGCCCCGCCAGGCCTTGATGTTCGTATAGGCCAGGGCCAGGACGCCGGCGGTCACGTGGGCGCCGTGCGTCCCCGTCTGGATGTAGAACGCAGGCCCGTACTGCGGGTTGACGCCGTAGGGGGCGCTCGTGAACGTGAGGCCCTGAACAAAGTACAGGTGCCAGAACTCGTTGGCCTGGAAGGCCAGGAAGGTGATTCCGAGGAGCATCGTGGCGAGCAGGAAGTACCGGAGGTGCTTCTGGTCCCCGCGCTCGATCGCGGAGAGGGCCTCGACCATGGTCAGGCTGGAGCAGATCAGGATGAACGTGACCACGGCGGTTCCGGGGACGTTGAGAATCTGCCCGGAATACGCCCAGGGGAGGACGCCGGGAACTCCCGCGGCTATGGAGGCGGCGGCCCGCAAGCGCACGGTCCATGCGGCGCCGATGATGGCGGAGAAGAACATGACTTCGGTCGCGAGGAAGAGCCACGTGGCCAGCTTCCGCGCGCTGACGCGCCCCAGGATGAATCCGCCTTCCGTCCCCACGCCGTAGAAGGGACGCGGCGTGGTGTGCAGATCGTCCCTCAACCACCCGATGGCGCCGCTGGCGAAGACGGTCAGGCCGAGGATCATCAGGGGGAGGTTCACGACCAAGCCGACATAGGCCACCCCAGCACCGATCGCTAGGACAAAGGGCCACGGGCTCCCATGGTGGACGTTGGGTTCCCGATACCGTCTGGTCCTGGCCTCCGCCATGCCCGCCCTCAATTCGCGCCGCAGAAGACTCGGTCGGCTTTAACGTCTTCGGTTATCCGAAATCAGGAGATGACGAACGTCGTAACCGCGGGACGGAACCGCGACCCGGGGCGAGGCTCAGTTGGGCCGATACACCCATGGATTGTGCGCCAGCGACAGGAACAGGTCGCGGGACTTGGACCACTCGATGAGCCAGTTCGGGACCGCGATCCGAGGACCTTGGGGGCGCACGTGCACGTCCGTTTCGTGCGTCCCTGCGGGGATAAAGGCTTCGGCGTTCGTGCTGATTCTTATTCTTAGAAGGTGGAACGCAGCCGTCAGCGGGTCCACGGCGTGTTGATTCTCATGCCCGCGCTGCGACGGTCAACCAGGGCGGGGTTTCGGCCCTCCGAGAGCACTCGCGCTCTATCCTGGAGACGTCCCGGAGGAACTGGCTTCACAGCACCCGCCGACCGTCCCATCCGCACCGTAGAATCCGCAAGGGTAGCGGCGAAATGCCTTATACGCGGATTCTGGATGACCGTGTGCGTTGTGAGGCCTCCATGCCCACCGTCCGCCGGATGAAGACGAAACTGGTCCTCATGGGCGAGGGCGGCGTAGGGAAGACCTCCTTGATCCGACGGTTCGTGCTGAACGAGTACCAAGACACGTACCTACACACAATCGGAACCAAGGTGAGCAAGATCGAGCTCACGGTTCCCTACGGCCCGGATCTCGAGATCGCGATGGATATGTCCATCTTCGACATCATGGGCCAGCACGGTTTTCGCGATCTGATTCGCGAAACCTACTTCCACGGTGCGCAGGCGCTCATGGCCGTGTGCGACGTGACGCGGATGGACAGTCTCACGGCCCTCTCCACGTGGATTCCTTCCGGGCTGGAGATCGCAGGGGACGTGCCCGTCTATATCATCGTGAACAAGAAGGACCTGATCGACCGGAGGGCTTTCCCGGACGAGGAGGTGCAGAAGCTCGCCGAGCCCTTCGGCGCGCCCTGGGTCCTGACGTCCGCGAAGACCGGCGAGTTTGTGGACGACGCGTTCAACGCCCTTGCGGTGGAAATCGTCGACCGTGCGATTCGCACGGAGAAGGCCCGAGCCGTCGAGCGCGGGTTGCGTGAGAAGGTCCTGCTCCTCCTCGCCAAGCGGGGGACCATCGGCCTCAAGAAGACCCAGTTCTTCGAGATCCTCCGCGGCGTGAGCTACGACGAGCTCCAGCGGGAACTCCTGGGGCTCGAGCGGGAGGGCCTCATCGTCATCGCCTGGCATGGCCCCGCGGACTTCACGGCCACGATCACCCCGAAGGGGGCCGAGGCGAGCCGCGCCACATCATCGCCCCTCGAGGAGTGAGGCGCCCTGTCCGCCACCGGCGGGCCGCTCAAGAAGGTCCGGCTCGAGCGAATCCTGCAGTCCCTCGACCCCGTGCCCACTCCGAAGGCGGAGCTGGAGCAGTACCCCACGCCCCCGGGGCTGGCCGCCGAGATGGCCTACATCGCCCTCGGGAAGGGGGACCTCGCGGGCCGCCGGGTGCTCGACGCGGGCTGCGGCAACGGCGTCCTGGGGATCGCCGCAAAGCTCCTGGGAGCGGCGGAGGTCGTGGGCGTGGACCGGGACCCCCAGGCCATCCGGGCCGCGGAGCGCAACGCGAAACGGGCGGGGGTCGATGTCGTGTGGCGGCAGACCGACGTGGCCGCGGTCGAGGGTCCGTTCGACACGGTCCTCATGAACCCACCCTTCGGGTCCCAGACGAAGCACGCGGACTTGCCCTTCCTCGACAAGGCACTGTCCGTGGCTGGGGTGGTGTACAGCTTCCACAACGGCGTCACGGAGGACTTCGTGCGGCGGCGGATCGAGTCCCGAGGGGGCCGGATCACGGACCGCATGGCCTACGAGTTCCCCCTGCCCCGGGCCTTCGAGTTCCATCGGGACGAGGTGCGCACGATCCCCGTAATCCTCTTCCGCTCGGAGTCCGCGAAGGGCTAAATACAGGCCGCTTCTTTGGTCCGGAGACCAGAGGAACAGGCATGGAACCCAAGATGGTCCTCCCGGGCGACCAGATCGCCGTCGCGGAGGAGTTCGAGCCGGGCGAGGGGACGTACGAGAAGAATGGACTCGTGTTCGCCTCGACCCCGGGCGTGCTGCAGCTGGACGAGGTGGGCCGCGTCGCGCGCGTCCGCGCGTTCAACCCACCCGCGGAGCTCCGGGTGGGCGACATCGTGTACGGCGTGGTCGATGACATCCGCGGGATGATGGCCACGGCGACCGTGAATGCGATTCACGGCCGCGCGCGGCAGATCAGCGGCGAGACGGACGGGACGATCCACATTTCCAACGTGTCCGAGGAGTACACGGAGGACATCCGGGACATGTACCACCTCGGGGACATCATCCGGGCCAAGGTGATCCAGACGAAGCCTTCCGTTCAGCTCACGACGGCGGAGGCCGACCTAGGCGTCGTCAAGGCGCTCTGCGGCGTGTGCCGCGGGCCCCTCGAGCTGCGCGGCCAGGACCTCTTCTGCCCCCGCTGCGAGCGCACGGAGCGGCGGAAGCTCGCCCGCGACTACGACAACCTCAAGCTGGACGTCCCCCCGGCGGAGCTGGGGGGTGGGAAGGTTCCCGAGCGCCGGCCGCGCGAGGAACGCGGGGGCCGCGAGTTCGGCCGTGGAGGCCGGGGCGGGCACGGCGGCCGGGACCGGCGGGAAGACCGCGGCGGGCACGGGCGCCACGGCGGGCACGACCGGCGCGGGGGCGGCGGGCGGGACCGGAGGGACCGCGGCCCGCGCCGACACTGAGCGGACGGCTGGCTGTCCCATTCCGAGAATAAGCATTCATAATCGAAGGCAAAGTGATAAGAACTTACCCTGTGTTCATAAGCCCCCGGAAGGTTGCGATGGCCGCTTCTAACGAGGACGTAATGAAGGAGCTGAACCGACTTCGCACCGAGATCCAGCAGCTGCGCGAGGTCGTGAACGCGCTGTTCAACGCGGTCTTCGAGGAGTCCGACGAGGAGTGGGACTCCGCCCCCGAGAAGGACGAGTTCAATCTGTACAACTGAGGGCCCTCCGCCGCGCCAATGGGCCTTATAGTCGATTCGGTCTACCGTTCTCCGTGGCCGAGCTCCATGAGATTGTGCGGGAGCACGAGCGCTGGCGTCTCCACGACGCCGTGAACCTCCAACCATCGGAGAACGTGATGAGCGAGGAGGCGCGGGCCCTCCTCGCCACGGACTTCGTCCACCGCTACACGCTGCCCACGCGCTTCGCCCCGGGCCTCGGGGACGTGAAGAACGCGTACCGCGGCACACGCTTCACGGACGCCATGGAGGCCGTCGCGGAGGGCCTCGCCCAGGAGGTCTTCGGCGTGGCCCACGCCTCCCTCAAGCCGCTCTCGGGCCACCTGGCTGGGTTCCTTATGCTCCAGGCCTGCACCCGCCGCGAGGACCGCATCATGGTCATCTCCTCGGAGCACGGCGGCTACGACGGCTACATGCCCGGCTTCCTTCCGGACTATCTCGACCTGAAGGTGGATTTCCTCCCCTTCGACGCGGCAACGTGGAACCTGGACCCCAAGGCCGCTGCGTACGCTGTCTTGGAGAAGAAGCCCCGGCTCGTTCTCGTGGGCGCGAGCCTCATCTTGTTCCCGTACAACCTGCGCTGGCTGCGCGGCGCGTGCGACGACGTGAACGCGGTCCTCGCCTACGACGCGTCCCACGTCCTCGGTCTCATCGCCGGAGGCGAGTTCCAGCGTCCGTTCCAAGAGGGCGTGGACATCCTGACCGCGAGCACGCACAAGTCTTTCCCCGGGCCCCAGGGTGGGATGTTCCTCTCGGCGCGCGCGGACCTCTTCGACCGCGCCATGGACACGATCATGTGGCGGACCCAGGACAACGCCCACTGGAATCGGATCGCGGCGACGGCGCAGGTCCTCCTCGAGATGAAGGCTCACGGCAAGGCCTATGCGAAGCAGATCGTCGCGAACAGCCGGGCCCTCGGGAAGCAGCTGGACAAATGGGGCTTCCCAGTGAAGTTCAAGGGGCTGGGCTACTCCCGGTCCCATCAGCTCCATGTGGATGCGGTCGCTCTCAAGGAGGCCTGGGGCCTCACGCTCGCCGGGTTCGCGGATCGTCTCGAGGAGAACAACCTGATTGTGGATGCGGCAGGGCGCATCGGGACGAACGAGATTACCCGGATGGGTGCGAAGGAGGAGGCCATGCAAACGGTCGCCGGCTTCATGGCCCGCGCCGCCCGCGGCGAGGACGTGCGGAAGGAGGTCGCGGAGTTCCGCGGGCAGCTCCGCATCGCCTACACGCTCCCTTCCTAAGTCTCCCCAGATTCGCATCGGGCGTCCCTCAATGGGTCGGAGGGCCTAGCGCGGACGGGGGGATGCCCGCTTCGGGTGGGCGCGCGGACGCCCCCGCAACCCCATGACGAACCCGGAGACCACCAGCTCGAGTCCGAGCACGAAGAAGAGGTATTGGAGGAGAATCGCGGTCGCGACGGGGATCCGCGCGTTGCCCACTTGAATCCCCGTGGCCTGGGCGTCCGCAGGGAGGGGCGCGCTCAGCATGACGTTGAAGTCAAGGGCGGTGGCCAGGAAGGCCACTCCAATCATCACAACGGGCACGCCGAGCAACCAAGTCGTCCTCATCGCACGGGAGTCATATGGCAATCGGGATTACTTAACGGTGCTGAAGGCACTCTCGGACGGGATCGGTTTCTTTCCGCCGTGACAGGTTCAGTCGATCTGGCCGGGAGTTGCACCCGGTCTCCGGGAGGAAATTGCCCGCCTTTCCGGACCGTCGTGATAGCGATAGGCGGGATGCGCGCGGGCGCGTCCGGGCGAGGCCCGTTGTCCTCCTGGCTTCCGGGAGCGAAAGGCCATAAGCGCCTCGCCCGTTACTCGACTCGTGACGAAGGCCGTGCTCCTCCTCAGCGGCGGGTTCGATAGCCCCGTGGCCGGGCGGCTCATGGCCGACCAGGGCTTCGACGTGGTCGCGGCCCACTTCTCTCTCGAACCGATTACGGATGCCGGCTCGTCGGTCAAGGCCCGGCAGCTCGTCGAGATTTTGGGCATCCCGACGCTCTACGTCGTCCGCGTAGGGGAGGCGTTCGCGGAGGTCGCCCACGCTTGCCACCGTCGCTTCTACTTCGTTCTCACGAAACGGCTCATGGTTCGCCTCGCGGACGCGCTCGCGGACCCTGAGGCCGCGGACGTCTTGCTCACGGGGGAGAACCTGGGCCAAGTCTCCAGCCAGACTCTCACGAACCTCCAGGCCATCGACGCGGCGGCCCGCCACCCCGTCCTGCGTCCCCTGATTGGAATGGACAAGCAGGAAATCATGAATCTCGCCAAAGCGTTCGGCACGTACGACGTTTCTGTCGGCCCGGAGATCTGTGACCTCCTCGGGCCGCCTCGGCCGGCCACCGCGGCCCGCCTCGAGCAGATCCGGGACGAGGAGACAAAACTGGACATCGATGGTCTCGTCACCCGGTGCCTGTTGGGCGTGATGCCGGAAAAGTTCAAGGGGGAGCGGAATCCTGTCACGGAGGCCGCCGTGCGGAAGGCGCTCCCGTGACGTACTACCTGATGAAGCCCTGCCGGACCGCGACCGCATTCGTATCCACGCTCAAGAAGCCGGCGCGAGTCGATTTGGGCCAGGCGGCCGGCCGCCTCCGAGACGCAGGATGGCGCGTCAACGACGTGAAGGTCATGCTTATCCTCGAGGGCGAGCCCGAGCTCACCCTCTACGAGAGCGGGAAGATCCTCGTGAAGACGGACGACGCGGCCCACGCCCGCGACGCGATCGACCGTGTGTACGAGACGATCGGCCTCGCGGCCGTCGCCCCTCCCGCGGCCTCAGCGGTCCCCGCATGAGACGCTCCCCACGTCTGCATGGTCATCCGTTAGCTATTTACCCGGTCCGTGGGATGGCCCTACGGGGGACAGGGGACGGTGCGAGCGCGCCAGTGGACGGTAGTCCTCGTGGGCTTGGTTTTGGTCGGCGCGGGTCTCGGATACTATCTCGTCTCGACGGCCACGGGGACGCTGGCCATCCAGGTGCGGGACACACCTGCCGACTGGGCCAGCGTGACGGTCACCTTCTCCCAGGTCGCTGTGCACCCCGCGACCGCGGACAACGAGAGCGGGTGGGTCTACCTGAACCTCACGGAGACGCAGATCGACTTCCTGGCCCTCGGCAACCTCACCAAGCTCCTCGCCCTGGACCGGGTCACGCCGGGGACATACACCCAGATCCGGATCGTCGTGACGTCCGTGCATGGGGTGCCCATGAGCGGCGCGCCCGTCATGATGTCCGTTCCCGACAGCGTGCTGAAGACCACGACGCCCTTCACGCTCCGCGGCGGCGGGACCACGACGGTCACCCTGGACCTTGACCTCGCGCGCTCCATCCAGCAGGCGAACGGCGTGTGGATCTTCACTCCGGTCCTCGGTCAGGTCAGCGTCGCGTGAATCAACGGTGCGGGAAGGGAGCCCGCGAACGGACGGGACGAGATGCCGCTGAAGCGCGTCCTAGATGCATCCGCCCTCCTCACGGGGCGGCAGTTTCCCGGGGAGCTGGTCACGGTCCCCGGGGTCCTGCGGGAGCTCCGGCGGCACGGGATGACCCCTCCGCTCGAGGCCATTCTCGACACGCAGGTGCGTGTCCTGACGCCGGGCGACGACGCACAGGAGCGCGTCCGCGCCGCGGCCGAGTCCACGGGCGACGCGCATCGGCTGTCGCCCACGGACCGCGACCTCCTCGCCTTGGCCTTGGAACTCGGCGCGACCCTTGTGACGGACGACTACTCCATCCAGAACGTGTGCCGCATCCTGGGCGTTCCGTTCGAACCGATTCTCACGCCGGGCATCAAGGAAACCTGGACCTGGTCCTATCGCTGCACGGGCTGCGGCCGCACGTGGCCCGAGTGGCACGGGGAGTGCCCGACATGCGGCTCCCCGCTGAAGACCGCGCGGCCGCGGGTCACACGTGGAAGGCGATGAGCAGCAGGTCGATCACGAACAGGAGGACCACGAGGACCTCGAGGATGAGCATCCTCCGCCCCTCGAACTCCGCCTGGGCGACTTGGTAGATCTCGCTCAGGTCCTGCATCTTGTCCGCGACCGTGCGCCGCCAGGACTCCAGCTCGAACTTGCGCGAGCACGAGCGGTAGACCTTGCCCAGGAACCAGTCGCCCCAGAGCTTGGAGATGTTGTCCACCTGGAACGTGGCTTCGGAGAGGTCCATGCGGAGCTCCGCGAGCTCCTTGACTTCCTCGCCGCCGCTGCGGATGAGGGACGACCGCCGGAAGAGGTCTTCCAGGTCGTCGTACGCCTTGTCGATGGCCTTGTCCAGGAACGCGTCGTAGGTCCGCAGCTCGAGGAGCTGAAGGTTGGCGACCTCGAAGACGGCTAGGGTGTCCTCGTACGACGCGGTCGGCTCGATCACGAGGGCCGCGTCCCACTCCACGACCACGAGGTCGTCCTGGTAGTAGGAGAGCCAGGACTTCCAGGTGTCCTCGACCTCCTCGTCGCTGATGTCGTCGGGCCTCGGGTCCGAGGCCAGGAGGGCGGTCACCTCGCGCCGCCAGCCGTTCGCGAACGTGCGCACGGGGTGCTCCGACACGGTCACGCAGTAGACCGTGTACGGTTCCGGATCGACCTTGACCTCGTACGAGTCATGCATGTAGGGGACGAGATCCTCCTGGATGCGCTCCGCGATCCGCGCGCAGTACTCGTCCAGGCTCTCGTCCTTCTCGCCGCGCCGAATCCGCACGGTGCCAAAGGGACGCACATCGCGCAGGCTGGTGGCCTCGAAGGGTGTGCGGAGGACCACGGACAGGGCGCCGACCCCGTACAGTTTGACCGCGATGTTGAACGTCAGCCGGCCCAGGTTCGTCTCCAGCTCCCGCTGGTCCACATGCACGAGTAGGGGCTGGCCCAACCGCGCGTACTTGGGCGCGGCCCGTTCCGACACGATGCGCCCGGAGAGGAACGGCATCGCGACGCGCCGCTGGACCTCGTCCAAGTCGATGGCGGCCCCGATGTCGAAGAGCCGGTAGTAGACCACTTCGCCCTTCATGGGGCGACCCGGAGAGGTCCCTCCGTCTTAAGGGATGCGGTCTCCGTCAGGCGCCGTACCGCCGCGTGCGCATCTGGTACGACCGAATCGCGCGGAGGAAGTCGATCTTCCGGAAGCCGGGCCAGTACACATCGACGAAGTAGAGCTCGGCGTACGCGAGCTGCCACAGGAGGAAATTGGAGATGCGCTCCTCGCCGCTCGTCCGCAGGACGAGGTCCGGGTCCGGGAGGTCCGCCGTGTACAGGCGTCGGGAGAAGAACTTCTCGTCAATGTCGCCGGGTTGCACCTTCCCCGCCTGCGCGTCGCGCACGACGTCGCGGATCGCGGTCAGGATCTCCTGACGGCCGCCGTAGGCCACGGCGAGGTTGAACCGATACCCGTCGTAGTCCTTCGTGCGGCCCTCCGCGTACTCGATCGCCTCCACGACCTCCTTGGGCAGGAGGCTGCGGTCCCCGAAGACCGTGATCTTGATCTTGTGCTGGTGCACCCGCGTGTCGTCCCCCACGCGGCGGAAGTTCTCCGCGAAGAGGTGCATGAGGTGCTGGATCTCCTCCGTGGGCCGCGTGATGTTCTCCGTGGAGAAGGCGTACACGGTCAGGACGCGCACCCCGACCTCGAGGCACCACTCGAGGACCTCCTCGAGCTTCTCCCGCCCCTTCGTGTGCCCCTCGAGCGTGCTCCCGAGGCCGATCTCCTTGGCGAAGCGGCGGTTGCCATCCATGATGATGGCCACGTGGTGGGGAATCGTCCCCTGCTTCACCGTGTGAAGGAGTCGTCGCTCATACGTCTGGTACGCCGCATCGCTGACGATCTTGGAGACGTCCACACGCATGGGCAGCCGCGTTCCATAGAGGGGCTTCTATTTAGGCATATCTCGGGCCCGCCTCCGAGGCGGCGTCGAGGCTCCGTGGGCCGCGAACGACCCACAAATGTTTAAGTAGCGTGGTCCGGTTGGTCCGGCAATCCTCTTCCTTTCGCCCTGTGTGACTTAGCGTGCGCTTATCAATGAAACTGCAAGAGTATCAGGACCTCTACCGGAGACTCGCAACGCCCGAGGACATCGATTTCCTCGCGGAGAACTTCGGATACGACAAGGAACTCCTTCTCGTGATCTACACCCAGCGCGTCGTCCGCGACACCACGAAGCGCTTCTATCGGGTCAAGGCTCAGGCCCGTCGTCTCGCGTTCGAGTGGCAGAACGGGGCCAGCCTGCTCCAGGTCGCGCGCCGCGCGGAATTCCCGCCGATCCTCACGGCCCTCATGGTCCTCGAGCAGCGGAAGACGCCGCGGAAGCAGTTCTGGAAGATGATCCGGGAACCCGAGACCGTGCGGGACCGGCGCCTGCGTCGCGAGCTCGAGGAGATCTGCGCCGCGGACATCGTCTACTCCCCGGCGGGGAGCGCGAGGCAGTACGCGCGCGGCCGCTGGGGCGAGAAGAAGCTCCAGTCCTGGCTCGACGCGCGCGACATCAAGTACGAGACGGAGAAGGATCTGCGAGCGAAGTACGACAAGACGCCGGACATCCTGCTCCACAAGCCCCTCGAGATGAACGGCTCCAAGAAGTACTGGATCGAGTCCAAGGCGATCTTCGGCGATCCCTTTGAGATCAAGCGGCACATCAAGAAACAGCTTCGTCCGTACAGTGACCTTTTCGGCGATGGCACTGCGGTGTACTGGTTCGGCCATGCGGACGACGTGGAATACGATTTGCCCGAGGGCGTGGACATCGTGGACGGCACCTTCTTCGAGGACCCGCTCACGCCCTTCCCGTACGTCCCCGTGAACCAGATGAAGCTGGACGAAGTGCCTGTCGAGCCTGCCGCGGCCGCGGACCTAGAAGAGTAACGAGAACAACGCGGAAACGTTTAAGCCAACTCCCTTCTTCATCGGCGCCGTGCCTGAGGAAGAGGTCGTACGCGTACGGATGCCCCGCCTGAAGGAAGGCGAGATCCTGGGCATCGCGGACCAACTCCTCGGAGCCTCCCGCATCCGGGTCATGTGCTCGGACGGCAAGAGCCGCCTGGGCCGTATCCCAGGGAAGCTCAAGAAGCGCATGTGGATCCGCGAAGGCGACCTCCTCGTCGTCAAGGTCTGGGAGTTCCAGGACGACAAGTGCGACATCCGCCACCGCTACACGAAGACGGAGGCGTCGTACCTCAGCCGCCGCGGCGTGATCCCGAAGTCGATCAACATCTTCTGACGCGATCGGCGTCCGTTCTCATCGCCCAGGTCGGTCAAGCCATTCGTTCATTGCGCTGGAACCGCGGGCGCGGTCACCGGCGTGGCGGACATCGGGACCGGTTGGAGCTCCGGAGGCTTGGGTCGGGGCCCTATGCTCTTGCATGCGAGGCCCAGGAGCAGGGGTGCGAGCACGGATGCGCCCAAGCACAGCGCCGGGGGCAGGAAGTAGTTCCACAGTCCGCGGACGAGGCCCAACGCGTTGTACCAGGAATTGATCATGGAACCCCAATCGAGGGGCCAGCGGGCCGAGAAACCGAAGAACCCCATGATGCCCCAGACGGACAGGGCGAGGGAGACCCCCAGGAGCGCGTCGCCCAGGATGACCGGTCCCATGCCCCAGACCAGCTGGAGGCTCCGCCGTCCGCGCGCGGTCCAAGAGGGTTTGGGGCTGCCGGAGGGCGGTTCTGGGACGAGGCCCGCGAGCTCCATGAGTAGGAGGCGTGCCGGGAGAGCCCAGGCGACGAGCCCCGCGAAGAACGCGAACGATATCCCCGTCTGGGCAAGGACCAGCAGGAACGCGAACGGCACCGGAAGCACGAGGGCAAGGTCCACGGGGATCGAGACGAACACCTCGGCGCGGTGTCCGAAGAAGCCGATGGCTGCGGTCACCCCGAGCTCGGCGATTAGGGCGATCGCGAACGCCGCGATGGCGACGGCCAGCCCGGACAGCCCTCCGTACACGGTCAACGTCAGGATGTCGTAACCCCGGTAGTCGGTGCCCAACGGATGCCCATCAGACGGCGGCATCAGGGGCTGGGCCACCGTGAGCGGGTCCGGATACGGGCCGACCAGGAGCGGTGCGGCCGCGGTCATAACGACGAGGACCAACGCGAGCACGAGGCCTGCGAACCCCAACGGGTGCACCAGAAGCCGCTTGAACCCGCGCCAAGCATCGTGCGGCTCCACGCGGAACCGTTCGACCCGGAGGCCGTCCGCCCGGACCCAACGGCTTGTGGCCCGATGGTGGATGAGATCGGCGACGACGAGCGCGGGCAGGATGAACACGAGCGCCAGCACGAGGACGATGCCGGTCAGCAGGGGGAAGTCGAGGAACATCGTGGCAACCCAGAGTCGCGTGCCGAGGCCCTGGTAGGCAAACAGGGCATCCACAATCAGGACTGTGGCCACGGTCCATCCAAGGAGGGCGGGGACCCCGGGGAAGAATCGCGGCACCGTCCCGAGCAGGCGTTCTCGCAGCCCGGGCTTGGGGGCCCTCCAGTCTCCGGGTGGCGACGAGTGGCTCGAGACACCTTCAGGCCTCAGCGGATGGTCCCTCACAACCCACACATACAGACCCGACAGGCTGAGGACGGACACGGTCAGCGGAAGGGCGAGGTGCCAAAGCGAGTCCACGAACTGTCCCAGGGGGTCCGAGCTCGCATACCCAGGACTGCGGGATCCCTGCAAGGGGAAGGCCGGGACGGCGATGACGAAGAGGCCGAACAGGCCCAGGGCGAGGACGAACGGGGTCAGCGCGAACGGAATGGCTAGAAGCAAGGAGGCCAGCGAATCCACGAACCGTCCCCTGCGCTGGCTCAGGGGTATCCCGAGCACGAGCCCCAGGAGGATGACCACAAGGAGCGTGGAGCCTAAGAGCACCAGGGTGGCTGGGATGGCCGCGCTGATGATGTCCGATACCGGAATGCCTGGCCTGTATGTCATCGAGGGTCCGAGGTTCCCCGTGAGCACGTTTGAGAGGAAGAGGACAAAGCGGTCGAAGAGGGGCTGGTCGAGCCCCCACTGGCGGATGAGTTGGTCACGGAGATCGCACTCCGTCGACGGGCTCGCGCAGCCTCCGCGGGGCAGAAGGACCCGCGTGGGGTCTCCCGGCAGAACCTCCACGGCGATGAACACAACGGTCAGGACGAGGAAGAGGATGAGGACTGCGGTAACAAGTCGCCAGATGACGTATCGAACGAACTTCCGCCTACGCTGCGCGCCTTCGGTCGGTCCGGACGACGAGAACACGACGCGACCCGTGTCGGGGGCAGCACCCAAGCCAGCACCCTCCGGCTGTCGATGGGGGCCTGAGACCTTCACGGTTTCGGTACATACCTTGCCTCGCTCCTTCTTCGAGCGTCGACTCCGCAACGTTCTTAGTCCACGGCCCGGTACGATTCCCCCGCGCATGATTGACGACCGCCGCCTCCAGCTCCTGGAGTCGCAAGTCGACGCCCTGCGGTCCCGGGAGAAGGATTCGGACGCCCTGAAGACGTACGACCAGGTCTTCGACCGAGCGTGCCTGCTCGTCCTCCAGCAGCTGATCAACGACGACGTCTTCGCGACGCTGGACTACCCGGTGAGCACGGGCAAGGAGGCGGTCGTCTTCCACGCGACGACCTCGGACGGCGTCGGGAAGGCCGTCAAGATCTACCGCATCACGAACTCCACGTTCAAGACGATCGCCGTTTACATCCAAGGCGACCCGCGCTTCAAGCGCGTGAAGAGGGCCACGAAGCCCACGATCCTCGCCTGGGCCCAGAAGGAGTACCAGAACCTCGTCCGCATGCAGGACGCGGGCGTCCGCGTCCCGACGCCTTCGCGGGTCGAGGCGAATGTCCTCGTCATGGAGTACATCGGGGACGAGACGATGCCGGCGCCCCCCCTGCGGAATGTGACCCTGGACGATCCGCAAGCCGTCCTGAACGACGTGGTCGCGAACCTGCGTGCAATGCGCAAGGCGGCTCTCGTGCACGCGGACTTGAGCGAGTACAACTTCCTCTTCTGGGACGGCAAGGTCGTCGTCATCGATGTCGGCCAAGCCGTTACCCTGGACCACCCGATGGCCGCGGAGTGGTTCAGACGGGACCTGGCCAACATGGCCCACTTCTTCCACCGCCTCCGCGTGGACGTGACGCCGGCCTCCCTCGAGAAGGCCGTCCTGGAGGGCTGACATGCTCTATGCGCGCATCCCGCAGGAGCGAGTAGGCGTCCTCGTCGGGCCCGAGGGCGGCACGAAGAAGCGCCTCGAGGAACGCACGGGAACCCACGTGGACATCGACTCCGCCACGGGCGAGGTGACCATCGACGAGGCGGGCGCCGAGGACCCAGTCATGGCGCTCAAGGCCCGCGACGTCGTCCAGGCGATCGGCCGCGGGTTCTCGGAAGACCGCGCGTTCCGCCTGCTCGAGGAGGACATCTACCTGGAGATCCTGGACATCAAGGACTTCGCGCGGAGCAAGGCGCGCGTGGAGCAGATCCGTGCGCGGGTCATCGGCACCCGCGGCAAGACGCGCCGCATCGTCGAGGAGCTCACAGGAGTCGCCGTATCCGTCTTGGGCCACACGGTCGCGTTGGTCGGTCCTACCTTCGAGATGGCCATCGCCCGCGAAGCCGTGGTCATGCTCCTCCGCGGGAGCGAGCACGCCACGGTGTACCGCTTCCTGGAGCGCAAGCGGGCGGATATCAAGGCATGGCAAATGGGCTTCTGAGGGTTCCCGGCGGAGCCTTTTAGGCTCCGCGGCACCATGGCCTCGGCATGGCGCAGGGGGATGCCGCCGAGCTGGTCCAGAGCTACCGCATGGCCTTCCGGGATTGCCTCATTCACATCAACGAGCCCTCGCTCCTCCACCTCCGGGGGGAACTGCAGGTCGTCGTCCGCTGGCTTGAGGCCCGCCAAGACGCTAAGCGGGCGGAGGCCGCGGCGAAGGCCCTGGAGGCCGTTTCCCACTTCTACTCCTTCGGCGTGGAGATCGGCGGCTTCCAGCGCTCCAGCAAGACCGCGAACCAGGCGAGCATGTTCGACCTGGCCTCGATCGGCGTGCTGGGCGTGGAGAACGTCCTCACCGCGGAGAACCGCTCTCTCATGCGGTACCTGATGAGCGGCCTCTCCGAGGCCCTCATGTTCCTCGCGAGCCGCCAGTATGTGGCGGGGAGCGAGGCCATCCTGGAGGGCACCTACAAGTCGAACGCCCTCGTCGTCCGGGACGCGTTGTGGTCCCTCGCGAAGGACTTCCGCGCCACGGAGGACCTCGCGGCCATCCGCGAAGCGCGCGAGGCGATTGATGCGCTGTTCGCGAAGCTAGACGATTCCGGCGTCGCGCTGCACATGAAGGTCTCCCTGCTGCACCAACTGTACGGCCTCGTGTCCATCGTCCGCTGCGCCCAGCTCCTCGAGGAACTGCGGGGCCTAGCGTGACCGCGGTGCGCACTTCGAATAAGCGTTATATAAGCCACCGGACTACCGCAGTCACCGGGGGGTAGCAGACTGCCCAAGCATGTGTATCTGTTCGACGAGGGCGACGCCTCGATGCGGGATCTGCTCGGAGGGAAGGGCGCGGGTCTCGCGGAGATGACACGGCTCGGACTGCCCGTCCCGCCCGGATTCACAATCACGACGAAGGCGTGCAACGCCTTCAGCAAGAGCGGCCGGTTCCCGCCTGGGCTCCTTAAGCAGGTCGACGAGGCCCTGGCGAAGGTGGAGGCGAAGGCAGGCAAGACGTTCGGAGATCCCGCGAACCCTCTCCTGGTCTCCGTGCGGAGCGGCGCGAAGTTCTCCATGCCGGGGATGATGGATACGGTCCTCAACGTCGGGCTGAATGACCAGACAGTGCTTGCCCTCGCGGAACAGTCAGGGAACGAGCGGTGGGCCTGGGACTCCTACCGCCGCCTGCTCTCCATGTTCGGCCGCATCGTGAAGGACATCGACGCGCACAAGTTCGACGCGATTCTCGAGCGGTACAAGGAGAAGACGGAGGGCAAGCAGGACACGGACCTCCCCGCGGACATGCTCAAGGCCGTGGTCGAGGAGTACAAGGCCCTCTACCGAGCTGAGCTCAAGGAGGATTTCCCCCAAAAGCCCCAAGACCAGCTCCGCGAGGCCATCGGCGCCGTCTTCCGTTCTTGGAACGGGAAGCGCGCGGTGGACTACCGTAACTTCAACAAGATCCCGCACAACTTGGGCACCGCGGCGAACGTGCAGATGATGGTCTTCGGGAACATGGGCGCGGATTCCGGCACGGGCGTCGCGTTCACCCGGAACCCGAGCACGGGCGAGAAGGAACTCTACGGCGAGTACCTGGCGAGCGCCCAAGGAGAGGACGTGGTTGCGGGCATCCGCACGCCCTTCCGGATTGTGGATCTCGAGGAGAAGTACCCCGCGGTGTACGAGCAGTTCGCAGGCGTCGCCGCGATGCTCGAGAAGCACTACCGCGACGTGCAAGACGTCGAGTTCACCGTGGAGCGCGGCAAGCTCTTCATGCTCCAGACACGGACGGGCAAGCGGACCGCGCAGGCCGCCGTGAAGATCGCGGTCGACATGGTCAACGAGGGTCTCATCTCGAAGGAAGAGGCGATCCTCCGCGTCGAGCCGTTCCACGTGATTCAGCTCCTCCTACCACGCTTCGACGAGGAGGCGAAGAAGGCCGCCGCTAAGGAGGGCCGTTACCTGGCCAAAGGCCTCAATGCGTCCCCGGGTGCCGCTACGGGCTACGTCTCCTTCGACCCAGACGAGGCGGAGCGGCTCGGGAGGGACGAGAAGAAGCCCGTGATTCTGGTCCGCACGGAGACGTCCCCCGACGACGTGCATGGGATGCTCCATTCGAAGGGTATCCTCACGGCGCACGGGGGCGCCACGAGCCACGCGGCGGTGGTCGCGCGAGGCCTCGGCCTGCCCTGCGTCGCGGGATGCGAGGTCCTGCGGATCGACTACGGCGCGGGGGAGTTCCGCGTAGGCGACAAGGTCGTGCGCCGCGGGGATTTCGTCTCCATCGACGGCACGACGGGCGAGGTGTTCGACGGTCCCATCCACACGATCGACCCCGACTTCGAGCGGGAGGTGGACCTCCGCACGCTGCTCGGATGGGCCGACGAGCTTCGCCGTCTCCAGGTGTGGGCCAATGCAGACTATCCGCGGGACGCGCAACGGGCGCGAAAATTCGGCGCCCAGGGCATCGGCCTCTGCCGCACGGAGCACATGTTCTTCGAGACGGACCGGCTGCCCGTGGTCCACGAGATGATCCTCGCCGCGCCGGAGTACCGGCGGACGAACGCCCAAGTCCAGGCTATCCGGTCGGAGCTCGATTCCGCGAAGGAGGAGCGGAAGGCGGAGCTCGAGAAGAAGCTCGCCCTCCTCGAGCCCGTCCACGAGGACCTCTCCCAGCGGTACCTGGGATCTCTGGAGAAGCTCGGCCAGCTCCAGCGCGAGGACTTCGTCGGCATCCTGCGCGCCATGGCCGGCCTGCCCGTGATCATCCGCCTCATCGACCCGCCCCTCCATGAGTTCCTGCCGAAGTACGACGAGCTCCTGGTCGAGGTCACGAAGCTCCGCATGGCCCGCGGGAACCCGGGGCTCCTGGAAGCCACCGCGGTATCCAAGGAGGACAAGGAGTTCCTCGAGGAGATCCACGAGGCGGGCCATGGGGACCTGGCCCGCGGCATCGAGGTCCTGCTCCCAAAGAAGGAGCGTCTCCTCGCGGCGGTCGCGGCGACCAAGGAGGCGAACCCCATGCTCGGCCTGCGAGGATGCCGCCTGGGCATCACCTACCCCGAGATCACGGAGATGCAGGTGCGGGCCATCTTCGAGGCCGGCTGCCGCCTGAAGAAGGAGGGCGTGGACGTCCACCCGGAGATCATGATCCCGCTCGTGGGCCACGTCCACGAGCTGGAGAACCAGCGCGAGGCCCTGGAGACGGAGGCCAAGCGGGTCATGGCCCGCGAAGGCGTGACCCTAGACTACAAGTTCGGCACGATGATCGAGATTCCCCGCGCCGCGGTGACCGCGGACGAGATCGCGAAGTACGCGGAGTTCTTCTCCTTCGGGACGAACGACCTCACGCAGACGACGTTCGGCTACAGCCGGGACGATGCGGAGGGCAAGTTCCTCCTCGATTACGTGTCCAACCAGATCCTCCCCTTCAATCCCTTCCAGACGATTGACCGGGAGGGCGTCGGGCAGCTCATGCGGATGTGCGTCCAGAAGGGCCGCAAGGTGCGGCCGACCCTCGAGGTCGGCATCTGCGGTGAACACGGCGGCGACCCGTCCAGCATCGAGCTCTGCGACGAGATCGGCCTGAACTACGTCTCGTGCTCTCCCTACCGCGTGCCCGTGGCGCGGCTCGCCGCGGCCCACGCGAAGCTGCGCGGGACGGTCGCGGTCGCCAAGGACCGATGACGAGGAACAGGCATGGCCGTCCTGCCCATCTCGCCGACCTTCCTGCTCGTCATGGTGGTCTCCGCCTTCGCAATCCCCTTGATCTTCGTCTGGTGGATCCGGAACACGCCGCGCTACGGCCGCGAGCCCATGCGGGCCGTCCTACGGGTCTTCGGCTGGGGCGCCTTCGTGAGCGCGGTAATCGCCCTGATCCTGGAGTCCATCTTCCTCGCCGCGGCCATGCAGATTGAGCCCCTGTACTCCTACCTCTCCAGCCGGTTCACGGATCCCGCCATGGTCTTCAGCATCCTCGTCCTCGCCCCGTTCGTCGAGGAGGCTTCCAAGGCCCTGGGCGTCCGCTCCGCCCGGCTGCAGATTCGTTCCGCCACGGACGGGCTCGTGTACGGCGCGACCGCGGGACTCGGGTTCAGCGCGATGGAGAACCTCCTGTACGGCCTCACGGCCTGGGTTACCCTGAGCCAACAGGGTCTCGATCCGTCCGGGTCTCTCATCGTGATCGCGGTGCGGTCCTTCTCCTCATCCCTGCTCCACGCCAGCGCGACGGCCACCGTGGGCTACGGGTTGGCCAAGGGCTGGCTCACGGGCCGCCGCTACGCCTACGCGCCCTTCTACCTCCTGGCCGTGATCGTGCATGCGTCGTTCAACTTGCTGTCGGGGCTGAAGGACGTGTACCCCGGCCTCTTCGGGGGCTTCGTCGATTACGTCGGGTTCTTTGCCGCGGTCGCCTTCGCGGTGGCCGCGATTACCGTGGTCCGTCTCAAGCTCGTGACCCGGCGGCCAGCTGTGGCGAGGTGAGCGCACGGCCCACACGATCTCCGTGGACGGATCAACGTACACGGTCTCCAAGATCCTCTGTCTGGCGCGGAACTACGAGGAGCACGCGAAGGAGCTCGGCGGAGTGATCCCCAAGGAGCCCGTCTTCTTCCTCAAGCCGCCCTCCTGCCTTCTCCCGGGAGGCGGCGAGATCCGGATGCCCACGGACATCGGCCGCGTGGACGTGGAGACGGAGCTCGCCGTGATCCTGGGCCGCGGCGGCCGCGACCTGTCGCCGTCCGAGGCCATGGAACTCGTCGCAGGCTACGCGGTCTTCTTCGACATCACGGGCCGGGACCTCCAGACCCAGGCCCGTAAGGAGGGCCAGCCGTGGTCCGCGGCGAAGGGCTACGACACATTCGGGCCCATCTCCGCCGCCGTGCCCGCAAGCCGAATCCCGGATCCCCACAACCTGCCCATCCGCGTCACGGTGAGCGGCGTCGTGCGGCAGGACTCGAACACGAAGTACATGGTCTTCCGCATCCCAGAGACGCTCGCGACCATCTCGCGCATCATGAGCCTCGAGCCCGGGGACATCCTGGCCACGGGCACCCCGGAGGGCGTGTGGCCCCTCGTCCCGGGCGACGTCCTCGAGGGGGAGATCCCCGATGTGGGCACGCTCCGGTGCACGGTCGTGGCTCGAAAGCCGTAAATGCCGGCACGCGCTCTCGTCCCGCCGCATGCGGTTCCGCTTCGAGCTGGAAGGGGAGGCGTACTCCAAGCACAAGGAGGCCTTCAAGCGCATCCTCGCCAAGCACGGCCTGCGCTGGCAGGGCAGCCTGGAGCATCCGCTCTGGGGCAGCCGCGCGGAGCGCGTGTCCGCGGTCTTCGATCGCGACGTGGAGCACGACGTCCTCCGCCATGCATCCCTCGTCTGGCAGGGCCAGTCCAAGTCGAAGCTCCTGGAAGACCTCAAGGGATGGATCTGGGAGATCGGCGGCCGCGTCGAGGAGGAGAAGGGACCCGCCGCGGACGAGGTGTCCGACGAGGTGGAGCGGGCCCTCCGGTTCTGGGACATCGTCTACAAGCCCAACCCGGACTGGCTCGCGTCCCAGGGCCGTCCGCGGCGGTGGATCGAGCAGGACCTGAAGCGCTGGAAGCACCAGCGGCAGATGCGCCAGCGCGAGCTCATGGGGCAGGCGACGGACTAGAGCAACACGGGCTTGCGGATCTCCAGGGAATCGTAGCAGTCGAAGCAGAATCCCCGGCGCTTGTCATCCGGGGCGAGGACGATGCGCGCGTGGCAGCGTCGACAGCGTCCTTCGCGGTCTCCTCCCTGGGAAAGCCTCCGAGTATCCGGCTTAAGCTTCCACGCGATGGTCTCCGCCCCCCGTGCATGACGGCGGGGCCACGGAGCCTTCGTACGCTATAAAAACGTTGGGTCACGGTTTCCGCGACACGGTTCGTCGACGAGTTAATGCGCCGCTCGCTCCATGCCCGCGCCCGTGCTCCACGGTTTCGTGACCATCGAGGGCATCGACGGCTCCGGGAAGACCACGGTGAGCCGTCGCGTCGCGGATACGCTCCGGGCGCGAGGCGAATCCGTCTTCCTCACCGGAGAGCCGACGAAGACCTGGACGGGCGAGGCGGTTCGGCGCTCGTACAAGGACGACGTCGGTCCCCTGGCCGAGTCGTTCCTCTTCCTCGCGGACCGCGCGGCCCACCAGGAGGAAATCCGTCGTCACCTCGAGGCGGGGAATCTGGTCCTCTGCGACCGCTACGCCGATTCGACGTACGCCTACCAGGGCGCGCGGCTCGAAGGCGTTATGGAGCGTCCGATGGACTTCCTCCGGAGGATGACGCAGCCTTGGATCTTGCTGCCCGACCTGACCCTCTATCTGCGAATCCCCGCGGACCTCGGCCTCCATCGGATCGCGGACCGACCCGAACGGGTGCGGTTCGAGCAACTTGCATTCTTGCGCAAGGTCGCGCGAAACTACGACCGCTTGGCCAAAGGTCGACGGTTCGTCGCCCTCGACGGGCGCGACACGCCCGAGGCCGTGGTCCATCAGGCCATCGCCGCCATCGACCGTCGGCTGTCACCGCGGAAGCGCTGACTCAGTTCGCAGGCGCGTGTCGCGCGTGCTGCTTGAGAAAGGCCCGCGCGAAGACCGCGGCGCACTGCAAGTCGCCCCGTTCGAGTTCGAGCAGGAAGGCTCGGCCGAAGATCACTTCGAGCCGCAGGTCCCCCAGCTGGGCCGCCATCCGGATGGCCCGAGGGGTGACGACGGGCTTGAACCAAATGCTCAGGAATATCAGAGGCGATTATCACGAAGCCGAAGACCGCTCGCGCGATTCGCGGGACGCCGCTGGACAAATGTTTTTAAGTCCGCCCCCGGTTATCACGGCATCCATGGGATGCACGCATGGAGTCCACCGTCCATTCTAAGGTATCCTCTCATCACGGGGAGGAGGGCTTCATCGGTGTAATCTATGGCGACGTCGGCTCGACGTCGTTCCGCTGCTCCGTGATGTACCCCGTGGATCGCTACGACTTCGTGCAGGTCCACCACGAGACCTGCGGCACGGTCCTCGGCCGCGTGGACGAGATTGAGCGGAAGACGGACCTCTCCCTGGACCGCGCGATGACCGAGGAGGCCGAGGAGACGGACATCCAGGAGCGCGTGTCCGCGCAGGTCTCCGTGATCGGCTACCGCGACGACCGCGGGCTCTTGCAGGTCCCACGGACGCCGTTCCGGGCGGGCGAGGCGGTCCACAAGGCGGAGAAGGGCACGATCCAGGAGGTCATCGGCCTCACGGAGGACAAAAAACACGGCGCGTACGTGGGCCTGCTCGCGGGTCACGACGTGCCCGTATACCTAGACATCAACGCGATGGTCCAGAAGCACGTCTCCATCCTCGCGAAGACCGGCGGTGGCAAGTCCTACATCGCGGGCGTGATCATCGAGGAGCTGATGAAGCACCACGTAACCACGGTGATTATCGACCCCCACGGGGAATACGACACGCTGCGGGAGAAGGGCAAGGTCTCGGACCACAGCGGGCGGTTCCACGTGGAGCCCCGCGGCTACTCGGACCAGCTCCAGATCTTCTCCCCGGACACCAAGGTGAACAACGGGGCGCGGCCGCTCAAGTTCACCCTGAGCAACCTGGACGCGCGGGACATCCTGTCCCTCACCGGCTCGGGCAAGGTCCGGACGCACCTGACGAACCTGCGCAAGGCCTTGGACACGCTGCGCGCGGCGACCAAGAACTACACGATCCGCGACATCGTCCGCGTCCTCGAGCGAGACGACGACCCCACGAACGCGTCCCTGATCGATGAGCTGGAATACCTGAGCGAAGTGGAGATCTTCGCCCAGGAGGGCACGCGGATCGACGAGCTCGTGGTCAAGGGCAAGACCACGATCATCAACCTGAAGGGCGTCGCGCCGGACATCCAGGAGCTCGTCGTGAACCGCCTGGCCACGGCCATGTTCGAGCTGCGCAAGGTGGGCCGCATCCCGCCCATGATGCTCGTGGTCGAGGAGAGCCACAACTTCTGCCCCCAGGTCGGCCAGGTGGTCTCCTCCAAGATCTTCCGCACCCTGGCGTCCGAGGGCCGCAAGTTCGGCCTCGGGCTCCTCGTGATCACCCAGCGCGCCGCGAAGATCGACAAGAACGTGCTCAGCCAATGCAACACGCAGATCATCCTCAAGGTCACGAACCCAAACGACCTCAAGGCGATCATCGCGAGCGTCGAAGGATTGACGACCGCAATGGCGGAGGAGATTTCCCGCCTGCCGATCGGCGTGTCCATCATGACGGGTGGCGGCTTGCAGATGCCGCTCATGGTCGAGGTCCGCCCCCGCGAGACGAAGCACGGCGGCGAGAGCGTCAAGGTGATTGAGGACTGAGCCATCCGCGAAAGGCTATAGGCTCCGGGGCTCTTCGCTGTCCGTGGACCTGCGTGCGCTCGTTGAGAAGGACATCGCTCTTACGGAGCGTGCCCTGGAGAAAATCAAAATCGCGCCGCCGAAGCGTTCCCACCTCCGGAAGGTGGCGGAAGACTTCCTGACCATGGCGCGATCCTACTGCGAGGACGCGAAGCACTTCCGCGACCTCGGCGAGCTGGACAAGGCCCTCGCGAACATCAACTACGCCCACGGCTGGCTCGATGCCGGGGCGCGCGTCGGCTTGTTCAACGTCGGCGAGGACGACCAGCTGTTCACCCTGAGTGAGTGATCAGAGCACGCATGCGCCGCGGTTGTCGACCTCGCAGCGCATGAGCGTGCCGAACTTCAGGTACAAGGTCGCGAGCTCCTCGCGGCCTGCCTCGGCGAAGATGGAGTTCCCGAGCATGGCCATGGTGGCCCGGCCGAACATCCGGCTGGCCCGCACGACCTCGAGGACCGTCGGGCTCGCGAGCTCTGTCTCCTCCATGAACCGGTTGCCCAGATCGAAGAGGCGCTCGAACGTCGGCCGCCGGGCGAACGCGTCGACGCACGCGCCACCGTGGGCGTTGATCGCCGCGACCTTGCCCGGGTTGCGGAGGACGGATCGCGTGAGCAGCTCGGGCCCCACGACCGCGAGGAGGAGGTCCTTGCGCACCTCGAACTTCTTCACCTCGGCATGGCCCGGGGCTCCGGGTTGCAGTCGGAGGTCCATCCCGCCCAGGGAGGCGGGCACGACGTCACCGAGGCCCGTGCCGCAATCCACCTCGGTCACATGGGCCAGGGCCACGAGTTCGTCCCGCGGGAGGCCCAGGCCGAGGGCATCGTCGAGGGCGAGACTGGTACTCAGGGCGGCCGCGGAGCTCACGCCGAATCCCTGGGAGACGGGCAGCGTGGTGTCCGAGAGCAGCTTGACCTCGTAGCTTCGTTCTCCGAGGACCTTGCGCGCCACGGTCTCTGTGACGTCGGCCTTGGTCCGTTTGCCGTTCACGAAAATCTCCAGGGACGACCGGGTGGCCTCCCGGACGCGGGCCACCGTGGTCACGCCGAGCGACAGGGAGAGCCCCGCGCCGCGGGAGCCCTTCCTCCGCGGGTCGGCGTCCTCACAGACCTCGAAGAAGGCGGTCACGTGCCCGGGGCAGAACGCCTCACCCTGGGACACCATGGAGTACGGCACTCCAGATCTGCTCCGCGGCGAGGGACTTGGATCCCGTGAAGGAGACGGCGCGGCCCTTGCGGTCGAGGATTGTGACCGTCGTGGCGTCCCGCTTGACCGCGCTCACGTCGTTCGCGACAACCAGGTCGAGATCCGTCTCCTTGAGGAGGGCCATGGCCTTCGACTTGAGCTCCGCGGCGGTGACGCCCGCCTCGGCCTTGAAGCCCACGAGGGTCCCCTTCGTCGCCTCGCGGATCGCGCCGAGGACCTTCGGGGTCGGTTCGAGGTCCAGGGTGAGGGCCCCTTCGCGGGAAGGGATCTTGCCCTTCCGCTTCTTCGGCGAGAAGTCGGAGATGGCCGCGGGGACCATGCAGACGTCCGCGTCGATCATTCCCACGAGGCCGGCAAGGTCCGGGGTGGACTCGAAGGATCTCATCGGGATCCAGGAGGGAACGGATACCTCGTGGCGGCCGAGCCAGAGCTCGACGTCCGCCCCATGCTCGAAGGCCGACCGCGCGAGCTCGACGCCCGTGGCTCCGCTCGAGCGGTTCGAAACCACCCGTATGTCGTCGATGGGCTCGACCGTGGAGCCTGCGATAACCAGGACCTTCTTGCCCTCGAGGTCCCGCGGGCCGAGCCGCCGGATCACGCGCGCGACGATCTCGTCGAGGTCCGCGAGCTTGGCCTTGCTCTCCTCCCACTTGGGCTCGACAAACTCCACCCCGAGGGCGCGCAGCTTCCGGATGTTCTCGACGACGGCGGGGTTGTCCATCATGGTCTCGTGTGCCGCGGGGGCGATCAGGATCGGGATTCCGGAGCCCAGTGCGTTCACCGCGTACGTGGTCACCGTGGTGTCGTCGATCCCGTTCGCGATCTTGCTGAGCGTGTTGGACGTGCAGGGTGCGATCAGGAGCAGGTCCGCCTTCCCGTCCTGGCCGCACATCGCCAGGTACCGCATGGAGCCGTCGAGCTCCGTGTCCACGTCGTGGCCCGTGGCGAACTGGAGTGCGTTCGGATGCACGATGGCGGTCGCGGACTTCGAGAGGACCGCGTGAACGTCGGCACCGTGGCGGATGAGCTCGCGCGCGAGCTTCACCGTCTCCACGGCCGCGATGCTTCCCGTGACCCCGAGGACGATGGTCTTCCCCTGGAGCTTGAGGCTCTTCGCCCCGCGGATCCGCTCCGCCGGATGCATTGGCTCGACCATCCGTCCTAGCCGATATATATCTATGCTGGTGATGCGCACGCCGGCGTCCCATCACCTTTATCGCCCGGGAGAGGCCATGGCCCGGGCCGAGGGATGTCCTTGCAACCCCCGCCTCCTCCGACCCCCGCGCCCGAGAGCTGGCCGCCCGCGCCGCAGGCGCAGACTCTTCCCTACCCTGCGCACCGTTCCATGTCGAACACCCTCACGATGTTCGGCGGCGTGCTCATCGGCGTCCTCATCTTCGGCGGGCTCCTCGCCGTCCACGCCGTCTACCTGATCCCCGTGCCGTGTACCTCCACGTACGGCTGCCCGACCCCGACCCCCGACACGACGGCCTACGCGAACACGATCCGAGGCCTCGCGTGGATTTCCGTCGGCGCCCTCGACTTCGCCGCGGGCTTCACGGTCGCCCTCGCCTTCGTCTTGGCGACGCGGGCCGACATCCCGGAGGGTGCGCGGCGCTCCGTCTTCTTGTTCGCCTCGATCTTCGTGCCCGTGTGGACCGTCGGGAGCTTCATCCTGCTGAGCTATCTCAGCATCGTCCGGTACTACTACTAGGAGCGGCGGACGGGCGGGCCAACCTTTAACCCCGGTCCGCCGTTAGCCTCCGCCTTCATGGACACCGCCGCCGCCCTGCAGCAACTCTACAGCCTCGAGCGCTTCGGGATCAAGCTCGGGCTGGACAACATCCGCACCCTGCTCGGCCTGCTCGGCAACCCCCACGAGGGGCTCAAGGCGGTCCACGTCACGGGGACGAATGGCAAGGGGTCCGTCTGCGCCTACGTCGCCTCGGTCCTCCAGAAGGCGGGATACCGCACGGGCCTGTACACGTCCCCCCATCTCGTCCGATTCAACGAGCGGATCCAGGTGGACGGCGTCCCGATCTCCGACGGGGATCTGCTCCGGCTGTGGAACGGCATCCAGCCCGCGATGAAGCAGATGGACGGCGAGCGTCCGGTGAACCGGCCCACGTTCTTCGAGGTCACCACGGCCATGGCCTTCGAGTACTTCCGCGAGCAGAAGGTGGATGTCGCCGCCATCGAGGTCGGCATGGGGGGCCGTTTCGACGCGACGAACGTCATCGAGAGCCGCGTCGCGGTCGTGACCCGTGTCGGTCTGGAGCACACGGAGCACCTCGGGCGCACGGTGGATCGGATCGCGCGCGAGAAGGCGGGGATCATCAAGCCCGCGTCCCGCGCGGTGACCGTGGACCAGGAGGCGCTCCCGGTCATCGAGGCGCGTTGCCGCGAGCTGCAGGCGCCCCTCACCATCGTGGGCCGCGACGTGACCCTGGAGCGGATTTCGCAGGACCTCGACGGTCAGCGCATCCGCGTGCGAGGTGCGTTCGGGACGCTGGAGGTCGACACTCCTCTCGTGGGCTCCTTCCAGGTGGAGAACGTGGGCCTGGCGGTCGCGGCCCTCACGGAGTTCCGGAAGACGGGTATCGAGATCCCCGATGCGGCCATCGTCTCGGGGATCGCGGCCGTACGCTGGCCCGCCCGGTTCCAAAAGATTCGGGAGAACCCGCTCGTGATCATCGACGGGGCCCACAACGGCCCCGCCGCCGCGGCACTGGCCGCGGCCTACTCGGAGCTCTTCCCTGAGAGGAAATGCATCTTGGTCACGGGCATCCTGGCGGACAAGGACCTGGCCTCGATCACTGCGTCCCTGGGCCCCCTCGCGAGCCGGGTGATCGCCTGCCGGCCCAAGAGCCACCGCGCCTACCATCCCGAGGAGGTGGCTTCCGCGTTTCGCCGCTACGCTCCCTCGGAGGTCGTTCCTGCCGTTGCGGACGCCATCGACCGCGCCCTGGCCGAGGCCGCTAAGGACGACCTCGTGCTCATCACGGGGTCCATCTACACTGCAGGGGAGGCCCTTGACCACCTCGACGCGCGCCCGTGACCGGATCGCCGCTATCATGGGCGACCTGCGGCACCGCTATCTGCCCGAGGGAGACCTGCGGCGGGGGAACACGGCGCTTGCGAAGATTACGGCGCGGACCGAGGATCCGTTCCGCGTCCTCGTGGGCACGATCCTCTCCCAGCGCACCCGGGACGAGATGACGGAGAAGGCGACGGACCAGCTGTTCGCGAAGTATCCGGACGCACCCGCGCTCGCGGCGGCGGACACCGAGGACGTGGAGCGCCTTATCCGACCCGTAGGTTTCTACCACCAGAAGGCGCCCCAGATCCAGCGCGTGAGTCGGATCCTCGTGGAGCGGTACGGCGGCCGCGTCCCTTCCACGTACGAAGAGCTCATGGACCTGCCCCAGGTGGGTTCGAAGACGGCGAACTGCGTCCTCGTCTACGGGTTCGGCATCCCGCGCATCCCCGTGGACACGCACGTCCATCGGGTGAGCAACCGCCTCGGCCTCGTGAGCACGAAGGCCCCGGAGAAGACGGAGGCCGCCCTGATGGCCGTCGTCCCGCGGCGCTACTGGCTCGCGGTGAACGAGCTCTTCATCGAGTT
>CAZJIP010000001.1:29003-44360 GCA_964546105.1 uncultured Methanomassiliicoccales archaeon
GACGGGTCGCGGAGGGTGCGGAAGAGGGGAGCTTCGCGGTACACCCGGACGAGGTCGTCGCCGCGCACGTTGCCCGCGGGGATGGGCAGGAAGCCGGAAGGCTGGATGTCGCCGCGGTGGGAGATGAACAGGAAGCCGTTGCCGCTGTTCACGCCGGGGGCGAATCGCCCGCCAGCCGTCCGGCTGCGCTCGAGGACTTCGGGGGGCGTGATGCCCTGCTCGGCCGCCTCGCGCTCGATTGCGACGCGGCGGTAGTGCTGCGCCTCCGTCGTCTTGACGTGGAACGGCGCGGTCTTGGTGAGGTCGTAGAGCCAGTGCAGGACCCGCTCTCCTTGGTCCGCGGAGACCATGTCGGAGGCCTGCCCGCGTCCCGTCGGCACGAGGAAGAAGACGCTCCACCGGGACGCTCCGAAGCGGGTCACGAGGTCCGCGATCGCGGGCAGGTCCTCCACGTTGTAGCGGGAGACCGTCGTGTTGATCTGGACCTCCAGCCCGAGGTCCTTGGCCATCCGGATTCCCGCGGTGCTCCAGCCGAAGGAACCGGACACGCCGCGGAACGCATCGTGAACCGTCGCCGTGGAGCCGTCCACGCTGATCGAGACGGTCCGGAGGCCCGCCCGGACCATGGGCTCCAGATGGTCCCGCGTCAGGAGGGGGGTCCCGCTCGGACTGAGGGCCGTGATGAGTCCGCGGTCCATCGCGTAGCCCAGGAGGTCAGCGATGTCGGGCCGCTTGAGCGGATCGCCTCCCGTCATGACGAAGAGGCCGCGTCCGAACCGCCGGACCGCGTCGAGGAGGCGGTATCCCTCCTCCGTGGTCAGCTGCGCCGGATCGGGAAGCGTCTGCGCGGACGCGCGGCAGTGGATGCACGCGAGATCGCACGCCCGCGTCGTCTCCCAGATTGTGATGAGGGGCGCCTGGGAATAGTCTGCGAGGGGCCGGCCGACGGGTGGTCCATCCCGGTGCATCATGCGAGGGCCTCCGCCATGGTCGTCTCCGGGCGCAGGAAATGAAGGACGTGCCCGACCGCGCGCTGCGCATCCTCGATGCAGTCGGGGATGCCGATGCCCCGGTAGGCGCTGCCCGCGAGGAAGACGCCGGGGACCTCCGAGTTCGCCGCCTCGATGGCGGCCACGCGGGCCCTGTGCCCGACCTCGTACTGGGGATGCACCCCGGGCCAGCGATGGACCCGCGTCAGTTCGGGCGGTGCGCGCAACTGCATGAGGGGCCTCAGCTCCTCGATGGCCAGGGCCACGAGATCCGGGTCGGACCGGTTCAACACGGATTCCTCTCGCGCACCGCCATAGAACGCGCGGAGGAGGACGTGCCCCCTGGGCGCGCGGCCCTCGAACTTGGCCGAGGACCAGGTGCAAGCCCTCAATCGGATGCCTTCCGACCGCGGCACAAGAAACCCGGTCCCGTCGAGAGCCCGGCAGGCATCCGCGCGGAACGCGAGGGAGATGGCCGCGGACGAGGTGTAGGGGATCTGCCGGAGGGCGTCCGCAAGTTTCGGCGCGAAACCCTGGAGCAGATGCGCGGAGGCGAAGGCCGGCGTGGCCAGAAGGATCGCGTCCGCCTCGAGGACGTTACCGTCCTGCGTGACGATTCGGAAACCGTCCTCCTTCCCTTGTTCGATGCGGGCGTCCGGAGTCTGCAGTCTGTGCTCGACCGAGGGCGTCCGTTCCACCAGGGCGTCCGCGAGCCTTCCCATCCCGTCGCGGAGGGTCGCGAAGGGCCGCGGCATGGCCGGGTCCGCGGGCCGGGACGGTACTGCGGACTCCCTTAGGCCGCGGATTACACTGCGGTATGCCCGCTCGTGGGCGACGAACTGGGGGAGGAGACTGTTCATGCTCAGCTTCTCCGCATCCCCCGCGTGGATGCCCGCGACCATGGGCTCGGCGATACGGTCCAGCACCTCGTCCCCGAGCCGCCGACGGACGAAGGAGGCGAGGCTCTCGTCTTCCACGTCCCTCCGGGCGGGCAGGACGAGGTCCATCGCCGCCCGGACCTTCCCGCGGGTCGAGAGGAGGCGCGTGCGCGCCAGTGACCCCAGGCGCGGCGTAGCCATCATGTCGAGTCCTTGGGGCAGAGGATGGAGTGTGCCGTCCCGGACGCCGTAGATGCCGCGGCGGGCCATGCCCTCGATATGGTCTCCCAGGCCAAGCTCTCGGGCCAGTGCAATCCCCTGCGGCTTGAGCGTGAGGAACGAGTCAGCGCCTCGCTCCAACAGGAAACCGTCCTGGCGCTCCGTGGCCAAGGAACCGCCGAGGGCCCTTCCTCCCTCAATCAGGGTGATTGCGAGTCGTTCCGGGGAGGGGACCGCCTTGCGGAGCGCATAGGCCGCCGACAATCCGGTGATGCCGCCGCCTAGGATGGCCACGCGCCGCGTCATGGCGTCAGCCTCGGACGGACCGCCGCGGCCATGGCGGCCACGAAGGTCGGGTCTGCGTTCAGGGATTGCGTGCGCTCGAGGCGGACGCCTACCTTCTCCGCGAGTTCCTTCGCCTCGATGTCTACGTCGAAGAGGATCTCGAGGTGATCCGAGATGAAGCCGAAGGGGACGACGAGGATGGCCTTCTCTCCCTCCTGTCCGAGTTCCTGGATGACCGACTCGAATGGCGGACCGAGCCAGGGATCCGCGGTGCGGCCGGCGCTCTGGTATGCCATGCTCGAACGGATCGGGGGCAGGCGCGCGCGGATGGCCTCCATCGTCTCCCGCAGCTCCCGCTCATAGGGATCGCCCGCCTCGATGATCGTCCGCGGGAGGCTGTGGGCCGTGAACAGGACGTAGGGGTTCGGGAAACCCTGGCGGGCGAACGCGGCGATGCCGGCCGCGACTTTGGCGGCAAACGCGTCCGCGAGTCCCGGCGCGTCGTCCCAGCTGTCGATCGCGGCGAGCTCCAGGGCCAGATCCTGCTCCTTGATCGCCTGTCTCGCCGCGTCGAGGTACGCTCCGACGCTCATCCGCGAATAGTACGGCGTCAGGCAGAAGGCCACGGCCTTGCGGATGCCATCCGCCGCGATCTGCGCGACGGCCTCCGCGATGTAGGGATGCCAGTGCCTCATGCCCACGTAGGCGCGGACGGGGAATCCCTGAGAGGTCAGCGCCGCCTCGAGCCCCCTCGCCTGGGCCGTCGAGATGTCCGGCAGGGGCGATCTCCCGCCGATCCGCCGGTATCGCTCCCGGAATTCCTCGACGAGCGCCGGCGGCGTCGGCCGTCCGCGGCGGATGTCGGCCAGGTACGGCCCTACGTCGTCCAAGGAGTTCGGACCGCCCAGCGCCATGGTCAGGATTGCGGTGGTCTCCTTCGGCATGGTTCGGACCTCCTCACCCATCCTTGCGATCGTGAACGAAGTGGACGAGGGCCTTGAGAGCCTCGCGGGGCGTTTGCGGTAGCACTCCATGGCCCAGGTTGAAGATGTGACCCGGGCGGCCGTTCGCGCGGCGGAGTACGTCGTCCGCCTGGGACCGCCACGCTTCGGGGGGACCGAGGAGCGCCGCGGGGTCGAGGTTGCCTTGGATGGCGCGGTCCTCCCCAATCCACTGCCACGCCCGGTCCAGTGGCACGCGCCAGTCCACGCCGATTACGTCCCCGCCGGCCGACGCGAACGACTCGAGGAAGCCCGCGGTATTCGTGCCGAAGTGGATCACGGGCACGTCCGTTTCGTCGAGGGAACGCAGGAGCTTGGCACTCCAAGGAGCCACATGCGTCGCGTAGTCGAAGGGGGACAGCGCGCCCGCCCAGCTGTCGAAGACCTGGAGGGCTTGGGCCCCCGCGTCCGCCTGAGCGCGCAGGTATGCGCCGAGGTTCTCCGCAAGGTGGGCCATGAGGCCCTTCCAGGCGTCGGGCTCGGCGTGCAGGAAGCGCTTCGTCTCGAGGAAGTCCTTGGACCCGCCACCCTCGATGAGGTAGCTCGCGAGCGTGAAGGGCGCCCCCGCAAAGCCGATGAGCGGGACGTCGGCCTTCGTCCGCACGCGGCGAATCGTCTCGAGGACGAAGGGGAGATGCTTCTCCGGATCCAGGGAGCCCAATCGCTCGATGTCCGCGGCCGTGCGGATCGGAGGGGAGAGCCGGGGGCCGCTGTCCTCGTCGAGAGTCACCGTCCTGCCCGTGGCCTCCAGAGGCAGGAGGAGGTCGGAGAACAGGATCGCCGCGTCGACACCGAGCTCTTGCACGGGCTGGAGGGTAATCTCCGCCGCGAGCCTCGGGTCCTTCGCCAGCTCGAGCATCCCGTGCTCGGCCCGCAGTGCGCGGTAGGCGGACGAGGAGCGGCCCGCCTGGCGCATGAACCAGACGGGCGTGCGGTCCACGGGCTCCCGCCAGCACGCGCGGAGGAACCGGTCCTTCATGCGGCGCCTCCGATCTCCCTGAATGCCGCGGCCGCGCCCTCGAGGGTCCGGTCGATGTCGGACACCGTCTGGGGCGAGGAGAGGAAGGCCGTCTCGAACGGCGCGGGAGGCAGGTACACGCCACGGCGCATCAGGGCCCAGAAGAAGCGCGCATACGCCGACTTGTCCATGGCGCGCGCCTCGTCGTAGTTGCGCACGGGCGTGTCGAGGAGGAAGAGGCCCACCATGGACCCGATTCGCTGGATGCGCAGGGGGACGCCCGCATCCGTGGCTCCGTCCGAGAGTCCTTTCGCCAGCCGCGCCCCGTTCCGTTCGAGGGCCGAGTACAGCGAGGGGCGGACGTGCCGCAGCGCCGCGAGCCCCGCTGCCATGGCCAGCGGATTTCCCGATAGCGTGCCCGCCTGGTAAACTGGGCCCAAGGGAGCTACCCGCTCCATGATCTCCCGCCGCCCGCCGTATGCGGCAACTGGGAGGCCATGGCCGAGAATCTTCCCGAGGCACGTGAGGTCAGGGTGCACCCCGTACCGGGCCTGGACGCCGCCCGGGGCCAAGCGGAATCCTGTGATCACCTCGTCGAAGATGAGGACGCTGCCATGGTCCGCGGTGAGCTTGCGGAGTCCCTCCAGGAAGCCCGGTTCGGGCGGCACCACGCCCATGTTGCCCGCCACGGGCTCCACGAGGACCGCGGCGATGTCGTCCCCCTGGCTGCGGTACAGGTCCTCCACGGCGCCGAGGTCGTTGTAGGGTGCCAGGAGCGTGTCTCGGACCGTGCCCTCGGGGACGCCGGCGGAACCGGGAAGGCCCGCCGCGGCGACCCCGGAGCCCGCCTTCACGAGGAACTGGTCCGCGTGGCCATGGTAGCCGCCTTCGAAGAGGACCACCTTGGCTCGTCCCGTGAATCCGCGCGCCGCGCGGACCGCGGACATGGTGGCCTCCGTGCCCGAGCTGACGAACCGGAGGAGCTCGATGGAGGGCACGAGTGCCTTCACTCTCTCCGCGAGACGCACCTCGGATTCCGTCGCGGCGCCGAAGCTCGTGCCGCGGCCCGCGGCGTCTCGCACGGCCCGGACGACGTCGGGGTGGGCGTGGCCCAGGAGGAGCGCCCCCCAGGAGTTACAGAAGTCGAGGTAGCTGGCCCCGTCCGCGTCGTAGAGGCGAGCTCCTTTCCCGCGGACCATGAAGCGCGGCGTGCCGCCCACGGACGCGAACGCCCGCACGGGGCTGTCCACGCCGCCCACCAGGCTCTCCCGAGCCCGGGCGAACAGCTTCTCGGACCGCGCAGCGCGCGGGATCTCCGTGACCATGTCAGATCCCCAGCGCGTCCAGCATCTGCTCCGGGGTGGACAGAAGGCAGGTGAAGATGGGCGTCTCCCACTCCGTGTACTTGCTCGCCTCGCTGGGCCGGAGGTCCATGACGAGGTCCAGGAAGTCCAGGGGCTCGTCCGCCTCGAACGAGAGCATGAACTCCTGGTCGTCGAGGCCGAAGGAGTATGCGGTGTGGATCTTCACGTCGGCGTACTTGTGGCCGATGCGGAAATGGTCCCGCATCATCTCCTGCCGCTTCTCGAACGGGAGGGAGTACCATTCCCGCTTCTTCCAGAACGGATAGACGAAGAGGTACCGCGAGCCGCGGGGAAGCGCCTTCGTTGCGGCACGCTCCTCGGAGGCTGGGGAGGAACCGCCGAAGTACTCCGAGGGCCGGGTGGCCGCGAGGTACGCGTACGCCGCGTCCAGGTAGTGGCCGAGTTCCGTGGACGACACGCGGCGGGCGAGGTCCCGGAACGTCTCCAGGTGCGGGTCGACGCTCCAGAGCATGAAGTCCGTGTCCGCGCGGATTCCGACCAGCGAGTACGTCCGGAGGATGATCTCGTCCTCCAGATCGTGGAGGAGCGCGGCGAACTCCGCCTTCTGCTTCTTCTTCACGTCCGCGGAAAGGAGCCGCCACTCCGGGCGGAGCTTGTAGAAGGTGTACTTGACGAACTCCCGCGGCTCTTTGGAATCCCCGTGCGCTCCGTGACGCGGCGCGGCCTCGTCAGCCATGGTCCTTCCCTCCCCGCCACCGGGCAACGTCCTTTGCATGGTACGTCAGGATGAGATCGGCCCCGGCGCGGCGAATCGCGGTCAGGGTTTCCTCTACGATGGCGCGCTCGTCCACCCAGCCGCGCTCCGCGGCGGCCTTGATCAGGGAGTACTCGCCGCTCACTGCGTACGCGGCCAGGGGCGCGTCGAACCTTTCGCGGGCCGCGCGCAGGACGTCTAGGTACGGCAGGGCGGGCTTGACCATGACGATGTCCGCGCCCTCCTCCAGGTCGAGGCCGATTTCGCGGAGGGACTCGCGTAGGTTCGCGGGATCCTTCTGGTAGCTGCGGCGGTCCCCGAACTTGGGGGACGAACCCGCCGCCTCCCGGAAGGGACCGTAGAACGCGGACGCGTGCTTCGCGGCGTACGCGAGGATGATCGTGTCCTCGAAGCCCGCCTGGTCCAGAGCGGAACGAATCGCGGCGACCTGGCCGTCCATCATGGCGCTCGGGGCCACCATGTCGGCTCCGGCGGCGGCCTGGCTCACGGCGGTGCGGGCGAGGAGTTCCAGGGAGGCGTCGTTGTCGATCTTCCCGTTCCGCACGACGCCGCAGTGTCCGTGGTCCGTGTACTCGCACAGGCAGACGTCCGCGAGGACCGTCAGCTCGGGCGCCGTCCGCTTGACCGTCCGGATGGCCTCCTGGACTACGCCGCCCTCGTCGTAGGCGCCGCGGGCGAGGGGATCCTTGTCTGACGGGAGGCCGAAGAGGATGACCGCGGGCACACCCAAATCGGAGAGCTCCTTCGCCTCGCGTCCCGTTTCCCCGATGGTGAGGCGGCGGATGCCCGGCATGGAAGGGATTTCCGCCGGGATCGATCCGTCCTCGCGGACGAAGAGGGGCTGCACGAGATGGCCGACCTCCGCCGCGGTCTCTCGGACGAGGGAGCGGATGGCCTCGCTCTGCCGAAGGCGGCGAAGGCGCTGCTTGGGCGCGGGAATCTTGAACTCACTCATGGGATCTCAGCTCCACCAGGCTCTTCACGAGCCCGTCGATCGTGTGCTCCGGGGCGACGAGGGCGATGCGGAAGCCCAGATTGCGAGCCGCCTCGGCGGTGACCGGTCCGATCGTCGCCGCGGGGGTGCGCTCGAGCAGGCGGACGAGTTCCTTTTCCGTGACTAGGGCGGATAGGTTCTCCGCGGAGGACGGGCTCGTGAACACGACGTAGTCGATCGTGCGCGGGAGGGGTATCTCGGGCTGCGACTCCGCGGGCACGGCTTCGTAGGCGTTGACCTGGACTACCTCGGCGCCGCGGGATTTCAGCGTGTCCGGTAGGGACTGCCGCGAGAGACGGGATCGCGGGAGCAGGATTCGCTTCCCTGCCACATTTCCCATGACGTCCGCGATGGCGTCCGTGATGTACTCCGCCGGCACGACGTCCGCGGGGAGGCCGTTCCGTTGCAGGGCGGCCCGCGTGACGGGCCCGACCGCGGCAATGCGCCCGCGGGTCTTCCTCAGGTCGATGTGGAGGATCCGGGCGCGTTCGGCAACCGCAGTCACGCCGTGGGCGCTCGTGAAGACAATCCAGTCGAAGGACGCCCAGTCCTGCAGGGCCGCGTCCAGGGGAGCCAGGTCCTCGGGCGGCACGATGCGGATCGTGGGAAACGGGATGACCGATGCGCCCTCCCGGGTCAGGGCTTCCGTGAGGACGGGCACGCGGTCCTCGGAGCCCGCGACGAGGATGGTCCGCCCGGCCAGCGCGTCGCCTTCCATCAGGACGCCTCCCGCAGGATTTCGTCCGCGCCGCCCTCGAGGAGACGCGCCGCGACCGCGTCTACCGTGGCCTGCGCCTCGCCCGCGGGCGCCTGGCGCATCGCGCGCACGATCCGACGGCCGTCCGGGGAGGCCACCATGGCGCGCAAGAGGAGCGATCCTTCCTCCAGAGTCGCCAGGGCGCCGAAGGGCACGTTGCAGCCGCCTCCCAGGCGAGCGCTCAGGCTGCGCTCCGCGTCCGTCGCGGTCCGCGCGGCGGGATCATCGATCGCCTTGATGAGGGCGTGCAGATGCGCGTCCGCGGTCCGGGTCTCGATGGCCAGGGCGCCTTGGCCCGGCGCCGGGGTGACGAGGGCGGGATCGATGGGCTGCGGTCTGCGCTCGCCGAGACCCAGTCGCGCGAGTCCCGCCGCGGCCACGACGACCGCGTCGTACTCCTGGGCATCCAGGCGGCGCAGCCGCGTCCCGACGTTCCCGCGGAGGTCGACGATTCGAAGCTGAGGCCACTCGGCGAGCAGCTGGGCCTTCCGCCGGAGGCTGCTCGTGCCCACGCGGGTCCCCGGGGGAAGGCTGGAGAGGGAACGGTTCGCGCCCGCGACCAAGGCGTCGCGCGGATCCGCGCGGGGCGGCACCGCGGTCATCTCGAGACCCGGCACGGACTCTGTGGGGACATCCTTCAGGCTATGGACCGCGAGGTCCACTTTCCCGTCCCGGAGCGCCTCCTCGATGCGCTTCGTGAACGCGCGCTTGCCATCCCAGGGGGTGCCGAGATCCTCGCGGTATCCCTCGTCGCCGTGCGTGCGGATCTCCACGGTCTCGAACTCCAGGTCCGCGTGGGCCTTGCGGAGGTGGCTCAGGGCCTCCTCGGTCTGCGCCAGGGCCAGGGGGCTCCCCCGCGTCCCCACGCGCAGTCGGTCCGTCACCCCGGCGTCCCCCCCATGCCGCGCAGGATTTCCTCGACGATCTCGAGACGGGCGGATTCGGGGAAGGACCGCAGCCGCTTCGTGGGGCCGTGGAGGAAGCGGTTCACGAGGCGGGTCGCGAGCTTGTCGACGACCGCGCGGTCGGACTCGCTGAGGGTTGGCAGGCGGGCGAGGGCCTCGTCCACCTCGCGGCGTCGGATGGCCTCCGCGGTCCTCCGCAGGGCTGCGATGTCCGCCGTGGTTGCCGGGCGAAGGCTGTTCACGAGGCTCTCGGCCTCGGCACGGATCCGCGCCTCGGCCCGCGCCAAGGCGGCCGGGGGAAGCGGTTGAGCGCCCCAGGGTGCGAGAGCGTCGATGTCCACGAGGGTGACGCCGGGCAGCGTCCGGCTCGCGGGGTCGATGTTACGCGGGAAGCCCAGATCGATAAACCAGAGAGGACGGCCGGATCGGCGCGCCAGGACGCGCAGGACTCGGCTGGCGGAGACGAGCGGCTTGCGCGTCGCGGTGGCGGCGAGGACGACGTCCGCGGCCTCCAGGACGGCGTCCAGCTCGGAGAGGCCGTAGCCGGCCCCGCCGAGTCCTTTCGCGACCTCCCGCGCGCGCTGCGGGTCCCGGTTCGCGACCAGGATGGTCGCGTGCTCGCGGAGGGAACCCGCGGCGATCCGGGCCATCTTGCCGGTTCCGAGCAGGGCAATCGTGGGACGAGGCACGGGTACGGACGCTTCGATGAACCGGAGGGCGGCATGGCTGGCGGAGACGTCCTTCCCCTCGAGGCCGGCGAGGCGGCGGATCTGGGGCGCCTCGCGTGCCGCTCGCTCGAAGACGCCCGCTAGGAGGGGCGACCGTCGAAATGCCTTGGGTCGCAGGGAGGGCGCCTTGCGGACCTGCGCCGCGACCTGGGACTCCCCTTGGGCCAGGGAGTCGAGCCCCGATGCCACGCGGAGGAGATGGGCTGCCGCCTCCCGTCCTGTGAGGACGTAAAGATCGGAACTGGAATCCGAAACCTCGAGCGCCTTCCGCACGACACGGGTGGCCTCGCGAGGACTCGTGGTGACCAGGTAGGCCTCGATCCGGTTGCATGTGGTGAGCAGGACGAGATCCGTCCACGGCGGCGGAGAGCCGCCGGCGGCCCGCAGGCGGGGATACGTGGCCCGACGGAGGAGGGCCTCGCGCTCCTCTAGGGAAGCCGTGCGGTGGTTCGCTCCCAGGAGGACGAGCTGGGGCGCAGCGGTCGCCGTCGGCGCTCCCCTGGAAGCGCGGTCCCCCTCGGAAGCCATGGCCTTCGGTCCCGCGCGACTCGTGGAGCCTATAAGAATCTATGGGCAAGTTATTCGCAATCCAATGATAATTTCGGTTATCCGAAAGACAGACGGCCCGCGACGAAGTGCGCCGCCGCCGGACCGGAGCCGCGGGAGGCTATCTTGATATCGGCGCTCGCGTCTCCCGAGGCCGGATGCAGATCGAGCTCATCGAGCACGCGGCCCTCACGATCCCTAGGAAGGAGACGTTCACGATCGCTCGGGGATCGTCCGACGTCGCGGAGACTTTCTGGGTCTTCGTCCACTCGGGCGGCCTCACGGGTCAAGGTTGCGGGGCGCCCAGCGAGGTGACCCGCGAGACCTCCATGACCATGAAGGAGGCTCTGAAGACCCTGGTCGCGGGCCTCAAGGACTTCGAGTTCCACCATCCTCGGGAGGTCGCGGACCGCATGGACAAGCTCGTCCCCGGCAATCCCTCGGCCAAGGCGGCCGTGGACATCGCCGTGCACGACCTGTCGGCGCAGGTCGCTGGCCTCCCTCTGTACCGCTACCTGGGCGGGACCCGGGACCGCATGATCACGGACATGACCATCGGGATCATGTCCACGCGGGACGCGGTGGACCGGGCCGTGCGGTGGACGCAGCAAGGATTCCGCGCGCTGAAGATCAAGGTCGGGAGGGATCCGCGGGCCGACCTCGAGCGGCTCCGGGATATCCGGACCGCGGTCGGGCCCGAGGTGGAGCTCCGCGTGGACGGCAACGAGGGATACACGTGGGGCCAAGCGCTCTCCTTCGCCCGCGCCGCGCGTGAGCTGAACGTGGTCCTCTTCGAGCAGCCCGTCCCCGCGGCGGACGTCGAGGGGATGCGCGTCCTCACGGAGTCCTCGCCCATCCCGATCATGGCGGACGAGATGGTCCTCACCCCGGACGACGCGAAGAAGGTGCGGTGGGCGAACGCCGCGAAGGCGGTCAACCTGAAGCTCATGAAGCACGGGGGGATCGCGCGGGCCATGGAGGTCGACACGATCTGTGCCTCCGCGGGCTACCGGACCATGGTGGGCTGCATGAGCGAGCCCGCGCTCTCCATCGCGGCGGGGCTCCACTTCGCCCTCGCATCGCCCAACGTGCGGTGGCTCGACCTGGATTCCCATTTCAACATGGCCTCGGACCCGTCCTCGGGCCTCGAGTTCAAACGCGGGCATCTCGTCGCGTCGGACAAGCCTGGGCTCGGCATCGACGTGCAGTGGCCCGGCTAGGTCAGCCTCGCGAGTCGGGATCTGCGGGCGGCTCTTTCGAGGCGGATGGTGTCCCTTCGCCGACGGCGTCCTCCTCCTGGGAGGTCACCAAGCGCACGACCGCGGAGATCTTGTCGCCCTCGCCGAGACGCTGGATGCGCACGCCCTTCGCGGCCCGCCCGGTCTCCCGGATGTCGTCCACGGGGCACCGGATGACGACGCCGCCCACCGTGGTCACGAGGATCTCGTCCCCGGGTTCGACCTCGAGCACGCCGACCACGGCGCTCTTCGCGGTCTTCACGTTCGTGGTCTGGACGCCCTGGCTGCCGCGGCGGGTCTTGCGGTACTCCTTGACCTTGGTCCGCTTCCCCAGACCCGCCTCGAGGATCGTCAGCAGCTCGGTCTCCTCGCTCTTCACGAGGGCCATGGAGACCACCCGGTCCTCCTTGCGGAGCCGCATGCCGCGGACGCCCGCCGCGGTCCGGCCCATGGAGCGTACCTCGCTCAGGGCGAACCGGTTCGCATAGCCGCCCGCGCTGGCCAGGATGGCCTCCTCGTCGCCGTCCGCGATCCGCGCCTCGACCAGTTCGTCGCCCTCGTTCAGCTCGATTGCGCGGATCCCGCGGATGTTGGGCCGCTGGAACGCGTCCAGCCGCGTCTGCTTGATCCGCCCGAGCTTGGTCGCGAAGACGATGGTCCGCAGCGGGTCGAACTCCCGCACTGCGATCATGTCCAGGACCTTCTCGTTGGGCTCGAGGCGCGGGAGCAGGTTCACGATGGGCTTGCCCTTCGCGTACCTCGAGCCCACGGGGATCTTGTACGTCTTGAGCCAGTAGCACTGGCCCCGGCTCGTGAAGAACAGGATGTAATCGTGCGTGGACGCCGTGAAGAGGTTGACGACGAAGTCCTCCTCCTTGGTCTCCATGCCCGTGACGCCCTTGCCGCCCCTCTTCTGGGTTCGGTACGCGGTCACGGGAATCCGCTTGACGTAGCCTGTGTTCGTGATCGTGACGACGACGTCCTCTTCGGGGATCAGGTCCTCGATCTCCATGTCCGCGGCGTGGAGCTCGATGGACGTGCGCCGCGCGTCCCCGAACTTCGCCTTGAGCTCCGCGAGCTCCGTCTTGATGATGCCCAGGATCCTCTCGCGCGACGCCAGGATGGCCTCGAGGTCCTCGATCTTCTGGGTCAGGTCGCGCTGCTCCTGCCGCAGCTTCTCGATCTCGAGGCCGGTCAGCTGACGCAGGGTCATGGCGAGGATCGCGTTGGCCTGGGCCTCGCTCAGGAGGTAGCGGCTCATGAGGCCCGAGCGTGCCTCGTCCACGGTATGGGAATGCCGGATGAGGCGGATGACCTCGTCCAGGTGGTCGACGGCCGTGATCAGGCCCTCGACGATGTGCAGCCGCTCGCGCGCCTTGCGCAGGTCGAACTCCGTGCGGCGCCGGATGACGGACGCCCGGTGGTCGATGTAGACCTGGAGTTCCTCCTTCAGGGAGAGGTACTTGGGCTTGCCATCGACCAGAGCGAGGTTGATCACGCCGAACGTGGTCTCCATCTGGGTGTGGTGGTACAGCTGGTTGAGGACGACGTCCTCCACCGCGTCCCGCTTGAGCTCCAACACGATTCGCATCCCTTCGCGGTCGCTCTCGTCCCGGAGGTCCGTCACGCCCTCGATCTTTTTCGACTTGACCAGGAGGGCGATGGATTCCACGAGGGAGGCCTTGTTGACCATGTAGGGGATCTCGGTGATCACGATGCGGACCTTGTCGTGGCCGGCCTCCTCAAATTCGGCCCGGGCGCGGATCGAGATGAGGCCGCGCCCCGTCTTGTAAGCCTCCGCGACGCCCTCGATCCCGTACAGGATGCCGCCGGTCGGGAAGTCGGGTCCGCGGACGGGCCCCTTCTGCGGATCGAAGAGGTCCGCCAGATCCGCCTCGGGACGGTCGATGAGCACGATGAGCGCGTCGACGACCTCGCCCAGGTTGTGGGGCGGCATGTTGGTCGCCATGCCGACCGCGATCCCGCTGGAACCGTTCACGAGCAGGTTTGGGAACTTGGCGGGGAGGACCCCGGGCTCCTTGAGGGTCCCGTCGAAGTTGTCCATCCAGTCGACCGTCTCCTTCTCGATGTCCTCGAGCATGGCCTCCGCGGTCTTCGCGAGGCGGCACTCCGTGTACCGCATGGCCGCGGGCTCATCCTCCGTGCTCCCCCAGTTCCCCTGGCCGTCGACGAGCGGGTAGCGGAGGGAGAAGTCCTGGACCATCCGCGCCAGGGTGTCATATACCGCGAGGTCGCCGTGCGGATGGTACTTTCCAAGGATTTCTCCGACTACGCGCGCGGCCTTCTTGTACTGACCGCCCGAGCTCATCCCGAGCTCGTTCATCCCGTGCAGGATGCGCCGCTGGACCGGTTTGAGCCCGTCCCGCGCGTCCGGGATCGCACGGGAGACGATGACGGAGACGGCGTAGTCGATGTACGACCGCTGCATCTCGTCTTCGATGGGCTGCGGGATGACCCGCCGTACAGGGGCCTGCGTTCCCTCCTCGTCCGGCATGGGTCACCCTAGATGTCCAGGTTCACGACTTCCTTCGCGTGATCCTGGATGTACTGGCGTCGCGGCTCCACGGCCTCCCCCATGAGGATGGAGAACAGGCCGTCCGCCGCCGCCGCGTCCTCGATCGTGACCTGCTTGAGGACGCGGCGCTCCGGGTCCATCGTGGTCTCCCAGAGTTCCTCCGCGTTCATCTCGCCGAGCCCTTTGAACCGCTGGTAGACGACGCCCTTGTCCCCGAGGCGCTTCCCCAGCTCCTCCCGCTCCCGCTCCGAGTACGCATAGTACACGTCCTTGCCCTTCCGGATCTTGTAGAGGGGCGGCTGGGAGATGTACACGTAGCCCGCGTCGATCATGGGACGCATGTAGCGGAAGAAGAGCGTGAGGAGCAAGGTCGTGATATGCTGTCCGTCCACGTCCGCATCGGCCGCCGTTACCACCTTGTGGTATCGCACCTTGTTGACGTCGAACTCGTCGCCAATGCCGGCGCCGATGGCCTGGATGAGCGTGCGGATGCCCTCGTTCTTCAGCATCTGATCCAAGCGCGCCTTCTCGACATTGAGGATTTTGCCGCGAAGCGGGAGCACGGCTTGGAACTCGCGGCGCCGTCCCTGCTTCGCGGATCCGCCCGCGGAGTTGCCCTCCACGACGAAGATTTCCGCCTTCGCAGGGTCTCGCTCCTGGCAGTCGGCCAACTTCCCGGGAAGGTTGAACCCATCCAAGAGCCCCTTGCGCCGCGTGAGCTCTCGCGCCTTCCGCGCGGCCTCCCGGGCCTGGGCCGCGAGCACCGCCTTCTGGATGCAGATCTCCGCGACCTTGGGATTCTCCAGGAAGTACTCCGTGAGTTTCTCGTACATCCCCGACTCCACGATGCCCTTGACCTCGGAGTTCCCCAGCTTCATCTTGGTCTGGCCCTCGAACTGGGGGTCGGGGATCTTGACGCTCAGGATGGCCGTGAGGCCCTCGCGGACGTCGTCGCCCTCGAGGCTCTCGTTCTCCTTGAGGTACTTGTTCTCCTTCGCGTAGTTGATGAACGCCCGCGCGAGGCCCGACTTGAAGCCGATGAGGTGGGTGCCGCCCTCCTTCGTGTCGATGTTGTTCACGAAGGTGAAGATGGACTCGTTGTACCCGTCGTGGTACTGCATGGCCACCTCGATTTGCACGCCGTCGGACTGCTTCGCGAGGTAGATGGGGTCCGGATGGAGCGGCGTCTTCGCGCGGTTGATCCACTTCACGTACTCCTTGAT
>CAZJIP010000002.1:0-32926 GCA_964546105.1 uncultured Methanomassiliicoccales archaeon
CCTCGCACACCGTGTGGAGGTTCAGGCCCCGCAGCAGGCCCTTGACGTGCCCGTAGGTTTGCCCCGAGGGCGGTCGGACCCGCAGCCATTCCGGCTTCCTCTCCGCCAGCATCCGTCCCACGCAAGCACCCGGGGCTTATTAGCGTTCACGCTTCCGCCACCGCGGCGGCTCAGCCGAAGCGGAAACCGACCCCGTAGGATCCGCGCGGATAGGACCAGGTGATCGCGCCGTTTCCGATGTGCTTGCACACGACGACGCACGCACCGAGCTCGATGCATCCTTCCGTGTTGTACACGAGCTCGCCCTTCTCCAAGCGGTAGACCTTGGTCGGGCAGACGTAGAGGCAGGGCTTGCCCTCGCACGTGCGGCACACCTGGGTGTCCACCGTGATGAAAGGCTCCTCGTCGAACTCGAATTTGTCCAAGCCCACGCGGTCGTCCGCGGTGAGGATCTTGGACGCATCGGGTTTCGGAGGCTCGGGCATGGGTCCCGCCCGCGGAAGCGGCGTTCGGCTAATAAAGGGTTGGACAGGGCCGACGGGGACCGAGGCGGACATTCTCAGCGTCGGAAACGGCGACCAAAGCTACTAGAGGCGGGAGCCGCGCTCGCCGGAGCTCCGTAGACCATGCAGTCGAATCCCCGGAAAGCCGGTCCTCCACCCGATGCGGCCTCTCCCGGAGCTGAGACGCTGTGGCAGTCGCTTCTCTCCAACCTGGCGGGGAATCCTGAGGCCGGCACATTCCGGGTCTTCGATCAGCGGCTCCTGCTCCTGCGGCCCGAGTCCTTCGTCGACCTGCAGAAGCACCTTGAGGACACGGTCGGACTCTCCTCGAAAGGGTTCCTGTACCTGGCGGGGGAGAAGAGCGCGCGGGAAGGGCACGACCTGGTCACGTCCCTCGCCTCCTCGCCAGTCGACGCCTCCGATCCGCTCGACGTGCTGCGGAGGCGAATCGCGGCGATTTCCCTCCTCGGCTGGGGTCGCCTGAGCGTGACCGTGGAGGACGCGGCGGCGCAACGCTACCTCGTGGGCCTGGAGAACAGCCCCGTCGCGGAGGCGTACGGGGATTCCAAGAAGCCCGTGTGCCATCTGCTGGCCGGCTGGATCGCAGGCACCGCGCAGTCCGTGTTCGCGGAGAATCTCCTGTGCGAGGAAATCGCGTGCCGCGCGCAGGGGAGGGCGCGGTGCGAGTTCCGCCTCCGGCCGACGCCCTACGGATGACCCCTCGCACAAAGGCTTTTACTCCCACCGCTTTTCCGCCTCGGGTCAAGGTACGATGGCGGAGCGTTTTGATGCAATCGTCGTCGGTGCCGGCCCGGCGGGATCCGCCGCGGCGCTCACGCTGGCCCGGAAGAAGTTCTCCGTGTTGCTCGTTGAGCGGGGCCGCGCGCCCGGAGCGAAGAACATGTTCGGGGGGCGGATCTACGCCTGGCCCCTGTTCGACCTGGTCCCGGAGTGGGCCAAGGATTGCCCCGTGGAGCGCCTGGTGACCCAGGAGCACATGGCATTCCTCACGGAGGACGCCTCCCTCGGGATCACGTTCGACTCGCCCAAGCTCGCGGAAGGCAAGGCGGCGAGCTTCACCGCGCTGCGGCCCAAGTTCGACGCCTGGCTCGCGAAGAAGGCCGAGGAGGCCGGCGCCATGCTCGTCACGGGCATACGTGTGGACGACCTGTGGCGGGAAGATGGCCGCGTGAAGGGCGTGACCGTGGGCCCGGACGACCGGGTGGCCGCAGACGTCGTCGTGATCGCGGAGGGGGCGACCTCGACCCTCGTGCGGAAGGCCGGACTCAAGGCGGACCTCGAGCCGCGGGAGGTGAGCGTGGGCGTCAAGGAGACGATCGAGCTCCCCGCGGAGACCATCCAGGAGCGCTTCTCCCTCCGGGAGAAGGAAGGCGCCGCCTACGTTTACGCAGGGTATGCGTCCCTTGGCCTCCGCGGCGGTGGATTCCTGTACACGAACAAGGCCTCGATCTCCCTGGGGCTCGTCATCTCGTCCGAGGACCTCGCGCGGAAGAAGCTCGAGGTACAGGACGTCCAGACCAAGTTCCGCATGCATCCGGCGGTCCAGAAGCTCGTGAAGGGCGGCAAGCTCGTGGAGTACAGCGCCCACCTGGTCCCCGAGCTGGGCCGGCGGATGACGCCGCAGCTCGTGGGCGAGGGCGTCCTCGTGGCGGGGGACAGCGCGGGCTTCCTGATCAATAACGGCTACACGTTCCGCGGCGTGGACCTCGCCATGGCCTCGGGCATGGCCGCGGGCGAGGCCGTGGACGCCGCGCGGGCGGCCGGAGGGATGACCGCCGCGAACCTGGCGGCCTACGAGCGGTTCCTCCGCGCGCGCAACGTGCTCACGGACCTCGAGGCCTTCTCGCGCACGCCGCTCTATCTGAAGAACGAACGCCTCTTCGACGTGTATCCCCGGCTCGTGATTGACTTGGCGGAGCGGATCTATCGCGTGGACGGGACCGCGCGGGACCGGCTCGTGGACACCGTGCTCAAGGAGGCGAACGCCTCGGGCGTCTCCAAGCTTGCGCTGCTCATGGACCTCCTCAAGGGAGCGCGATCCATGTGACCGACGCGGGCGGGAAGCGCGGGCTGCGGATCGTCGTCTGCATCAAGCAGGTGCCCAAGGCCCAGGAGCTTCAGGTCGATCCCGTGACCAAGACGCTGAAGCGAGTCGGCGTCCCGAGCGAGATCAACCCACCGGACCAGAACGCGCTCGAGATGGCCCTCTCCCTGCGCGCGAAGAACGGAGGTGAGATTGTCGTCATGTCCATGGGCCCGACCTCCTTCGACGAGAGCCTGGAGCGGGCCATCGCCATGGGCGCGGACCGCGCCTTCCTGATTTCGGACCGCAACCTGGGCGGCTCGGACACGGTCCCCACGGCGCTCACCCTGACGCGGGCCATCGAGAAGGTCGGGGACGTGGATCTCATCCTCTGCGGCGAGGAGACCACGGACGCATCCACGGGCCACGTGGGCCCAGGGATCGCGGGCCACATGGACATCCCGCAGATCACGTACTGCTCCTCCGTGGAGATTGTGGACGGCCGGGTCCGCGGCGTGCGGATGATCGAGGACGGGGCGGAAACCTGGGAGGTCCGCATGCCCTGCGTAGTCACCGTGGACTTCGGGTGCAACAAACCCCGCGAGCCCACCCTTACCGGCAAGATCCGGGTGAAGCGCGGGGGCCTGATCACGCACTGGAGCGCCGCGGACCTGAGGCTCGAGCCCTCCCAGATCGGCCTCAAGGGCTCGCCGACCATCGTGGCCAAGGTGGACACGGTCCAGCTCCCGAGCCGCCAGGGCAAGATCTTCCAGGGGGAGCCCGTAATCGCGGTCTCCCTCCTGCTCGATGCGCTGCGCAAGGATCGGGCGATCCCGTGACCCACGAGCACCCGACGCCCCCGCCCACGGAGGCCCACAAGGGGATCTGGGTGTTCCTCGAGGCGAGGAACAGCGCGCTCCGCGACGTGAGCGTGCAGCTCATCGGCGAGGCGCGGCGGATTGCGGACAAGCGCGGGACGGAACTCACCGGCATCCTGCCGGGCTGGAAGGTGGACCCCCTCGCGCGCGCCGGGATCGAGTTCGGCTGCGACCGCGTGATCCTCGTGGAGGACCCGCGGCTCGAGGTGTACACCTCGCGCCCCTTCACGAAGATCCTCGCGACGCTGCGGTGGAAGTACAATCCCGAGGTCATCCTCTTCGGCGCCTCGAAGAACGGGCGGGACCTCGGCGGCCGCCTCCATGCCGCGATCGACACGGGCCTCGCCGCAGACTGCGTGCGCTTCGACGTGACCGACGAGGGATTCTTGGACATGATTCGCCCCGCCTTCGGCGGGAAGAGCCTGGCCCACATCCACTGCGAGGAGCACCGCCCCCAGATGGCCTCGGCCCGGTGGAACGTCTTCCCCACGCCCGCCCGCGATTCGACGCGGCAGGGCGAGATCGTGCGGGAGACCGTGCCCCTAGTGGACGCGGACTTCGACTCGCGGATCGTGGATTTCAAACCCACGGAGAGCCATGAGACCCGGAAGATCGACGACGCGAAGATCCTGGTCTCCGGGGGCTTCGGCCTGGGCGACCCGAAGAACTTCGCGGTCCTCGAGGAACTCGCGGGGCTGCTCGGCGGCGCAGTCGCATCGTCGCGGAAGCCCGTGGACCTGGGCTGGGTGCCCAAGGCCCTCCAGGTCGGCCAGACGGGAAAGACCGTGCGGCCCAACCTCTACATCGCGGTCGGGATCAGCGGAGCGGTCCAGCACCTCGCCGGGATGCAGGAAGCCGCCAAGATCGTGGCGATCAACAGCGACCCCAAGGCCGCCATCTTCGAGATCGCGGACTACGGAATCATCGGCGACCTGTTCCAGATTCTTCCCGAGATGATCCGGCAGCTCAAGGCCTTCCGGGGCCAGGCGCGGGCGGCGCCCCCTCCGGAAGCAGCTCCTCCAGGGAAACCCGGCGGAGCGTGACCCCGAAGACGCCCTGGAAGTGGACGATCACGGAGGCCTTGACGTCCTCGAGGTCCACCTCGTGGCCGAGCAGCCGGGCCATGGACGTCATGATCGTACCTGCATGGCCGCACGGGCGGATCTTGAGGAACGCGGAGAGGTCCGTGTTCACGTTGTGGGCGAACCCGTGGAAGGTGACGTTCCGCTGCACCGCGAGCCCCAGGGACGCGATCTTCTGGTCCTCCACCCAAACGCCTCGCTCGGGGCCCTCGTGACCCGCCGCGATGCCGAAGTCCGCGCACGTACGGATGAGCACGTCCTCGAGGTCCGTGACAAGGCGCTTCACCTCCAGTCGGTCCGGGAGCTTGAGGATGGGGTAGCCGACGAGCTGGCCGGGCCCGTGGTACGTGGCCTCGCCTCCCCGTTCCACCCGGAAGACGGGCAGGCCGGGATCCAGGATGTCGTCGTCCGACCCGCGGCGGCCCAGGGTGACCACGGGATCGTGCTCCACCAGGATGAGCCCGTCCGGGATCCGGTCCGCGCCGCGCTGCGGGACGAGGGCCTTCTGGATCGCCCACGTCTTCCCGTACTCCATGCGCCCGAGGTCCAGAAGCCAGGCGTCGCGGAAGACGACCTCCGCCGCACCGGCGGCCTCCGTGGTCTCGAGCATGGCTCCCCCGATCTCCGTCAGCGGTTCAGGACGTGGATGGCCTGGCCCAGCGCGGCCTCCGCGGTCTCCATGATCGCCTCGGGGAGCGTCGGGTGGGGATGGACCGTGAGGGCCAGGTCCTCGATCGTCGCACCCATCTCGATGGCCAAGGCGAGCTCGCTGATCAGGTTGCTCGCGTCGGGTCCCACGATCGCGGCGCCCAGGAGGACCTTGGACTCCGGATCGGATACGAGCTTGACGAACCCGTCGCCCTCGGCCTGGGCGAGCGCGCGGCCGATTGCGCCGAAGGAGACCCGCGCCGTCTTGACCGCGCGTCCCTCGGCGGCCGCCTGGGGTTCGAGGATCCCGACCGTCGCGATCTCGGGATCCGTGAAGATGGCGGAGGGCATGGCGCGGTAGTCCACCTCGACGGGCTGGCCGCCGATGACCTCCGCGGCGGTCAGTCCCTCCATGGTGGCCTTGTGGGCCAGGAACGGCTGACCGACGACGTCCCCGATGGCGAACACATGCCGGTTCGACGTCCGGAGTTGGGAGTCCACCTCGACGTAGCCCTTGGGGTTCATCTTGACTCCGGCCTTGTCCGCCGCAAGGCCGTCCGTGTTCGGTCGTCGCCCGACCGTGACCAGGATGACGTCCGTACGGACCGTAAGGGGTCCCTCGGGCGTCTCGGCCTCGACGACCGCCTCGCCGCCCTCCTCACGCCAGGACTTTCCCTGGGACCTCGTGTGAAACTCGACGCCGAGCTTCTTCAGGTGCCGCTCCACGATGCGGACCACCTCGGGATCCATCCCGGGCAGGAGCTGCTCCAAGAGCTCGATGACGACCACCCTGGTCCCGAGCTTTGCGTAGAAGGTGCCGATCTCGAGGCCCGAGATGCCGCCGCCGATCACCAGGAGTCCCTTCGGAATCGCGGTGAGCTCCAAGGCCTCCTTCGTGCTCAGGACCCGCGTCCCGTCGAAGCGAAACGCGGGCAGGTCTGTCGGCCGGCCGCCCGTGGCGATGATCGCGTCCCCGAACTCCACGTCCTCCGCGCGGCCGTCCGGGAACCGCAGGCGTACCGTCTTCGCGTCGAGGAAGGATGCCTCCGCGAAGGCCACCTCCACGTCGTTGCCCTTCTCCAGGAGGGCCACGCCGTTCACGAGCTTGTCGACCACGGACTGCTTCCACGCCTGGAGGCGGGCCATGTCCACCCGGGCCGGACCCGCATCGATACCCCACTCTGCCGCGCGTCGGATCGACTGGACCACGTTGGATGCGTGGATCAGGGCCTTGCTCGGGATGCACCCGTAGTTCAGGCATTCCCCGCCGAGCTTATGCCGCTCTGCGAGGAGGACCTTCTTCCCCAGCTGCGCCGCTCGGATTGCGGCGGGATAGCCTCCCGGCCCGCCTCCGATGACCACCACGTCGACGTGTCGCGCCACGGGCGGGTCGAAGGTACGGCCTGACCTTATGCCTTTGGGCTCGGGAAGCAGGTGGGAGCCGCGATCACGGAGTGCCCGGCGGGGGCGGCGGAGGCGGCGGCGCGGCTGTCGGCCGGCGCCGGCGGCGCACCACGAGGAGCGCGGCCACGACGACCACGACCGCCACGATGAGCAGGATGCCCCAGTAGGGGGACTGCGTGAAGAAATCCGCGAGGGCGTTCGCCGCGGAGGGTGGCGTGGGGTTGTACGTGGCCTCCGTCCGGCCGATGTTCTTCTGCGCGTCCGCGGGCGCTGTGTTCGTCAGCTCGTATCCCGGGAGGCTCGTCGACCCGAGGCAGACGAGGAGCTGGTAGCCTACGATCATACCCCCGTTGACCCGCGGGAAGTCCGGCGCGTACACCGCGGCGTACCCCACGGGGAGAGAGGACAGGCTGGCCGCCGGGCACTCGTACGAGGCGCCCGTAATCAGGTACACGGGGTGGATTGCATTGTCCGAGAGCGTCTTGGCCGATGCAATGGCTCGGAGCTCCTCGTTCAGCGGGAGGGCCACGTCCTTGACGACCCCGTTGTTCACGATGCTACCGAGGGGCGAACTGATTGTGACCTTGGACAGGTCGATGGGGAACGAGCTAAGCCCGGAGACCGCGAGGCCCGCGCTTCGGAACGTCTTCGTGAGGTTGTCGAAGAACGCCGCCTCGTCCTGGCTGCTCAGGCCCTGGACGTCGACCGTCCCGGACAGCGTGGCGCCCACGGTCGCGGTCGTGTTGGCCCACCAGGTCTTGTTGTCCGAGATGGGGAAGTCGAAGTAGTCCCAGGCCGGCTGGAAGAGCATGCGGACTTGGTTCTGGGTGTCCGCAGTCAGGGTGAAGGACGGGCTCTCGTAGGTCACCGTCTCCACGCAGGTCGTGCTGTTCGTCGTGGGGGTCGGGATGTTGTAGACGTTCACGACGACCTTCGCCTTGACCGTGGCGGCCGTGGTGTCGTTGATGTAGGAGAGGTCGGACACCCGCTGGTAGATCTCACTCGTGGTCTCCGCCAGCACCTTGCCGTCCGCCACGACAGACACGGTCTTCGTCGTGGTCGGGATCGCGGGCGGGATGCAGAAGCCGTAGCCGCTGGGGGTGCCCGTGTAGGTCCCCGCGGTCGGCAGACCCTGCATGGTGAGGTTCACGTTCAGGTGGAACTGGAGGCCCGTCGCGGACTGCGAGTCGAGCTCGTAGTACGTCGCGGTCGCCTGGGCGACCCGGTCGTACGTCCAGGAGTCGAAGGAGCCCGTGAAGTCCAGCTTGTTGATCGACGTGATGTTCATCGAGCTCGGGTTCGCCGTGATCAGGGGGCGGACGTACGTGTCGAAGAGGGTCGTCAGGTTCACCGAGGTCCCATAGCCGACGTCCTGCCCGACCTGCCACGTGGGCACGGTAGCCGGCTCGGGCGCCGCGGCGGCGCGGAAGCCCGTCAGGCCGAGGGCGAGGACGAGGGCCAGGGGGATCCAGGCACGAAGGAGCTTCATGGCATCTCTCCGGTCCGTTGCATATTCATCGAGACTTACTTATAAATTTCTGAGCCTTCGGTCATCAGGTTGCGGCGATTTCCGCAGCCGCGGCCCATTTTGTCCAATGGTTCGAAGCTTGTCTCAAGGACGCGGGCTACTCTAGACCCACGAAGAGCATCGCGGGGTGCTCTAGGTAGTTCTTCACGGATTGCACGAACGCCGCGCCCACGTGGCCATCGATGATCCGGTGGTCGAAGGAGCAGGACACGTACATCATGTCCCGGACCACGATGTGGTCCTCGCGGACGACCGGGCGCTTCTCGATCTTGTGAATGCCCAGGATGGCGACCTCGGGCCAGTTGATGATCGGCGTGGCCAGGATCCCGCCCTCCTTGCCGAGCGAGGTGATCGTGAACGTGGAGCCCTGGACGTCGTGGAGGGAGAGCTTCTTGTCCCGGGCCGCCGTCGCGAGCCGCTCGATCTCCCGGGCGAGGCTCCAGAGGTCCTTCCCGTCCGCTTCGTGGACCACCGTGACCGTGAGGCCCTCGTCCGTCGCGGTCGCGATGCCCAGGCTGTAGTAGTGCTTCAGGACGATCTCTTGCCGCTCGTCGTCCACCGTCGCGTTTAGGGAGGGGAACTCCTTCAGCGCCGCGACGCATGCCTTGATGATGAACGGCAGGAACGTCAGCTTGACGCCCTTCCGCGATCCTGCCTCGTTGAGCCGCTCGCGCAGCTGCGCAAGATGGCTCATGTCCACTTCCTCCACGTACGTGAAGTGCGCGGCGGTCGACTTGGACTTGGCCATCTTGTCGTAGATCCGCTTGCGGAGGCCGTGGATCGGCACGCGTTCCTCTGCGCCGCCCGGGGCCACGGAGATCGCAGGCTTGGGCGCCGCCGCCGGAACGGCGGCCGGCGTCGGCCCCCTCCGCGCCGCACCCCGAATGTCCGCCTCCGTGATGCGTCCCGCAGGGCCGGTCCCCCGGACGGCCGCGAGGTCGATGCGGAGCTCCCGGGCCAACCGGCGGACCGCGGGCGCGGCTAGGATTCCGCCTGCCGGTGCCACAGCGATTGCCGCGGCTGGCGCCCTAGCGGGCGGGGGCGGCGGCGCGGACGCTGTCGGTGGGGCGGGGCGCGCGGCGGCTTCTCCCGCCTCGCCAAACACCACAAGGGTAGAGCCGACCTGGACGATCTCGCCCTCCTTGCCGCGGCGCTCAACAATCGTCCCGGTGACGGGAGAAGGAATCTGCACGGTCACCTTGTCCGTCATGACCTCGACGATCGGGTCGTTCTCCTTGACCGCGTCGCCCTCCTTGACGAACCACTTCGTGATCTCCCCTTCGTGGACGCCTTCGCCTATGTCCGGGAGCTTGAATTCACGCGCCATCGCGAGACCTCGGCCGTGCGCCGGGTCCTAGCAAACCACGTGTTATAACGGTTTGCACACCGCACGGCGCTGGTGCGCCTCGGCGTGCAGAGGGGAAGGGCTTTATGTCCGGGCAGGCCTATCCCTCCTGGGGAGGAGTAGGGTCGTGGAGGAGTGGCACAGACCGGTGGGCGTGATTTGTGCCGGACGATCCGGCGCGAACGGCCGCCGGGGCGCTGCTGGCTCTGGGCCTCGAGCCCGGGCGGCGGGGTTCTCCCGGCCGAGCGCGGGCCGTCCGTGAACATCCCGGCCTGCTCCTCCTTTCCCCTGTAACTAGCTTGTGGTGGTGGTAGAATCGCACGTCCCGTGGGTATCACGATCCTCGGCGTCCTCGTGCTCCTGGCGTCCACGGTCCTCGTCATCGCGGGCCTCCTCGGGATTTTCGCGAGCCCGCTGGGCCTCATCCCCGGGTCGGGGCTGAATGCGGGGGCCCTGTTCTCGGGGGGCGTCCTGTTCCTCGTCCTGGGCGTCGTGCTCGGCGTGGCGGGCACCGGGCTCATGCGGCTCCGGCCTTGGTCCTGGTGGCTCGCCATGCTGACCGTGGTCGCGGTCCTCGTCTGGACCGTGATCCGGATCTTCCAGGCCATGGGGGCCCTGCATGTCGAGTGGTATGCGACGGTCGGCATCGCCGCGGTTCTGTTCGGCTACCTGGTCACCGTGCACACCTTCTTTCGCCGGCCGGAGTCCGAGTGATCCTTCAGGCCCGAGGCCCGTTCGCAGTTTCGAGAACCAGAGGCCAAGGATTATCCCCGGTCCCCGAGAGTCCCGGCTCCCGTGCCCGGAAACGCTCCCCACCTCCGCCTCGAGGGCCGCCTCGGCGAGCTCTTGGACTCGGGGATGCGGATGTGCCTCCTCGATGTGGAGACCTCCTTCTACGGCCTGCGGAAGTCCGTGGAGGGCGTCGTCGGCGAGGCCGCGTCGATCCTTTTCTATGATTCGGGGTTCCGCGGCGGCGTGCACTACGCGGAAGCGTTGCTCCGCAGCCACGCGATGAAGGCGGACGAGGCCGGATACCGCCAAGCGATTCAGGGTTATTCCGAGGGAGGGTTCGGCGCCTTCGAGATCCGCGAGTTGGACTTCGCGGGGGGCAAGGCCCTCGTCGTCTGCAAGGATCCCATGGCCTTCGAAGCCTACGCGGCGGTCACGAACCACGACCTCCGCAAGCAGCCCGTGTGTGACTTCACCCGGGGCGTGCTCGTGGGTCTCCTGGTCGGGTTCAGTCGCCGGGAGGGCCTAGGTTGCTACGAGGAGTCCTGTCGGGCCGCAGGCGCGCCCGAGTGCGTCTTCCGGATTGACGAGGAAGAGGTCACACGGGCGGCTGCGATCACCCGCAACCTGTCCCGGCGTGCCGCCCGCGCCACAGTGCCGTCCGCCTAGAACGCCATGACCTTGTCGATCCCCGCGAGAACGCGGTCCGCATTGGGCATGTAGACGTCCTCCAGGGCGTACGGGAACGGGGTGTCGAACCCTGCCACGCGCACGATGGGGCCGCGGAGGTATTCGATGGCCCGCTCCGCGAGCAGGGCGCTGATCTCCCCTCCGTATCCGCCCGTCCGCGGTGCCTCGTAGACCATGACCGCGCGGCCCGTCTTCTTCGCGGAGGCCAGCACGGCGTCGACGTCCAGGGGCACGAGGGTCCGCAGGTCGATCACCTCGGCTTCGATCCCCCGCTCTGCCGCCTTGGCCGCCGCATCGAGGCACACCTGGGACATGTAGCCCCACGCGAACAGGGAGACATCCTTGCCCTCGCGGCGCACGAGGGCCCGGCCCAGGGGCACCGTGTGCTCCCCTTCGGGCACGTCCTCCCGGAACGCGCGATACAGCTTCTTGGGCTCCAGGAAGAGGACGGGGTCCGGGTCGCGGATGGACGACGTGAGGAGCCCCTTCGCATCGCTCGGCGTCGAGGGGACGACCACCTTGAGTCCCGCGGTATGGCAGAAGTAGGCCTCGCTGGACTGGGAGTGATAGTGGCCCCCGCGGATCCCGCCCCCGTACGGCGTGCGGATCGTCATGGGGACCGTGTACTGCCCGCCGCTCCGGTACCGCATCTTCGCGGCCTCCGAGACGATCTGGTCGAACGCGGGGTAGATGAAGTCCATGAACTGGATTTCGGGGACGGGGCGCAGGCCGTAGAGGGCCATGCCAATTGCGCTGCCGATGATGCCCGATTCCGCGAGGGGCGTGTCGAACACGCGGTCGGGGAACTCGTCGATCAGGCCCTCCGTGCAGCGGAAAACGCCCCCGTTCTTGCCGACGTCCTCCCCGAGGACGACGACGCGGTCATCCCGCCGCATCTCCTCCCGGAGAGCGTTGTTGATCGCTTGGACCATGGTCATCTGGGTCATGCGCGCTCACGACTCGCTGGCGTAGTACTCCGCGTACGGATCCGGATTCGTCGACTGCCCGGGCAGCCGGTCCTGGAGGTCCGGGTCGTCCTTGAGCGGACGCAGGTCCGGATCCTCGTCGAGGCGGTCGACGTAGTCCGACTGGAGCTCCACGGCCTTCACGAAATGTTCGATCGCTTTAGGTTTGTTGCCCATTCTCGCGGCGATCCGTGCGACGTTGTAGTGGGCGCTGGCCCGGCCGGGCTCGAGGTCGAGCGCGTGGCCGTAGGCCTCCAACGCGCCCTCGAGGTCCCCCCCGTTGAGCAGGTCGTAGCCCAGGCTGCTCCAGCCCTGCGGGTTCGCAGGGTTCGCGTCGCAGACCATCTGGTCGATTCGCGCGGCCTCGAGGTGCTTCCCTTCGGAGCCCAGGCACGCCGCGGCCAGGGCTGCGGCCTCCGGGTCCACGACGTCCTTCCTCTGGACCAGCGGCCGGACGAGGGCGAGGGCCTCCGTGGTCCGTCCCTGCTTGAACAGCTCGTGGGCCCGCGCGACCGCGCTGCCGCCGGCGGGCGGGGAGGCGCCCGGCGCCGCAGGTCCTTTCTTGGGCATCCCCTCATCCCCTCGGGACGGACTTGGCCTCTCCGAGCTCCTCCCGGAGATTCCACGTCGGCTCCGCGTACACATCCTCGAAGAAGGACTCCACCGGGACGGGCGGCATGGCCTCGGCTTCGGCCACCGCCTGGCTGATCGCGTCCCCGATCTCCTTCTCCAGGGACGCCTCGCGACCTTCGTCCCACCAGCTCTTCCCCTCGAGGAACCGGCGGAACTGCACCAGCGGGTCGCGCGCCATCCAGACCGCGACCTCCTTCTCGTCGCGGTACCGGGAGGGATCGTCGCTCGAGGAATGCGGACCGAAGCGGTACGTCAGGGCCTCGACGAGCGAGGGACCGGCACCGTCCCGCGCGGCCTCCGCCGCGCGCCGCACGACACCGTACACGGCGAGGGCGTCCATCCCGTCCACGCGGACACCCTCGAAGCCGTAGGCCGCCGCCTTCTCCGCGAGGGTCGCGGTGGCCGTCTGGCGCGCCACAGGTAAGGAAATGGCCCATTGGTTGTTGTTGCAGAAGAACACGCACGGTGCGCCGTAGACGCCCGCGAAGTTCATCGCGACATGGAAGTCCGGCGTGCTCGTCGCGCCATCGCCGAAGTAGACGAGGACCGCGGACCGGGCCTTGCGGAGCTTCATGCCCCAGGCGATCCCCAGCGCGTGCGGGATTTGCGTCCCCACGGGCGATGAGATGGAGAGGTAGTTCCCCTTCGCGTACACGTAGTGGCAGGGCATCTGGCGTCCCTTGGCGGGGTCCCCGCTGTTCGTCATGAACTGGCAGATGAGATCCTTCAGGGGCATGCCGCGGATCAGCGCGGCTCCGGGCTCGCGGTACTGGGGCACGATCCAGTCGTCCGCCTCCATGGCCATCGCGGCGCCGACGATGGCGGCCTCCTGCCCGATGGAGGGCCCGTAGAATCCGATCCGGCCCTGGCGCTGGAGGGCGAGCATGCGGTTGTCGAGGATCCGTTGGAGCATCATGCCGCGGTACAGCCGCTCCGCGTCCTCCTGGGAGAGTTTCGGGTCGACCGAAGGGTCGACGGTCCCGTCGTCTCGGATGGCGCGGACGATGTTTCCCAAGGCGATTTCCTCGCGGTGTTGAGCCGGTGTGAAAGCATCGGTTGAGACGGTCTTAAGTGTATCGGGGCGCGACATCTCTTTAACGCTCGCGAGCTTTCCGGGGCGGGTGCCGCATCGGGCCGAAGCGCGGGTCGTCGGCTATCTGGCGGTTTCCGTCGCCGCGCTCCTCTACGGCCTCTGGGCCAACCTGTCCAAGTTCGTGGAGCAGAGCGTCCCGCCCCTCACCATCGCGCTTTGGACGCAGGTCCTCCCGGGTCTCCTGTATCTCCCGTGGTTTGCGCGCCATCGCCTCCCGCGGAAGGACGTACCCCTGCTCTTCCTCATCAGCTGCGCCGGAGCGGTTGCCGCTCCCGTGGTCTACTACTACGGGCTCCAAGGCACGACCGCGGCAAACGCCTCGCTCCTCTCCAATTCGGAATCCGTGTTCACCGTGCTCCTCGCCTTCACCTTCCTGGGCGAGCGGCTCACGCGCCGCGGGTATCTCGCCCTAGCGGGCATCGTGTTCGGCGCCTTCACCGTGGCCACGGAACTCCAGGTCGGGAACCTGGCGGCCGTGCAGTACCTCGCCGGGAACCTCATGCTGATCGTGGGCACCTTCTTCTGGGGCGTCGACAACAACGGGAGCACGGTTCTGAGTCGCCGCTCGCGGATCGTCCCCATGATCTCCGCGAAGCTCCTCCTGGGCTCCGTTCTCCTGATTCCCGTGCTCGTGGCGACCGGAAATCCGCTCCTGCCCGGCGGTCCGAATGCCTGGCTCATTCTCGTCATCGCCTTCGGCGGCGTCGCCGGCTTCACGGTCCTCTTCTACCACGCCCTGCGGATCATCGGCGCCATACGCGCGGGATCCATCCTCTCCACGTCCGCGCTGTGGGGCGTCCTTATCTCCCTGGCTCTCTTCCCCGGTCAGCCGCTGACCGCGACCCAGCTCGCGGGAGGCGCGCTCATGATCGGGGCCACCATTGCGCTCTACGTGTTCGGCGGCACGGCCACGGCGCCCGCGTCCGCGGGGGCCGGCGAAACCTTGAAACCCGCGAGCCTGGATGGTCCGAAGTTGCCGTGACCGTCCCGCATCCGGAGACTCCCTTCGCCACGTTGGCGCGCCTCGCACGGAACCTCGAGGCCACGTCGAAGCGCTTGGAGAAACGTGCGCTCCTCGCCGAGTTCTTGCGCACGCTGCGGCAGGACGAGATTGCGCCCTCGGTCCATCTGGTCGTAGGACGCATCTTCGCCGAGGCGGACGCCCGCGCCCTGAACGTGGGGTGGGCCACCCTGCGCCGCGTCCTCGAGGGGAAGAGGCAGACCACGCTGGTCGCGGAACCCCTCACGATCTTGGAGGCCTCGTGCGCCTTCGCGGCCATTGCGGCAGCGCACGGTCCCGATTCCGTGCGGGAGCGGCGCCGCCTCCTCGAATCCCTCCTAGGGCGCGTGGACTCCGCGGACCGGGACATCCTCCTCCGCATCGTGTTCGGCGAGATGCGAATCGGCGTGAACGAGGGCGTCATGCTCGAGGGCATCGCGGATGCCGCCCACCTTCCGGCGGAGGCGGTGCGGACCGCGCATATGTTCCTCGGTGACTTGGGCCGTATGGCGGAGATCGCCCTCGTCGAGGGACTCCCCGGCCTCCAATCCTCGGGCCTGCGGCTGCTCTCCCCCGTGAAGCCCATGCTCGCCGAGATGGCCGAGGACCCCGAGGAGGTACTCGCGGAGCACGGCGGGGAGACCGCCATCGAGTACAAGCTGGACGGGGCCCGGATCCAGATCCACCGGGACGGGGACGCCGTGCGCGTCTTCAGCCGCCGGCTCACGGACGTCACGGGCAGCCTCCCGGAGATGGTCGCCTTTGCCCGCTCCCTCCCCGCGTCGCGGTTCCTGCTCGAAGGCGAAGTGGTCGCCGTGGATCGCCAGGGACGTCCGCTCCCCTTCCAGGACCTCATGCGCCGCTTCCGCCGCGTCCACGATATCGAGGAAGCCTCGCGGGAGATTCCCCTGAAGCTGTACCTCTTCGACCTCCTAAGCTTGGACGGACACCACCTCGTGAACGAGCCCTACCGCGACCGGTGGTCGCGCCTCGAGGCGCTCGTGCCGCGCGACGTCCTCACGCCGCGAAAGATTGCCCGGACGAAGGTCGAGATCGAAGAGTTCCTCAAGCAGTCGCTGGAGGAGGGACATGAGGGGCTCATGGCCAAGGCCCTGCATTCCCCCTATTCCGTGGGGAAGCGGGGGAAGAAGTGGTTCAAGATCAAGCCCGCGGACCGCCTCGACCTCGTGATTGTGGCCGCGGAGTGGGGCTCGGGCCGGAGGGAGGGCTGGCTCTCGAACTACTGGCTCGCGGTCCGCGACGAGGCCACGGGCCAGTTCCAGATGATCGGCAAGACGTTCAAAGGCCTCACGGACGAGGAGTTCGTCCTCATGACGGAACGGATGAAGGCCCTGGCGGTCTCGGAGGAGCGCTGGGGGTTCCACGTGCGGCCCGAGGTGGTCGTCGAGGTGGCCTACAACGAAATCCAGCGGAGCCCGCACTACCCGAGCGGATTCGCCCTGCGCTTCGCGCGCATCGCTCGCATCCGCGACGACAAGGGACCCGCGGACGCCGACACGTACGCTCGTCTGAAGGAGCTCTACGAGAAGCAGTTCGAGCGCAAAGGGCGAGCGCCCCAGGAGCCCTGAGCCGGGGACCGCCGGAGCGTGCGCCGGTTGTCTCCTCGGTGTACCTCCGCCTAGATGTGCGAACCATCGGCCGGGCGTCCGCTACCATTCTGCCCGTCACTCGACGTCCCGCGACGCCAAGATGGCCCGGGTGGATGCCCCCTGGCCGTACACGGTGAGGTAGATTCCCAGGAGGGCCAGGAGCGCGCCCACGATGACGCCTAGGGTGGGAATCTGGCTGAGGATAACCCACGCCAGGAGGCTCGACCCCACGGGCTCCCCGACCAGGCTCAGGCTCACGACGGGGGCGGGGACCCAGCGGAGGGACCAGTTGTACAACGTGTGCCCGCCGATCTGGGGAATCACCGCGAGGGCCAGGAACAGGAGCAGCTCCGTGTCCGGGTTGCCGACCGGTGTCAGACTCTCCCCGAGGACGACAGCGTACAGGAACAGGACGGCCGTCGCGCACGCGTACACGGCGAGGGCGTAGTCCAGGAGGGCGACACGCTGCCGCAGGCGTCGCCCCGCGAGGAAGTAGAGTCCCGCCATGATGCCGCCCAGGAACGCCAGCGCGTCCGCGTACAGGAGGCTCCCTCCCGGACCGTAGTCCGCGAACGCGATCAGCACGACGCCGCTGAAGCCGACGACGATCCCGACCGCCATCCACTTGTTCAACCGCTCCTTGAGCACGAAATGGGAGACCAGGCCGACCATGAGGGGATGGGACGTGACGAGGACGACCGAGGAGGCGATGCTCTCCTGCGGCACTTTGAGGGAGGAGATCCACAGGGTGAAGTGGGTGGCCAGGATGGCCCCGATGCCCGCCATCAGGAGGACGTCGCGCCGCGGCAGCCGACGGAGCGTGACTTCCTTCCCCATCAGGACGCGGACGCCCAGGACGACCGCGAGGATGGCCGTGGCGATCCCGAGGCGGTACAGGGCGATCGTAATCGCAGGCGAGGTGCTCCAGGTGATGAAGATGGAGGCCCAGGAGACCGAGACGACGGCCAGGAAGATGCCTACGTATGGCCTCCGGTCCACGGATTGCGGCACGGCTCCGAGCCTATGTAACGCCTCCGGCCCGCGCGATGGACACGTTCTTATGGACGCGGCCGGATGCAGGCGGGACCCGGCCGTCGGTCCGGGCTCGGAGGGTGTCGTATGCAAAGCAGGGTCGGCGTCGTTCTTGGTGCGATTGCGGTCGTCCTCGCGATTGTCGCGATGATCGGTCCATGGTGGACCTTGCAATCCCAAGCAACCTTTGGTCCCGTCTCGATGAACGCTCACAACGAGTTCGGACTCTTCGGAGCCTCCGCGTTCTTCCAGATGGGCTCCACGTCTTCCTCGAACACGACGAACTACAACGATGCGCCCCACGTCGGTTCCGTGTTCACGCTTGCCACGATCCTCCTCGTGCTCGGCCTGATCGTCGGCATCGGGATGGTCGTCGTGGGGGCCATGTCCGGGTCTCGGCCTTCCTTCCGGCGCCTGGGCGGCATCCTCGGGGTCTTGGCCTTCCTGGTCCTGCTCATCGGGACGCTGTACGTGATGTCGGCCCTTCCGGACGCGGTGAACCAGGACAGCGGGGCTCCCTCCTACGGAACCACCTTCTCCGGGTTCTGGGGAACGAAGACGTCCACCATCGGGTCCTTCGGCCAGGCCTCGGTGGTCTGGGCTGCGGGCTGGGGTTGGTACATCGCCTTGGTCGCAGCGATTGTCTTCCTCGTTGCAGGCGTCGTGCTCTTCAGCGCGAAGGAGCCCGCGACGAGCGCCCCCTTGCAGACGCCGTCGTCGACTCCGTAGCCGGGCATCGTCTCGGTGCGCGCTCGCCGAACGTCGTGCGCCCTTCCGGACGACCGTCGCGGGGGGAATCCCTCGGGCTCGCTCGACGTCGTCCGGACGGTTCGCCGGGAGGCATCATCCGGCTCGCGGACTGCCCGTCGTCCGGGGCGCCGCGTTGTTCGGGCTTATATCGGGAGAGCGCCATGCACGCCGAGCGACGGTGGACGTGCATGCAGTTGGACCAGGTACGGAAGATTGCCGTGATGGGTGCGGGGACCATGGGGGCGGGTATCGCCCAGACCTGCGCCACCGCGGGTTTCCAGGTGACGATGCGGGACATCGACCAGAAGTTCGTGGACGGGGGCTTCCGCCGCATCCGGGACCCGCTCATGAAGCGCGTGGAAAAGGGCAAGATGACCCAGGCCGAGGTGGACGCCCTCGTTGCCAAGATCCACGGGACCGTGGACCTCAAGGAGGCGCTGGACGGCGCCCAAGTCGTCATCGAGGCGGTCTTCGAGAAGATCGAGATCAAGCGCGAGATCTACGCGGAGATGGACCGGATCGCCGCGCCCGATGCCATCTTTGCGTCCAACACCTCCTCCCTGAGCATCACGGAGATGGCCAACGTCACGAAGCGCCCGGACCGCGTCGTGGGCATGCACTTCTTCAACCCCGCGCCGGTCATGAAGCTCGTCGAAGTCATCCGCGGCTCGGAGACGAGCGACGCCACGGTCCGGCTCGCGAAGGACCTGTGCGTCAAGCTGGGCAAGGAGCCCGTCGAGGTCAAGGAGGCGCCGGGCTTCGTCGTGAATCGCCTCCTGGTCCCTATGATGAACGAGGCGTTCAACCTCCTCCAGGAGGGCGTCGCGAGCGCGGAGGACATCGACAAGGCGATGAAGCTCGGGGCCAACCATCCCATGGGCCCCTTCGAGCTCGCGGACTACACGGGGATTGACATCGGCCTCGACGTGATGGAGGTCCTGTACCGCGAGACGGGGGACCCCAAGTTCCGGCCCTCGCCCCTCCTTCGGAAGTACGTGCGCGCAGGGCGTCTCGGGCGCAAGACGGGTCGCGGCGTGTACGACTACACGAAGGGCTGACCGTCGATCAGGACCGCGTACCCGGTCACGGCCTGGAAAACAGGAAGGAGGGCGCGTTCTTCGCGCGCCCTGCGGTGCGGATTCCTCAGGTGCCCGGCGGTCCCTGCTGCGGGGGTTGCTGGGGCGGCGGGTAGGGCTGCGGAGGCTGCTGCGGCGGCTGCGTCGGGTACGGTGCCCGCGGCCTGCGCCGGAGCAGCAGGACTGCGGCGACGATTACGATGAGCGCGATGACGAGCAGGACAATCCACACGACGTTCGAGATCCCGAGGAACCCGGGACTGTAGCTGTACGACGTCAGGTTCTCCGAGCTCGTCAGGGCGCCCAGGAAGTAGCTCTCCGTCCTGATCGCGTTGCCCACCTGCTCCGAGTAGTACGTGAGGGTGTAGCTGCTGCCCGTGGAGGGCGACCGGACGACCTCTGTGGTAAACGTTCCCGCGGGGACCGTGATGGTCTGCTCCGCCGTGACGGTCCCACTGTAGCTTTCACGGGTCGTGGATGTCCCGCCGGTGGTCGTGGTTGTTACGTTGGTCGTGCCGGACCAGCTGTTCCCGGGCGCGAGGGGGAACACGAACTGCGGCTCGGGCGGATCGTAGGTGGTGGTGGTCGGTGCGAGGAAGCTGCTGTGGGTCTGGGCCTGCTTGAGCCCGTCCACGGTGAGGTACACGTCCTCGAAGAACGATATGGAACCGCCGCCGCTCGTCGCGGTGGTGGACACGTTGAGGTTCCACGCCGAGTACGTCGAGCTTCCGATGGTCAACGACGTCTGCCCCTTTACCACCATGACGACGGTCACGGGCGTGTTCAGGAGCTTCGTGCCGTACGTCCACTGGTTGCCCGTCGACCATGCGGGTGCGTTCTGAGCGGCCGAGGCCATCCCGGTCACCCCGAAGAACCCGAGTCCGACGAGGCACAGGCTCACCAAGACGACGAACGCTTTCCGGACGGGAGTCACAGCTTGCCTCCGGGCGGGGCGACGATTCCTGGAGGCATATGAATGTTGAGTCTCGATTCTCAATCTCCGCGACCCGGTCCCGAGGGAGCCGAAGCTTCATCGCGCGGGCCGCCATTCCGCCGGCCGATTCCCATGCCCGAGTTCATCCAAGTCGACGTCCAGGACCGGATCGCGATCGTCACGGTGAACCGGCCCGAGGTCCGGAACGCCTTGAACAGCCGCGTCGTCCAGGAGCTCACGGAGGTCTTCCAGGAGCTCGCGAGGTCCGCGGACGTCGGGGCGATCATCCTCACGGGCGCGGGCGACCGGGCCTTCGTCGCCGGCGCGGACATCAAGGAGATGGTCGGGAAGACGGGCCTCGAGATGCAGGCCTTCTCCGAGGTCGGACGTCGCCTCGGCGAGACCATGGAGGGCTGCCCCAAACCCATCATCGCGGCGATCAATGGATTTGCCCTGGGTGGCGGCTGCGAGATCGCGATGGCCTGCGACATCCGCCTCGCCTCGGAGACCGCGAAGATCGGGCAGGCGGAGATTAATCTCGGAATCATCCCCGGGTTTGGCGGCAGCCAGCGCCTCCCGCGGCTCGTGGGCGCCGGCTGGGGGGCCCAGATGGTCCTCACGGGCGAGCCCATCGACGCGGCCACCGCGGAGCGGATCGGCCTCGTGAACCGGGTGGTCCCCGGTGATCGCCTGCTCGAAGAGACGAAGGCCCTCGCCCGCAAGATCCTGGAGAAAAGCCCGGTTGCCGTCGCCCTCGCGAAGGCCTGCCTCCGGGCCGCGCAGGAGATGCCGCTCAGCCAGGGTCTTGCCTACGAGAGTGCCGCGTTCGGCGTGGCCGGGGCCACGCAAGACAAGGTCGAGGGGATGACCGCCTTCCTCGAGAAGCGGAAGCCCGCCTGGAAGGGCGCCTGATCAGTACGACTCGAACTCTTCCTGGAGGTCGATGACGACCTGCTCCAGGACCTCCTCGAAGGACGAGCTCCGGTACTCCCGCATCCCGCCGAGCTCGCTCTGGATCCGGGCGATGAAGTTGTTCGAGCTCTTCAGGAACTCCACGTTCACGAGGGACTCTTCCATCGTCACCGGCTCTCCTTTGGGGGCCGCGAGGCCGCGTTCCCGCGAAAGCGTATTGGAGGTTCCTATTTAATGCTTGGCAATGTCGGGTTGCGTGACAGAGCCGGGAGATTTTCACTTTCGTCGATCTCCCTCCGGTACCCTTTCCTCCATGGACGTCTTTCCCCTCCCATATCATCCCTCCGGTGGCAGACCACCGCCCGAGAGGCCCGCCCGGCATGACGCGCCCTGCGCTGAACACGAACGGACCCGGGGTGCGACGATGGGGTCGCATCTCGGAGGAGCGACGGCCCAGTCGCGTGGGCCGATTGATCAACCCGGCTTCCCCCCGGGGGAGGCCAAGGGATGTACGGTTCCACCCCGGTGCCCTCCGCCATGATGCGATGAGTCCCCTCTACGACGTCCTGGCGTGGCCAGGACGTGCACGGGAGGAGCCGAGCGGAGTCGAGTGCGTTGCGGAATAGGCCCGGTGAGGGCATCTCCCGCAGACGTCACAGAACCGCAACGTCGACCACATCCGACCCACAAGGTGCCCGCTCCGTCGCTCCCTCCAGAACGTTTATCTATATCCCGCTCTTTGGCGCACGCTCACCGACCTGGATAACGGAGTGAGACGCCTTTGGGAAACATCCGGCCGACGTACATCAAGCGCGTCGCGATCGAACTCGTGAAGCAGCACCCCGAGGAGTTCACGGAGGATTTCGAGCACAACAAGAAGAAGGTCTCCGAACTCTCCGACGTCGGCAGCATCTTGATGCGGAACCGGATCGCAGGCTACATCACCCGCTACCGCCAGCGCGAGAGCGCGGCCTGAGCCGCCACGCGGCCCTCGCGGGCCCTCGGGACGAGCCCATCAGGAGCGGAGCGGAATGGGCTACGCTGTCGAGACACGAAACCTGACCCGGGTGTTCACCGGGAAAAAGCGTCTTCTACGCCGTCGCAAGCGGCGCCCGGAGGACGGCGAGGAGCCCCAAGGGCCCGTGACCGCCCTGGACGGCGTCTCCATGCAGATCCGGGAGGGCGAGCTGTTCGGCCTCCTCGGGCCCAACGGCGCGGGGAAGACGACCCTGATCAAGATCCTCTGCACGCTCCTCCTCCCCACCGCCGGGCAGGCGTACGTCGCCGGCTACGACGTCACGAAGGACGTCTTCCCGATTCGCCAGCGGATCTCCATGGTCTCCGGCGGGGAGACGACCGGCTACGGCCTGCTCACCACCCGCGAGAACATCTGGATGTTCTCCCAGTTCTACGGGGTCCCCTCCAAGATCGCGAACGACCGGATCGACGAGCTCATGGACGTCTTCGGGCTGCGGGACCGCCGCGATGCGAAGGTCCGCACCCTGTCCACGGGCCAGCGGCAAAAGATGAACATGATTCGCGGCTTCGTCACGGATCCCGATATCCTGTTCCTTGACGAGCCGACTGTCGGGCTCGACGTGAACGCGGCGCGGACGATCCGCGACTACGTCGCGAAGTGGGTCCAGGCGCAGAGGGGCAAGACGGTCCTCCTGACGACGCACTACATGGCCGAAGCCGACGAATTGTGCGACCGGATCGCGATCATCGACAACGGTCGCATCCTCGCGTGCGACACGCCGGAGAATCTGAAGCGGACGGTGCGGCTCGACACGACGTTCCGCCTCGAGATCGACCCGATCCGGGACACGGCAGGGTTCTCGACGATCCCTGGGGTCAAGAACTTCTCCGTGAAGGAGGACGCTTCCAAGAACACCTCGTACCTCACGTTCATCCTGGAGGGGGAGGCGCCCGTCGCGGACATCCTGAGTCACATCATGGCCCAGGGCTCCCGGGTCCGCTCGCTCCAGAAGTCCGAGCCCACCCTCGAGGACGTCTTCGTGAGCATGGTCGGGAAGGGGTTCGAATGAGCGCGGAGGCTGCGTCCCCTGCCGCGAGCGCGCGGCGCTCCGACCTTCGCTACAAGATCGGTCTGAACCTGCGGTCCGTCGTGGGCCGTGCCTACCCTCGGGTCATCGGCGCGAACCGCGAGCCCTCCTGGATCTTCTTCGAGGTCTTCCTGCCCCTGCTCGGGATCGCGGCGTACGTCTTCATCTACCGGGCGTTCTACGCCGCGCAGGTCGCCCAGATCAAGGCAGGCGTCTGCCCGTCGGGGCCCTGCGGGTCCCTCGCGGAGCAGCTCGCTGCCCTCCAAGCTGCGGGCTCCCAGCTCAACGCATACATCGCGACGGTGGTCCTCGGAGGGACCATGGTGGCCTTCTGGCTCAACGTGCTGTGGTCCATGGCGAGCCAGCTCTATTGGGAGAAGGAAATCGGGAACCTCCAGATCTACATGATGGCGCCCATGAGCCGCATGGCGCTCCTCGCGGGCATGGCGATCGGCGGCATGTTCATGACCTCCGTCCGGGCGCTCTCCACGCTGGTCGCAGGCATCCTCGTCTTCGGGGTGCTCTTCCAGGTGGCGGATCCCTGGATGCTCCTCGCCGTGTTCTTCGTCACCCTGATCGCGCTGTACGGCATGGGGATGACGTTCGCCTCCCTGTACCTCCTGTGGGGCCGGGAGGCCTGGAACCTCTCTGCGCTGCTCGAGGAGCCCATCTTCTTCTCGAGCGGGATGTACTTCCCCGCGGGCGGGCTCTTCCTCGTGCCGACCTGGGGGCCCGCGGTGGCCATCGCGGGGAGCCTCGTGCCGGCGACCCTCGGCCTCGATGCGCTGCGCCAGCTCACGTTGCCGCCCGGCACCGCGCCGCTGCCCCTCCTCCCTCCCGCGGCGGAGCTGGAGATCCTCCTCGTCCTCGCCGTCCTGTTTCTGGTCCTCGCAAGGTTCGCCCTGGCGTACCTAGAGCGGCTCGCGAAGCGCGAGGGGAAGCTGACCTCACGGCATCAGTGAGCACCTTCTGGAGGACCTTCAAGGTCGCTGCGTGGCTCGGCTGGGAGATGGACTCGAACTGGACCGAGCCCTGGCTCTTCGTCATCTACTCGGTCATCAAGCCCATCGCGGCCGCCTTCATCCTCGTCCTCATGTACGTGGTCTTCGCAGCGGTCGGCCGCGTGACCGCCCCGGCGCTCTTCGACTTCATGTACGTCGGGAATGCATTCTTCATCTTCGTGGGGTCCGTCCTGTTCGGCACATTCCAGGTGATTCAGTCGGACCGGGAATGGTACCAGACCATCCGGTACGTGTACATCTCGCCCATCTCGTACTACGTCTACGTCATGGGGCGTTCGTTCTCCAAGATCCTTGTGTCCGCCTTCGCGGTCCTCATCACTCTGGGGTTCGGTGTCGCGGTCCTCAACGTGCCCCTGGAGCTGGAATGGGCCGACGTCCCCGTGTTCGTCGCGGCCTTGGTCCTCGGCCTCTTCTGCCTCTTGGCCATCGGCATCACGCTGGCGGGCGTGACCTTCCTGATGGCCCGCCACACGCAGACCCTCGCGGAGGCCGTGCCCGGCATCTTCTACGTCTTCTCCGGCGTGCTCTATCCCCTGAGCATACTGCCTTTCTGGCTCCAAGATGTCGGGAAGGCGATTCCCCTCACGTACTGGTTCGACCTCTCCAGGCGCCTGCTCCTTCCCCCCGAGCTCATGGCGGGCATCCCGACCGGGCTGAGCGGGTTCGACGACCTCACGATTCTCGGATTCCTCGCGTTCTCCAGCGTGGTCTTCTTCCTCCTGAGCCTGGGGGTCTTCCGGCTGGGCGAGTTCCTGGCCCGCAAGGCCGGGAAGATCGACATGACGACGTCCTACTGAGCGGGCTTGCGCCGTCCGCGGGCCATGGCCTGCTCTGCGCGGTAGGGCAGGCGCTGGATGGCGCCGCAGGCCGTGCACGTGACCACGACGCGGCCGCGTCCGACCCGGACCCGCGCGTTCACTCCCGGCACGAAGTACGCGAGGCATTCCTTGCAGAAACGGCGCTTGAACTCGGGCGGCACGCGCACGTTGTACCGCATCCCGATTTTCCGGGCCAGTTCCACGTAGCGGCGGGCGCGCGGGCCATGGCCTTGGAGGGCTTCCTTCTCCGCGAGGCCGAAGAGGACGACCATCCGCTCCAGGGCAATCCGCCGCTCCATGCCGCGATGGCGTCGCTTCGGCACGGTCGGGCGACGGGCTGCGGGCCATAAAACCCTTCCCGGACGCCGCGCGACCAACCTTTAACTACGGAGCCTGGCTTTCCACGCGGCGGTTCCTATGCGAGCGCGCGTCAGGAAGATTTTCCGGAACATCGGCGACCACGTGGACCTCGTCGTCTTCATGAACTCCGTGGACCCGCACATTGACTTGTCCTTCTTCTACGCCACGGGCCTGACGGACGGGCTCTTTGAGGGCTGCGCGGCCTTCCTCCGACCGGACGGCAGTGCGGAGATCCTCACGTCGGCCCTGGAGGAGCAGGCGGCGAAGAAGAGCGGCCTGCCGCTCCATGTCTTCCGCCACCGCGAGGAGCCCGCGAAGCTCCTCCGGAAGCTGCTCGACGGCCATCGCCGGATCGGCATCAACGCCGCGGAACTCACCCACGACGCCTTCGGCCGCCTCCGGAAGTACGCTCCGAAGTCCGCCAAGTTCGTCGACGTGTCCGAGGCGGTCACGCGCGCTCGGCTCGTGAAGGACGACGAGGAGGTCGCCCTCATCCAGAAGGCCTGCGACATCGCCTCGAAGTCCTTCGAGCAGAGCCTGTCGACCATCCGTCCCGGCGTCCGCGAGTCCGAGATTGCCGCGGAGCTCGTCTACCGCATGCAGCGGAACGGCGCGACGGGCCCCTCGTTCCGGACCATCGTGGGCTCGGGCCCCAACGGCGCGGAGCCGCACTACACCGCAGGGCCGCGGAAGATCCAGAAGGGAGACCTCATCGTGATCGACTTCGGCTCCCTGTACCGGATGTACTGCTCCGACATCACCCGCACGGTCGTCGTGGGCAAGCCGACCGACGAGCAGCGCTCCATGTTTAACACGGTCGCGCGGGCGCAGAAGGCCGCCCTGGCCAAGATGCGGCCGGGCGTCAAGGGGAAGGCGGTGGACGCCGCGGCGCGGACGCTCATCGACTCGACCAAGTACAAGGGCCGGTTCATCCACGGGCTCGGCCACTCCGTCGGACTCGCCGTCCACGACGGAGGCGGCCTCTTCACGACGAGCGAACTCGTCCTGCGGGCGAACATGGTCCTGACGGACGAACCGGGCGTGTACCTGCCGGGTTTCGGCGGCGTGCGCATCGAGGACGACGTGCTCGTGACGCCCAACGGAGCGCGGTACATGAGCTCCGCGCCGAGGGAGCTCCTTGAGCTCTGACGGTCCTTACGCGGCGGATCGTTCCCGCTCGCTGAACTCGCGGGAGAGGATGCTCATCCGGATCACGTTGAGGAAGCGGCCGTCCTTGTACACGTCCTCGCGGTGAATCCCTTCCCGGACGAACCCGCACTTCTCGTACGATCGGATCGCCCGTGCGTTGCCCTCGAGGACGTCGAGGGAGATCTTGTTCAGCTCGAGCTGTCCGAACCCATACCGGAGCGCGGTCCGGAGGGCGTCCGTCCCGTAGCCGCGGGACCAGTACGAGGTCTCCCCGATCACGATGCCCAGGTCCGCCTTCCGGTGGACCCGGTCCACCTTGTGGAGCCCCAGATTGCCCACGTGCCGTCCCTCGATCTCGATGGCGAAGATCTGCTCATCGCCCCGGCGGACGTAATCATGGTACCACCGCTCCTCTTCGGCCAGGGTGACGGGCCCCGCCCTCCCCAGGAACTGGGTGACCTGGGGATTGCTGAACCACTTCACGCACCGGCGCAGGTCGCCCGTGCCCAGGGGCCGCAGGACGACGTTCGTGCCGCGCAGGATCCGGTGGTCCTCGATCATGGCTCGAGGTGCCACCCACCGCGCACCGGATAACCTTTGCCGTCAGCTCATGGAGACCGCCAGGGTGGCGGTCGCCGAGGCGCCGTCCGCATCCGTCACGGTCAGGGTCACCGTGTACGTTCCGTCGTCCGGGAAGACGTGGAAGATGGAGGCCACCACGGCCATCGGGGCCGCTCCGCCGACCACGTTCTCCGGCGTGTCGCTCGCGGGGCCGTTCGGGAACACCTGGGTGGCGCTCGTCCCGTCGCCGAAGTCCCAAGTCGCGGTCAGCGCATCCGCGCCCGGGTCGTACAGGCTTGCGCGGAGCGTGACCCCTTCCAAGGAAAATCGCGTTCGCAGATCACCGAGACTCCAGTTCCAAGTGGCCTCACGCTGGACGTTGAAGTTGTGGGACAGCCGCGTCGACGTCCCATTGGGGAAGGACACGATGAGCCAGGCGGGGTTGTCGCCGTTCGGCTGGCCGTTCACTTCGTCATTCGCGGGGGTGTAGAGCACCGTGGCCGTGATCGGCTTCAGGGTACTGAGCGTCAGCATACCCGTGTCGAGGGACTGGGCCATGGGATCTCCGGACTCGCGCATCACGCGGAGCCGAGCGAGGGTGGTGCCGTTCGCCCCCAGGAGGAACGTCGCATCGTGCCCCATCTCCCCGGCGAGGACGAGACGGAAGTCCGCCTCCACGGAGGCGGTGACCGCGAGGCCTCGGATCTTCGGGGGCACGTTGCGGATCGTCAGGGGAGCCGTCGCGTTTACGAATGAATACCCGTCCGTCACCTCGACGCGGACCTGCCCCGCGAACTCGTCCGTGTAGGTCACCGTGGCGGTCGGGGAGGACGACCACGCCGTGTTCCAGGTCCCATTGTCCGTATAGGACCAGCGGTACTGCAGGGAATCCCCCTCCGGGTCGGAGGACTTCGAGGCGTTCAGGAGGATCGTGTTGCCTTCGTTGCCCGTGTAGGGCCCGCCCGCACTGGCCACGGGGGGCAGGTTCCCCGTGACGACGACGGGTGCGGATTCCGCGTCCGGCGTCCCCGTGCGGGACAGGTCCGAATGGGCGCGCGGCAGCTGCACGGTCGCTGCTCCGAGGGCGGGGGCCACCAGCGTGTAGAACCGGGTCACGGTCAGGTAGGGCGTCGGTGCGTAGTAGTTGCCCGAATAGTTCACCTCTGGCGCAGGGAGGGACACGTTCCACTCGAAGGTCTTCGATCCGTTCGCATGGGTCACGACGAGATCCGGCGGGACACAGCCACTACAGGTCCCCAGGCTCCAACCCACAGGCACGTCGTCCTCGAGAATCCCGTTCGTTACGTTGACGTTCTGTGTCTCCGCGTCGTCCCTCGCCCAGACCGCCAAGTTGGTCGCATCGAGCCGCACGCGCACGGTCGCTCCCACGTTCCCGCCGGTTGTCATCCACAGCGGCCGCTTGCCGACGACCACCGTCGGGTGGGATCGCAGGTAGGCATACAGCGCAATCTGCGTGTTGTCGTCGGGTGTGTTGTAAAAGGGATGCTCAATCAGGGAGCGCACAGCGAACGGAAGGGTCTCCCCCCCAACCGCGAATGCCACGCCGGCCCTTGAGTACTCCATCTCCTCCAGGTCCCACCAGGTGGGCCCGTTCAGCCAGCCCGCCAGTACGAATTCCCCGAACGAATACAGCACGCTCCCGTGAGCTGGGATCGTGCCGTTCGTCAGCACGGCGTCCGCCGTGGTGTTCGCCGGGCTCGGTTGCGGCGACTGGGACGGGTGGGGGCTCATGAGCACCGCCTCCTCCGAAATGACCACGGGTACGCTCGCTGTGTTCGTCACCCGGATCCCCACAGGCAGGTCGACCGGAACCCCGTTTTCCAAGAACGACTCGTTCTCCGTGACGACGCTCACGAACCCCCGGGCGTAGGCCTCCCAGAACCCCATGGGACTTTGCGACGGCGCGGGCGCCGGCGGCGCGCTCGACAGCGCGAGGGTCCCGACCGCGACGACTCCCGCGACTAGGAGAGCCATTGAACGCGCCGCAAGAAATCCCTTCATCAACGCCCTTCGAGGCCGGCCGTTCTCGTTATTGGGAGAAACTCGCTTAAGCGTGCCGTTACGATTTTCAGTAAATCTCACTGGTGATTTTTATCCTTGATAGCATCGCAATCGACTTCCGGTCGCGCGGGCGCCGACGGTCCGACGCCGTGCGATGCCTTGAAGCCCCCGGAAGGGTTGCGGACGTTCCGTGCTCTTCTACGACCCGCGCTTCCTGGAGCACGTCTCCTCCCCGATGCACGTGGAGCGCCCCGAGCGGCTGAAGGCCATCGTGAATCGGCTGCGGCAGGAAGGCCTCTTCGAAGAGGTCCGGACGCCGTCCGCCGCCAGCGCGAAGGAGCTGCGGCGGGTGCATCGCGCGACCTTCCTGGAATACTTCGAGAACCTCAACGAGGGGTTCCTCGATCCGGAGACCGCGGTCCATCCGGAGACTTGGGACATCGCCCTCCTGGCCGCGGGCGCGGTAATCCAGGCGACGCGGGAATCCGTGGCCCGCGGCAAGCCGGCGGTCTGCCTCGTGCGGCCACCGGGGCATCACGCGGGGCCCGATTACGGCGGCGGCTTCTGCTATCTGAACAACGTGGCGGCCGCGGCCGCGGATCAGGTGGCCCAGGGCCGCCGCATGGCCATCCTGGACTACGACGCCCACCACGGGAACGGGACGAGCGAGATCTTCGCGGACGAGGCCGCGGTCCTCTACATCTCGACCCACCAGTACGGGATCTATCCCGGGACGGGCGCGGCCGAGGATGTCGGCAAAGGCGAGGGCCGCGGGTTCAACATCAACATCCCCTTCACGGCCGGTTGCGGCGACGAGTCCTTCCGGCTTGCCTTCGACCAGATCGTCGCGCCCGTGGTCCGCGAGTACAAGCCCGACCTGATCCTCGTGAGCCTGGGAATCGACGCGCACTACCGCGACCCGCTCACGGGCCTTTCCCTCTCGTCGCCCGGGTACGTGGACCTGATGACCCGAAGCGCGGAGCTTGCCCACGAACTCTGCGGCGACCGGTTCATCGTCGCTCTCGAGGGCGGTTACCACCTCCAGGCCCTCTCCGAGGTCTATGCGGGCGTCGTGGCACGCCTCCACCACAGCCGGGTGGACCTCGAGCTCACCCAGCTGCTCGATGCGAAGGGAAAGGGCCGCCCCGCGATCGAGGCGACCAAGCGGGCCCACAAGGAGTTCTGGAACCTACGTTGACCGGCCGAGCTTGCGCTCGGTGACCTTGCGCTCCTTCTCCTTGAGGATGCGCTTGTACAGGGTCTCCAGGAGGTCCTTCAGGGCGAGGTGCAAGTTCCAGTCGAAGTGGCTCGCGTAGTACATCTGGTGCGTGGTCTGCAGCCGGCACCGGATCGAGTACTTCCAGCGGTCCCCGTTGGGCTTGTACTTCTGGACGTGGAGGGACAGGGTCCGCGGGGTCACGAGCTGCACGATTCGCCGCATCTCCTTCTGGACCGTCGCGTAAATCTCGTCGTAGGTCTCGGTCGGTTCATCCTCGAGGCCGCTGATTTCGACGAACAGCTGCTCGCGCTCGCGGAGGCCCGCGAGGAGGTGCATCAGGTCGAGCTTCGTGATGATGCCGGCGAGCTCCTCGCCATCGAGGACGAAGACGGAGGACACGTCCTCCGCGAGCATGCGCTCCGCAGCCCGGTGTAGGTCGCTTTCCGTGCCGATGGTGACCGCGGGGGTGTGCATCACGCTCTTCACCTCGATCTCCACCTTGTTGCGCCGCGGCGCGTAATCGCCGAACTGCTTGCGGAACTTGGGCTGGGCGAACAGCTCCACGACGTCCTTCATTCCGATGGCGCCGCGCAGCCGGCGGTTCTTGTCCACGACAGGGATAGACCGCTCGCCGAGGGATTGCATCACGTGCACCGCGCGGTCGACGGTCTCCTTCTCGGCGACGCCCTGGGGGTTCGGCGTCATGAAGTCCCGGAGGGGAAGTCCCGAGAGGACGTCCGTCTCGATCAGCGCACGGACCAGGTCCGTTCGGGAGAGGATGCCGACGACCTTCCTCTTCCGGACCACGGGCAGGGCGCGGAAGCCCGTCGTGATGAGCATCTCCGCGGCCTCCGGGAGCGTGGTGTCCGGCATGACCTCGGGCGCCTCGGTGACCACGGTGGAGACCTTGGTCGAAGGCGGGAGTGCGTGCCGCTTCATCAGCTCCCGCATCGTGACGACGCCGTCGAGCTTGCCGCGGGTCCCCACGGGGATCTCGTGCACGTCGTGCTTCTTCATACGGCCGAGGATTTCGCCCAGTTGGTCGTCCGGAGATGCCCAGACGACGTCTCTCGTCATGAAGTCGGAGACGCGTAGGTCCTGGACGCTCCGACGTGCCATGGCAAAACCACCCTGTGGGGGAGGTTCCGTAGCAGTCGGGTCTATAATAACCTTATTTGGTCGAGCCACCTTCGACGACGCCGTGCGGGTCCGCGCGACGGTCCGGTTCCACGGACGGGTGCAAGGCGTCTACTTTCGTGCGCACTGCCAAGACAAAGCCCATTCCCTGGGCCTCGAGGGATACGTCCGCAACCGGACGGACGGCAGCGTGGAGGCCGTGTTTGAGGGGGAGCGCGAGCTGGTCGAGGAGTGCATCGACTGGAACCAGAGTTCCCAGCCGGCCGCCCAGGTGACTCGGGTGGACATCGACTGGGGCAAAGCCACGGGTGAGTACGGCGGGTTCGAGATCCGGCGTTGACGCAGCTCGACAAGTAGATCGAGGGGCCGGCCGGATGCCGGCCCGTGGCCCCCACCGCCGATTCGGAGTTCCGGCGAGGCTTGGCCGGGTGTCTGGCGGAGATCGGTGCCATCCTCTTTGCCATCGCACTGGAGCTGGCCAGCTCGGCGTTTGGCTACCCTTGCGGCAGCGTTTTCGCATTCTTCGGCCTTCTCGCGGCGGTCGGGGGCGCCGTGTCCGCAGCGATGGGCGTCGGCCAAATGGGACGCGCCGCGAAGCCTTCGGACAAGTAGGAAGGACGTCACTCGAGCCGGATGTGGTAGGTCCGCTCGGGCATTTCCTTGTGGATGACCCAGGCCTGGTCCTCGGACAGGATCCCCTTCTCGATCCATGCTCGGGTCTTCTTGGGGACCGTGGCGGGGCCCAGCACCGCGCCGGGACGCCGCGGATCGTCGATGTAGTCCGTCTCGAGGAGGAAGTTCGGCCCGCCCTTGAGCGCCTCCGTGACGAGGATCTCCTTGGCCAGGATCGAAGGCACGAGGCCCTGGGTGTCCTCGGGCCGCGTCAGCGGCGTGGAATGATGCTTGACCACCCGGTTCCGGTCGAGACCCGCCTTAGTCGCGATCGCGGCGAACTCCGTGAACGTCTCGGGCGTCGGGTCCTCCGTGTGGAGGATGACGGCACACCCCAGACGCTTCGCCGCTTGCATCGCGTATTCCATGACGTCGTTGCACGCAGCGACGATCTCGGGGCCCACGGGGAAGTGCGGACGCCCGATCTCCCCGATGGCCACCGCCTTGCCCTGGGCCACGTAGCGCGAGGCGAGGTCGAGCCCCTGCCGCATGGCCACGACCGCCGCCTCAAGCCCTTGGACCTCCTTCAGATGGAGGCACTCGATCGGATAGGGGCCCAGGGCCACGAACACCTGGAGACGGGTGACCGCGCGGATTGCGTCGGCCATGGCGAGCGTCTTGCGGTACGCGCGGTCGTAGTCCGAGCCGCGGTTGATTGGGATGTCCTCGTGGGGCGAATGGGTCAGCAGGAGCGCGGTCCCCCCGGCCTTCTCGAAGAGCTTGGCCCCTTCCACGCCCAGGAACTCCGGGCGAAGGTGGATGTGGTTGTCGAAGATGGGCAGGCGCTTGGCCATCCGGGCTTTCCCTCGAGTTCGTTGGAAGCCCGTGAGGGCGATAAAGGGTTCGCACTTACGCTGAAGGGACGCAACGACGAATCGCTACCGCGGGTCGTTCCCGCGCCTACCGCAGGAGGCCCGCGGCCTTCAGCTCGACCGTGATCTTCTCCACGGCCTGCTCGACGTCGGAGGGTTTGCGCGCGCCCGTGCACACGAGCTTGCCGCTCCCGAACAGGAGGACGACGACCTTGGGCTCGTCGATGCGGTA
>CAZJIP010000002.1:33026-37789 GCA_964546105.1 uncultured Methanomassiliicoccales archaeon
GGGAACTGCTCCGGCTCGTACTCCGCGCCGCCGAGGGCGAGGGCGATGGCCTGGAGGTCCAGCTCCTCCCCGAGGGAGGTCGACGCGACGACGTTCTCAATCTTGATCTTCGCCAAGGTCACACCTCAGAACGGGCGGGGCACGTTCCCCCCACGCCGTCCGCCCGAGGGGCATTTATATAGTCCTTTATAAAGGTTGACGCGCTCCGTTGCGTTTGTCCCCGTTCTCTCGCTCGTCAGTATCGCCCTACGACAGAGGCCTCGCGGGCCTCGACGAGGGCGAAGACGGCGCGGTTCAGGGGGACGTCCAAGCCCGACCGCTGAGCCTCTCGCAGCACGGCGCCCGTGATTGCGTCGATCTCGGTCCGACGGCCGCGGTCCAAGTCTTGGAGCATGCTCGCGCGGTTCGCGGCGGTGCGACGGGCGACGAGGCGCGCTCTGCGGACGAGGTCTTCCGCATCCACGCGCGCGCCCGCTGCGCGCGCAACCGCGGCTGCTTCGCGCGCAACGTTTTCGAGGAGTCGGCGGAGGGCAGGATCCTGCACGAGCCGGCCGTTCGTGACCCCGGCTAGGGCCGCGAGGGGATTGATGGACGCATTCACGACGAGCTTGGCCCAGAGCTCGGACCGGACGTCCGCGGTGATTCGCGTGCGGATTCCCGCCTCTTCGAGCAGATCGCGGAGCCGGAGCACGGTGCCTCGGTCCACATCAGTCCAGGGACCAATCACGGTGTCGCCCACGCCCGCATGGCGGATCTCGCCCGGTCCAAGGACGGTCACCCCGTGGGCCGTCGTGCCCGCGAGGACTCGCTTGGCCGTCCGTGCGATGACGTCTGCATTGTCGAGCCCGTTCTGGAGTGTCAGGAACGTGGCCGTGCCGCCGAACGATCGGAGCGATCGCATGGCGGCGCGCGTGTCGTAGGATTTCGTGGCGACGATCACGAGCTCCGGGTGGGTCTTCCTGGGGACGCGCGTGGCAGTGCGCGGCCTGACGAGCCGAACGGTCTTCCCCGTAATCCGCAGGCCGCGGGCCCGGATGGCATCCATGTGGCTCTTCCGCCCGACCAGGGTCACATCGTGGCGCACGGAGAGGAGGCCACCGAAGAGGCTCCCCATGGCCCCCGCACCGAAGACCAAGATTTCCACGAATCCGGGATGTGTTGGTCGGCGAAAATGGTTTCGCTCGTGTAAAAATACGTCAAATTATATATTTCGCCAGATATGGTGCGCTTGCAAACGTTCTCACTAAGTTTAAGCCCTGCTACACCATACGGTTTTTCAGGAGGAAGCCTTTGGCTAAGAAGGGCAAGAAGGGCAAGAAAGGAAAGAAGCGCTAAATGCCCGGAGGGCCTTGGGCAGGGGGCCGCGCTTCCGCGGTTCGTTCTGACGCACTTCTTTCCGCGTTTTTCTTCCTCTCTTCTTTTGAGATTCGATCTGCAATGCGAAGCGGTTCCGGATACCTCCGCCGAGTCGCTCGCCTCGTGAGGGCAAGGGCGGTCTTCAGGGAGACGCGGTGGCCTACGGAAATGTAGATCGGGCGAGAACTCCCCGCCGGTCTCCAGGCGTAGCCCTCCACGCTCCCGTCCAGGCGGATCGGAGCGGCGTCCTTCGCGGCCGGATTCGGAGGCATGGGATGGCCCACGAGCCGATGCTTTGCGATTCCCACCGTCGGAAGGTCGAGGCTCACGCCGGCATAGCATGCGAAGCCGAATCGCCGAGGATGAAGCCGACCATGACCGTCCACGAACAGCACGTCGGGTTCTAGCTTCAGAGCCTCGATGGCCGGTCGGATCGCCGGCAGTTCGCGGAACGCGAGATACGTTGGGATGTACGGAAAGTCAACCGTGGTCTGGCGGATGGCGATCTCCATGGGCTCCAAGGTCTCCGCGTCGACCGTGACCGCGACTGCGAAGGCGCGGTCTCCGATGTAGGAAACGTCTGCGCCGCCGAACCGTTCGACGCGCCCGATCCGGTCTTCCTCCACAACGTGTCGCGCAAGCTGGCGTTGCTCTTCCCGCAGTTCGCGGAGCACGGGCACCTCGGGAAGCGCGCCAAGAATGCGGGCCGAGGAAACCCGCCCGCTCGAGCCCACCACGAGCTCCTCCCTGAGGCGCGGGGCGTATTCCGGGAGGACGGGTCGTCCGTCCGCGCGCACGACGCGATGGCCCGAGGGCGTCCCTGGGTGGTCGCGTAGAAACTGAGCAACCGCCCGGGATGCTTTCACGTCCCCTAGGGCGCGGGCTAGGGTCCCGCAGGTCGCCACCTTGCCTCTCGGGATGGAATCGACACACGATTGCAGGGCGTCCGCGAACGAGACGCGCACGACGCACCCCAACCCGTCGCGGACACAAAACCTTTCTAGGGTCGCCCCCATCGGCCGCGACTGCATGTCCCTCCTCTTGCGTGGTGGCCTGGTCGTCACGCAGGACGCCAAACGGCATGTCCTCCGGGCAGACGTCCTTGTCGAGGGAGACCGGATCATCGCGATCGGCGACTCCCTGGGATCCGCCGACGAGGTGATCGATTGCCGGGGTTGCGCGGTCCTGCCCGGGCTAATCAACGCGCACCAGCACGCCGCGAACACGCTGCTCCGCGGGATCGCCGACGACGTGCCGCTCGAGGAGATGCTCGCGCGGTCGTTCCCCATGGATGCCAAGCTGACCCGGCGGGATGTCCAGGTCGGGGCGCTCTTGGGATGCCTCGAGATGATTCGCTCGGGGACCACGACCTTCCAGGATCTGTTCTACTGGGAGGATGAGGTCGCTCGCGCGGTGCGGGAGTCGGGGATGCGCGGGTTCCTTTCCTGGGTCACCTTGGACGAGTCCTTCACGACGCAGCACGGCAGCCCCGTGAAGAACGCAGAATCGTTCGTCGCGAAGCACAAGGGCGACCCCCTCGTGACGCCCGAGGTCGGGGTCCAAGGGGTCTACGTCGCCTCCGAGGAAACCTTCCGGGCCGCGCGGGAGGTCGCGGACCGCCACGGGGTCCGGATGCATGTCCACCTCGCCGAGACCCGCAAGGAGGTCTACGACCACGTAGCCAAGACGGGCCAGCGTCCGGCGGAGTGGCTGGAGGGAATCGGCTTCCTCAGCGACCGCCTGAACGCGGCCCACGGCGTCTGGCTCACCCTGAACGAAGTGCGCGCGCTCGCGCGTCGCGGCGTCAGCGTGGCCCACTGCCCCGTCTCGAACATGAAGCTCGCCTCGGGCGGCGTCGCGCCCGTGCCGGAGATGATGGACGCGGGAATCTCCGTCGCCCTCGGGACGGACTCGGCCCTATCCAACAATTCTGCGGATCTGTTCTCCGAGATGAAGACCGCATCCCTCCTGCACAAGTCGACGCGCTGGGATGCACGCGTCCTGCCGGCGCAGCGCGCCCTCGACATGGTCACGATCGATGCGGCACGCGCGCTCGGTGCGTCGTCGCAAATCGGTTCGATCGAAGTGGGCAAGCACGCAGACCTCGCCGTCGTCTCGCTGCGGCGGCCGCACACCACGCCTTTTTATCAGGCCAACGTCATCAGCCATCTGGTCTACAGCAGTCGAGGCAGCGATGTCCAAGCGACCATCGTCGACGGCCACGTCCTCATGGCCGGGGGAGTCGTGCGGAGCGTCGACGAGCACACGGTCATCGAGCGAGCCCAGGAGACCGCGAAGGAACTGCTCGGGGCATGAACTGTGATCTGCGGGGTTGATGAAGCGGGCCGGGGCCCCGTGCTCGGTCCCTTGGTTGTCGCGGGCGTTATGGTCGAGTCCGATGTGCCGCTCCGCCAACTCAACGTACGGGACTCCAAGAAGCTCTCCCCCGAGCGGCGCGAGCTGCTCGCACCCGAGATTGAAAAGGTCGGGCGGTGCGAGGTGGTCGTCGTCCCCGCGAATGACATCGACGTGATGCGGGCCGAGATGTCCCTCAACGATTTCGAGGCCCGCCTGTTCGCGTCGATCGTGGAGAAGCTCCACCCCGAGACGGCCTACGTGGACGCCGTCGACGTGGACGAGATCGAGTTCAAGCGGGCGATCCTCAAGCTCCTGCCTTTCGAGGTCGAGATCGTCTCCCAGCACGAGGCGGACGACCTCTTCCCCGTGGTCAGCGCCGCCTCCATCGTCGCGAAGGTCCGCCGCGATGCGGAGATGCGGAAGATCGGGGCGGAACTGGGCGAGCCCCTCGGCTCGGGCTATCCGTCCGATCCTGTCACCATCGCGTTCCTGGAAAAGTGGATCAAGGAGAAGGGGACTCCGCCGCCCCACACCCGGTTGACGTGGGACACGACGCGGCGGTTGCTCGCCGAGGCAAAGAACCGGAAGCTGGACGAGTTCGGGCGAGGCAAGGCATGAGGGACCTTCTCGAAGGAATCATCGCGAAGTTCAACGCGAAGGTCGACTCCGACCCCAAGCTGAGCGAGGAGATCGGGGACCTGGAGAAGACCGTCCTCATCGAGCTCAAGGACGGGACCAAGTGGCACTTCACGCTCAAGGGCCGCCACGTGGCCGCCCTATTGGACGGCGGCGTCGACCGGGCGGACATTACCCTGATCACGGACGCGGAGACGCTGCGCGCGCTCCTCCTCCGCGAGATGGGGCCATTCAAGGCCTACGCGACCGGGAAGCTCCGGTTCAAGGGAAGCCTCGACGACCTCGCTCGGTTCCGCAAATTCTTCTGAGCCCCACCCACGATAGGTTTAAGGCGGAGCGGCCAATCCAGCCGCCGACGTAGCGGGGTGGGGTAGCCAGGATATCCCGTCGGGCTCATACCCCGGGACTCCCGG
>CAZJIP010000003.1:0-5650 GCA_964546105.1 uncultured Methanomassiliicoccales archaeon
AGCTCGACCTTGATCCCGAGCTTCTCCGTGAGCTCCTTGTACCGGTTGCGGATCGTGACCTCGGTCACGCCCGCGACGTCGGCGACCTCGCGCTGCGTGCGCCGCTCGTTGCACAGAATCGACGCGATGTAGATGGCCGCGGCGGACACGCCCGTGGGTCCGCGCCCCGACGTCAGCTCCTTGTCCTGCGCATCCTTGAGGATCTCCACGGCCTTGGACTGCACTTCCCCGCTCAGCTTGAGCTCGGAGCAGAAGCGGGACACGTAGTCCTGGGGTTTCGTGGGCATGAGCTTCAGTTTGAGCTCCCGGGTCATGAAGCGGTATGTGCGGCCGATTTCCTTCCGGCCCACGCGGGACGAGTTCGCGATCTCGTCGAGCGTGCGCGGCACGTTGCACTGGCGGCAGGCGGCGTACAAGGAGGCCGCGACGACGCCCTCAATGGACCGCCCGCGGATCAGGTTCTTGTTCACGGCCTTGCGGTAGACCATGGCGGCCGTCTCGCGGACGTTCCGCGGGAGGCCCATGCCGCTGGCCATCCGGTCCAGCTCGCTGAGGGCGAACGCCAGGTTGCGCTCCGTCGCGTTGCTCACGCGGATGCGGCGCTGCCACTTCCGCAGGCGGTAGAGCTGGGCGCGGTTCCGCGTCGGGATGGACTTGCCGTAGGAATCCTTGTTCTTCCATCCGATCGTCGTGGACAAGCCCTTGTCATGGATCGTGTAGGTCATGGGGGCGCCCGTGCGCGCGCGCTTCTCTCCCTGCTCCACGTCGAACGCGCGCCACTCGGGCCCCTGATCGATCATCTGGTCGTTCAGGACGAGCCCGCACTCCTCGCAGATGAGCTCGCCGCGCTCGTAGTCGAACGTCAAATGCCCGGAGTTGCACTCGGGGCACCTAGTGACCTCTTCGGCCTCTTCGATCTTCTTCGTGGGCATGCTTTCCCTCACCGATGAACACGTCCGCCCCGATCAGGGACGGTGCCGCGGGGGCCGACGGACGGACCGCCGTGAAGGGTTCCTTCACGGGCCCGAACACGCGGATCACGCGGCCCAAGGGGCGGTTTCGCTTGTCCAACACCTCAGCACCCCTCGCCGGCGTGAGCTCCGAGCGTACGAGGAGGCTCCCATCGTGGCCGATGTTCTCGACCACGCCGAGCCTCCGCGTGCCCCCTCTCATCTGGGACCGTGGGATGAAATCGTCCCTATTTAAGGGTATCGGAATTCTCAAGTATAAAGAAGGGACTGCGCAGGGAAGTTTTCAAAGGACTTTCGGTCGGCCTCACGCCACCGTTTCCGCTGGAACGGCTCGCAGCCTCCAAGCGCGCGGAATACTTAACTCCGCGGGGTCCTTCCCGCGTCCGCCGGCGGCCGGGTGGGACTCTGGGTCATCGCCTCGTCCTCGTGGGATTCGGCAACGTCGGGCGGGAATTCGCCCGCCTCCTCGTCGAGCGACGGAGCCAGCTCCGCCGCGACCTCGGGCTCGAGGCCGCCGTGGTCGCCATCCTGACCGGGCGCCACGGATGCGTCGAGAACGCGAGGGGGATCGACCTGCGGAAGGCGCTGCGGCTCGCCAGCGCGGATCGCTCCCTCGCGGCGTGCGGCCGCGCGATTCGCGAACCCTCCGCGGCGTATCTCCGGCGGGCACGCGCGGACGTGGTCATCGAGCTCACGCCCCTCCGCATCGCGGCGCAGCAGGTCGCCCTCGACCACCTCATCGCCGCGCTCTCGAGCGGGAAGCACGTGATCACGGCGAACAAGGGGCCCGTGGTCTACCACTACGAGCGCCTCCGCTCCCTCGCTCTCCGAAAGCACGTGGGCTTCCGGTACGAGGGCACCGTGATGGACGGCGCGCCCGTGTTCAACCTCTTCCAGGAGACGCTTCGTGGCGCGCATGTGGAATCCTTCGAAGGAATTCTGAACAGCACGAGCAACTATATTCTCTCGGAGATCGAGGCGGGGCGGTCCTACGACGAGGGCGTGGAGGCCGCGCGGCGGATGGGGTTCCTGGAGACGGACCCCGCGATGGACCTCGAGGGATGGGACGCGACCGTGAAAGCTTGCCTCCTCGCGAACGTGCTCATGGGCGGCCGCCTGCGGCCCGAGGCGGTTCCTCGGCAGGGCATCGCGGGGATCCGCGCCGACCGCGTCCAGGGCGCACGGGCCCTCGGGCGTCGCGTGAAGCAGGTCGCCCGCGGCTGGCGCGAGGACTCCGGGGTGCGCGTCTCCGTCACCGTCGAGGAGCTGCCCCTCGAGCACCCGCTCGCCGCCATCGAAGGCACGTCGAACGCCCTCCTGACCCGCACGGACCTGCTGAAGGAGCTCCTCATCTCGGAACGGAACCCGGGCCTGCGGCAGACCGCGTTCGCGGTCTACTCGGACTTGATCGCGATTCACGAAGGCCGCCTGGTCCCCTAGGGCAATCTTATATCGCGAGGACCGGATGGCCGAGCGATGCGCGTCGCGATGGGCGGCACGTTCGACATCCTGCACGACGGCCATCGGGCGCTCCTCGAGGCCGCGTTCGCCCTGCGCCCGGCGACGGTCCTCATCGGCCTCACGACGGACCGGTTCGCGCGGGAGTCGCGCGCCGAGGTCAACCCGTACCCGCTGCGTGAGCGGAACCTCCGTCGCTTCCTCGCGTCCCGCCACAGAAAGGGCTTCGTCATCGAGCCCATCGACGACGTCTACGGCCCCGCGGACGATCTCGCGGACCTCGACGTGCTCGTGGTATCCGCCGAGCGCGCGCACGTGGGTCCGGAGCTCAACCAAGTCCGCGCGCGGAAGGGGCTGCGGCCGCTCGAGGTGCGGGCGGTGCCCATGGTCCTCGCCCAGGACGGCCTCCCGATTCAGTCGCGCCGCATCCGGGCCGGGGTCATCGATGGGTACGGGCAGCGCCTCGCGCCGCTCCGCGTCCACATCGGCTCGGACAATCCCGTCAAGCTGCGCGCGGTGCGCCGGGTGCTGGGAGACATCTTCGAGCGCGTCCGGGCGGTCTCGGTGCCCGTACCCCCGGGAGTACCGGAGCAGCCCGTGGACCAGCAGGCGCCCGTGGGCGCGATGAACCGCGCGCGGGCCGCCCTCACGGACGCGGACTTCGGCGTCGGGATCGAGGCAGGCCTCTTATGGGACGCCGCCGTGGGCGACTACTTGGACGTCCAGTACTGCGCCGTGGTCGACCGCGCGGGGCGCGTGACCCTGGGCCACGGTCCCGGATTCGAGTACCCGCCCGCGGTCATCGAGCGCGTGAAGGCGGGGAAGACGGTCGGCGAGGCCATGGCCGAGCTCACGGGCGTGCGCGAGATCGGATCCAAGTACGGGGCCATCGGCTACCTGACGGAGCGGCGGATGGACCGGGACGCGCTCACGGAGGCGGCCGTCCTCATGGCCATGGTCCCGCGGATCCGCCGCGAGCTCTACCCGAAGCGGTGATCACTGGGGTGCGACGAACCACTGCGCCTGGCACCGGCCGCACCAGATCGCGTTGTTGACCAGGACGAACTCGGATCGCTGCATCCCCGTCATGGGATCCGGGCTCGCTCCCCCGCTCGCGAAGCGCGCGGCCGCGATGTGGCTCTTGCAGACGGCTGCGCCGCAGAAGCGGCAGGTCGCCCGAGCTTGGTTCTCGCAGTAGTAGCAGAGCATGCACCGGCATGCGACACGGTGAGGATGTGCCTTTCGGCCCCGCGACGGCCCGCCCAGGATGCCGTCCCCAACCCGAATTCGGGTGGTCACATGTACAGTAGACTCACAACCTTTTTGAGTGCCAGGCCGGTTCGAGACCACGGGGTCTCCCATGCCCGCCAGGATCGCCATCAACGGATACGGAACGATCGGGAAGCGCGTCGCCGACGCCGTCTTGCGGCAGGACGACATGAAGGTCGTGGGCGTCGCGAAGACGAAGCCCAACTTCGAGGCGAAGGTCGCCGCCCAGAAGGGGTACCCGGTCTACGCCAGCGACGAGGACGCCGCGGCGAAGTTCGCGAAGGCCGGATTCAAGGCCGCGGGGACGCTCGAGGATCTCCTTAAGGAGGCGGACCTCGTCGTGGACTGCACGCCCGAGGAGAGCGGCTACAAGCCCCTCTACGAGAAGGCCGGCGTAAAGGCGATCTGGCAGGGCGGGGAGGAGCACTCCCTGACGAACCTCTCGTTCAATGCGGCCGCGAACTACGCGGACTGCCTCGGCGCGCAGTTCGTTCGCGTGCCGTCGTGCAACACGACCGGGTTGATCCGCACGCTGTATCCGCTGGACGCCCACATCGGCGTGGACAAGGTCCTCGCGGTCATGGTGCGCCGCGCCGCGGACCCGGGGGATTCAAAGAAGGGCCCCATCAACGCAATCGAGCCCGAGCTCGAGATGCCGAGCCACCACGGGCCCGACGTCCAGAGCGTGCTGCCCCACCTGAACATCCACACGGTCGCGGTCAAGGTGTCCTCGACCCTCATGCACCTCCATGCGATCTCCGTGGACCTGAAGAAGGCCGCGGATGCCGCGCAGGTCTTGGAGGTGTGGAAGCGCTTCCCCCGCGTGACGTTCGTCTCGGGTGCCGAAGGAGTCAAGTCCACCGCACAGATCATGGAGCTCGCGCGGGACCTCGCGCGGGACCGCTCCGACCTCTACGAGATCGCGGTCTGGCAGGACGGCGTCCACGTGGTGGACGGCACGCGCCTGTACTACTTCCAGGCGGTCCATCAGGAGTCCGATGTCGTCCCCGAGAACGTGGACGCGATCCGAGCGCTGCTCCAGCTCGAGAAGGACGGCCACCGGAGCATGGAGAAGACGGACCGGGCCATGCGCATCGGGATTGCGAAGTGAGTCACGTTCCCATCAGGCGGCCCGCTCGAGCCGTCGGATGCGCTTCGTCGCCCGTTGGAGCACGCCCATGAGGGCGTGAAACTCCCACTTGCTGGGCACGGACCGGCCCACGAGCCGGCGGAACATGACCTGGGTCCGCGCGCGCTTGTGCGCCGGGTAGTCCGTGGCGTCGAGCAGGGCAGCGAACGCCTCGTGGAGCTTCTCCTTCTCGAGGCCCGAGGCTTCGCGCCGCGGCCGTTTCGCAGATCGTGCCGCGAACAGCTCGTAGAGGAGGATGGCCGCTGCGTGGGAGAGGTTGAGAATGGGATATTCCTCCGCGGCAGGGATCGTGACCAGGAGGTCGCATTGGGCGATCTCGCCGTCCAAGAGGCCGAAGTCCTCGCGGCCGAACGCTACGGTGACGGTCCCCTGCATCGGCGCCACACGCGCCGCGAGGTCGCGCGGGCTCACCGAGATTCGGGCGAAGTGCTTCTCGCTCCGCGTGTCGATGCCCGACGTGCCCACGAGCAGGTCGGTCCCGCGGACCGCCTCCGCGAAGGAGTCCACGCTCTGCGCGGCCTCGAGGACGTCGATGCCGTGCATCGCGCGCTGGCGCGCCTCCTTCCCCAGCGAGCAGGGCCGGACCAAGACGAGGTCCTCGGCTTCGAAGTTTTTCATCGCGCGCGCGACCGCGCCGACGTTCCCTTCGTTCTTGGGCTCGACAAGCACGACTCGGACTCGGGCCATCGCAGCACTATAGTATCTACGATACATTATGAGCTTCGCATGCGGGTCGCGCTCAAGATTGCGTACGACGGCCGGGACTTCCATGGCCATCAGCGACAGCCCGTAGACCGGACCG
>CAZJIP010000003.1:5750-37426 GCA_964546105.1 uncultured Methanomassiliicoccales archaeon
GCGTACGACGGCCGGGACTTCCATGGCCATCAGCGACAGCCCGTAGACCGGACCGTCGAGGGCGAGTGCCTCCTCGCGCTGCGGTCCGCCCGGATCATCTCGGACCCGCAGAGTGCGTTCTTCCGGAGCGCGAGCCGCACGGACCGCGGCGTGAGTGCGATCGGCAACGTGATCGCGTTCCATTCCAACTTGCCGCTCGGGGCGGTGGTGGGAGCTTTCAACGATCGCGCGAGGGACGTCTGGGCTTGGGCCTTCGCCGAAGTCCCCGAGTCATTCCACCCCCGGCACGCGAAGGAACGCTGGTATCGATACCACATCTTCGAGGATGTTTCGATCCCGGCGCTGCGAGGCGCAGGCGCGCTGTTTGTGGGCGAACACGATTTCGGTTCGTTCACGTCCGACCCTCCTGCGGGTCCGTTCGCGATCCGCCGTGTGGACGTATCTACGATACATTATGAGCTTCGCATGCGGGTCGCGCTCAAGATCGCGTACGACGGCCGGGACTTCCATGGCCATCAGCGACAGCCCGTAGACCGGACCGTCGAGGGCGAGTGCCTCCTCGCGCTGCGGTCCGCCCGGATCATCTCGGACCCGCAGAGTGCGTTCTTCCGGAGCGCGAGCCGCACGGACCGCGGCGTGAGTGCGATCGGCAACGTGATCGCGTTCCATTCCAACTTGCCGCTCGGGGCGGTGGTGGGAGCTTTCAACGATCGCGCGAGGGACGTCTGGGCTTGGGCCTTCGCCGAAGTCCCCGAGTCATTCCACCCCCGGCACGCGAAGGAACGCTGGTATCGATACCACATCTTCGAGGATGTTTCGATCCCGGCGCTGCGAGGCGCAGGCGCGCTGTTTGTGGGCGAACACGATTTCGGTTCGTTCACGTCCGACCCTCCTGCGGGTCCGTTCGCGATCCGCTGTGTGGACGTGTCGAGACGACGAGGCGTGACCCTCGTCGACGTTCGTGCCCGGAGCTTCCGACGCGGCATGGTGCGCCGCATCGTGGCGGCGATGATCGCGTGCGCCCGCGGCGATATCTTGCCAGCGGAAATTCGCGCGGCGCTCGAGGGGACGCACCGCGATTTCGGTTCCGTGCCTCCGGAGCCGCTTTTCCTGATGGATGTGGATTTCGGGTTCCCCTTCACGCCGAGCGTGAAGCCCAAGGTCGCGGGCGAGTGGTTCGACCGCTTCGCCGATGTGCAGCTCCGCGAGCGTTGGCTCCTCGGCGTCGCAGACGCCTCGGGCCTGCGCGAAACGCAACGGCGATGAGCGAGACGGGCGTCTTATGACACGTCGCGTACCTTTTCCATGAGGGAATGCGCGCATCCGTTGCGAAGTGTCACGAACCGATTGGCGCGGACACTGTTCGAACAAATAGTTTTTATACGATTCGAACCCTTCGGGCGCTCAACCGGAATTCGAGGTGGAGGAGCGACCCATGTTACAAAAGCTACTGCGCTCGACAAGCCTCCGAACGCTGGTTCTGGTGTATGTGTTGATTGCGGCGAGCTTCGTCTTCATGACGCAAGCCTCGCCCGCGTCGGCGCAAGAACAGCGGACGAACCTTGTCGTTGGCCTTCAGCTAGACATGCCTAACCTTGACTATTTCGACGTGGCCACGAATACGATCTGGAAAGGGTATCAGCTTCAGTTCAACTGGGAACCCCTTTTCACGTTCGATCCTGACTACGTGATTTATGCCGATTTGGCGAATAGTTCACTGGGCGGCACGTCCTGTCCTGCGGGATCCGTGGGACAGCCCGGGTATTGTGTCGATGCGAGCGGCCTGAACGTCACGGTGTTCATCCGCCGTGGCGTGACCTTCACGGACGGACAGCCGCTGACCGCGGACGATGTCGTGTTCACCTACCAGACCCTGGGCTGGTCCACCTACGCGAACGGGATCTCCAAGGGGATCTGGTGGGCCCAGCCGCAGTTCCCGCTGTGGAACAGCACGACGAACTCGGTCGGCGGGACCTGCACGGCCTCGGCCGGAAAGCCCTACGCCTGCAAGTCCCACGTTGGCGTCCAGAAAATCGACCAGTACACGGTCAAGTTTTCGTTCACGCCTCATGCGTTGCCGGGCGGCCAGACGGGTGGCTACTCGCTCGCGTTCTACGATACGCTGAACACCCCGATCATCCCGGCCCACATATGGAAGAACCACATCCTAGCCGCGCCCCAGGCGAACTACTCCGACCCGAACGGCGGGATGGTCCCCGACACCTTTGACCGCGGGATCGACACGACCTACGGTGCCGGAATGGCTCAGAGCGACGCGACGATCGGCACGGGCCCGTTCATGCTGACCTCTTGGACGAAGAACTCGGGCTCCACGCTGGCGGTCTACTCCGGGTACTGGGGAAAGAGCGTGTACCACAGCTGGAAGGGGACGAACTACTACTTCTCCCCCCAATACCTCACCGCGATTAACTTCGTGGTCTACGGCAGCCTCGATGTGGTCAGCTTGGCCCTCCAGAGGGGCGAGATCGACACCATGCTGTGGTCCGTGACACCCGGCTTCCTGAACCAGATCAAGACGAACCCGGCCATCACCGCGTACCAGTCGCTGGACTCGGGTTTCTTCTACCTGTCTTGGAACTTGCTCAAGCCGCCTTGGAACCAGTTGACCCTGCGCAAAGCCATATCCATGGCAATCGACAAGGACTACATCGTGAACACGCTCATGGGCGGGTTCGGAACGAAGGGCACGGTGCCCATCTCCCAGCTGAACTTCAACTACGTGAACACGAGCGCCGTACCGCCGTCGTTTGACATCGCAGCGGGCAGGGCACTGCTCGTGGCGAATGGGTACACAACCGACCCGACGACCGGGTTCTTCAAAGACCCGAGCGGCAACCCGATCAAGGGCACGATCCTGGTGCCTCCGAAGGACTACGACCCGGTGCGGGCCGATGCGGGCATCATGATTTCGAACAACCTGAAGGCCATGGGCCTGGACATCGATGCTGCGCCGACGAGCTTCAACACGATTGTGGCGAAGTTCCAGGTCGCGCCGATTACGTACGACATGTACGTCCTGGGCTGGTCCCTAGGGCCGTTCCCCGAGGCGTACATCTCCTCGTTCTTCTCCTCGGATCAGATGACGAGCATCAACCCCTCGGGCTCGAACAGCGCGCAGTACGACAACCCCGTGGTGGACCAGAAGATCAACCAGGCGTTGTACACGATCGACAACACGGCGCGCCAGAACCTGATCAAGGGCGTCGAGGGCATCGTCGTCAATGACCTTCCGTGGAACGTGCTGTATTACCGCAAGAACCTCGGGGCGTACCGCAACGATGTCTTCACCGGATGGGTGAACTTCCCGCCGATCTCCTCGGCCTCGTTCGGGGTCTTCAACTTCTACACCATCGTGAACCTGCGCCCTGTCGGAACGACGTTCACGCCCGGATCGAGCGGAGCTCTCACCGTCACGACGTCCATGCCTGATCAGGTCTACTACCGCGAGAGCGTCCCGATCGACGTCTTCGTCTCGCAGCGCGGGGCGCCGGTCGGCAGCGCCGCGGTCAAGGTGAACCTGACGTTCGGCAGCTTTTCGGACGAGTTGACCGGGACCACGGACGGCTCCGGGCACGCTTCGTTCACTTGGCCCGTCCCGTTGATCCAAGGCTCTGGAGTCGTGACCACCACGGCCACGTCCGGAGGAGTCACGGGCACGAACCAGAAGATCATGGAGGTCACGATCGGGCCCCCCTTGCCTTCGGCCCAGCTGGCTCTGAACACCACGCGTCCCGTAATCCGTCCGGGTGAGACGTCCGTTATCACGGCGGCGGTCACGAACTCCGCCGGCACCGGACTTGCAGGCGTCACGGTCAGCATCGACACGACCCTGCTGCTCGGTACGATTACGCCGACATCCGGAACCACGAACGCGAACGGAGTCGTCCTGTTCACCTACCACGCACCTGCGACCGCAGCGAAGTTCCCGAACCAGCACCTCACGGATATCGTGAAGGCGAATGTCTCCGTGCCGAACACGATTGCGGCGGACACGCAGGCCGCGTCCTTGACCATGGTCGTGCAGAACGACTTGGCGCCGGAGTGGAACATCACCGCCGTGAAGATTCCGACGATCGGCGGCTTCAAGGTGAGCCCCGCTTTGACGTCGCAGGACATCCAGGTGGTGATAACCAACTTCACGGGCGTACCGCAACCCGGCGTGCTGGTGGATGCGAACTTCAGCATCGCGGACAAGTGGAACATTACCGTTGCGCCGACGACCACCGGGTCGGCCACCACGGACAGCTCTGGCATCGCGTACTTCACCATCACGGAGACGGCCAATGCCGCGACGGACCTGAACAACACGAACATCGTCATCCGGTTCATTCCGGACAAGAACCCGTTCGCGACCTCCGACACGATCCTGCTGCTCGTCTGGGATGGCACGTCGCCGGGCTACTCGGCGCACATCACGTTCCCGAACGCTCCCGGCCGTGCCATTCCGTACAACCCAACTCCGCAAACGGACGACGTCTCGGTTCAGGTGTGGGACCCGCTCGGTGCACCGCTTGCGGGCGTGCCCGTGATCCTGCACATCGACTACGGGCCGTTTGGGCCGCCTGCGCAGTTCCCGTTCAGCATGGACTACGGCGTTCCGAACCCAATCAACGGGAGCTGGTACTCGGCCACGGACCCCACGGTATACCCGCCCGCGTATCCGGGCGACGGTAACCTGGATGCGTCGGCCCTCGGCGGTGGCTCGATCGGAGGATCGTTCACGAGCTCGACGACCGAGCGCGGCATGCAGTACGGCGTCGAGAACATGATCGAGGACTACGAGGCCATCAACGACGGTCCCAATCTCTACGATGGCAATATCTATGACTCGTGCAACCCGGCCGGCGATGCAGCCAAGGGAATCTCCCCATGGCCCGCAGCATTCCAGGGAACCTACATCATCAACGCCACGAGCGCGACGGACTCCCTCGGGTTCTACAACAACAGCTTCTTCATTGACCACGAGAAGATAGACTCCCCGATCCAGGTTCAGGCGTTCATCGGAGCGGCCCCGGGCAAGACGCCCCGCCTGGAAGTCAACCCGTGCACGCCCGCGACGTTTGAGGTGGGTTTCAACTACACGATCGACTCGGGCATCGTGACGCAGCGCGCCCCGATCTTCGCGCTGGGCCAGGTGCTGACGACCGTGCCGGGAAAGAAGACCTCGAAGCCCATCGTGACGTCGCAGAGCAACCAGGTAGAACTCCGCGCGCGCTTCTACGGCGTGGACGGCTCGGCGGTCTACCGCCCCAAGGTATTGTTGACCCAAGGCGCGGGCTCGGCTGGCCGTAATGTGAAGGGCACCTTCGGCGGTGGGCTGGCCGCAACCTCCAGCGCCGCCAGGACCGACATAGCCGATGCAAGGCTTGCCGATGGTTCCACGAACTACAGCGGGTGGAACGTTGGGTGGATGAACTACACGCGAACCGTGCCGATCCTCACGCTGTCGCAGGCACTGGCCTTCAGCTACCTGCCGGCGGACTCTCGGTACGCGTACGGCGGCAGAGAGCAGCTGTATGGCGGGGACTGGGGCGACTACTGGATCAGTCCGTCGTTCGAGGTACTCAATGCGAAGCTACCGTTCAGCTTCACGATCGCGTACCTCTACCTGCCCACGTCGACCGCGTTCATGACCGTGTCCCTCGCGTCGACGCTACTGCCTGCAGGCGGGAGCACGAACGCGACGGTCACCGTCTACAGCTCGCTGAACGCCCAGCCGATCGCGGGCGCGAGCGTGTGGAGCGGATCGACCCAGATCGTCACGAACGCGACGGGCGTCGCCACGGTGCCGGTCGTCGCCTCGACCCTCGGTGCCACGGAAGGCTTGGTCGTCGCCACGACGGCGTACGGCGGGACGGCGCGCGGTTGGTTCGCGTACATCGCGAGCAACCCCGTGCTGGCCTTCTCGAACATCGGCGTGACGCCTGCCGTGACGGGATCGCCGTCCACGATCACCGTGACGGCGACGAATACCCTCGCGGTTGCCGGGACGTCGACCGTGTGGCTCACGATCGACGGCAACAACACGGTCGCCCAGGTTGTGACCTTCAGTGCGAGTCAGGCCAAGACGCTGACCTTCTCGTACGTGTTCACGACCGCGGGCACCCACGCGGTGGCCGTTGGGACGGCGAGCACGACCACGACCATCGCGAACCCGCCGCCGGCGGATTTGACCCTGGCATACGCGCTGGCGGGCGGTCTGCTCGTGGTGGGCCTCGTGGTCGGTGCGGTCTTGGGCCTGATGATGTCGCGGCGCGGAAAGAAGCCGCCGACCATGGCACCTGAGGAGCCCGAGAAGCCGAGCGAGACCCCGAAACCCGCGGAGGAGGAACTCGGTCCGGACGAGCAACTCTAGGCACAACGGGCCGGGGCGCGCCCCGGCCCCTCTTCTCCTTTTCTTGTTCGAACGTACCGTGGAAAACGTTCTTATAGGTCGCAGCGCAGTTCAACGCGGAGTAGGGGAGTGAGACCCGGTGGCATCGCTGGGCATGTACATTGTGCGGCGGGTAGTCCAGGGTGTGATCACGGTCTTCGTGGTCACGATCATCATCTTCCTGCTGTTCAAGGCCATGCCGGGCAGCCCCTTGACGCCCCTGCTCCAGAACCCCTCCATCCCGCGCGTCCTGATCGACAAGGTGGCCAACGACTACGGCCTGAACGATCCGCCCTGGATCCAGCTCTACAAGTACCTCGTGAACATGTTCACGTTCAACTTCGGGCTCTCGTCGAGCACGGGAGAACCCGTGATCAGCATCCTCACGTATGCGCTGCCGCGGACGCTCTTCCTGTTCGGCGGCGCGGTCATCGTCGAATACCTCCTGGGCATCTTGGTTGGCCGCTACATCGCCTGGAAGCGCGGCCATGGCGTTGAGAGTGCCGTGATTGTCTCGAGCCTGTTCTTCTACAACATGCCCTCGTTCTGGATTGGGCTTATCCTCCTCTTCGCCTTCGCCTACACCCTGCCCATCTTCCCGCTACGCGGTTTCATGTCGAGCCCGAGCGACCCGTGGCAACTGTCGAAGCATTATCCGGCACTCCTCCCGCTGCAGGGGATCCAGCTACAGACCTTCCTCGGCGCGCTGGCAATCCTCGGGGGGCTGCTCCTGATCTTCTTCGCGTGGCGCAACCGCCCCACGTACAGCTCGGAGGCGAGGGACGTCGACGTCCCCAAGGGGGACTTCTACTGGCGTTTGGTCCCCGGAGGCGTCATGGCCGCGCTGGGGGGCATCGTCGTGGGCTGGCACGTCTTCGACTTCAGCCTCTTCGACGTCGCGGACGTGGTCGTCCACGGCTTCCTTCCCATGCTGGCCCTGGTCCTCATCAGCGCCGCGGGAACGATCCTCCTCATGCAGACCTCCATGCTCGAGGTCATGGGGGAGGACTTCATCCTCACGGCGAGGGCCAAGGGGCTCTCGGAGCGCGTGGTCCGAAAGCGGCATGCGGCGCGCAACGCCTACCTCCCCGTCGTCACCTCCCTGGCGATCAGCATGGGTTTCGTCGTCGGGGGCGCGATCATCCTAGAGTACATCTTCTCCTACTACGGGCTCGGCTCCTATCTGCTTTCGGCGATCACTGCCCAGGACCGGTTCCTCGCCGGGTCCATCCTCTTCCTGATTTCCGTGCTCGTGATCTTCGGCAACATCATCGCGGACATCCTCTACGGGGTGCTCGATCCACGTGTCCGAATCTAAGCCCCCGGTACCCCCGAAGGGTTCTACCGGGCAACGGCTCATTGCGGGAATTCGACGAGCCGCACGGAATTCCTGGTCGACGCTCCGGCAAAGCCGTCTGGGCATGGTCGGATTCTTCATCGTCCTTTTCTTCGCCTTCATCGCCATCTTGGCGCCGGTAATCTCGCCCTACCCACGGCTCTTCGAGGCCCCCCAAGCGGACCGGTTCGTCGTCGCCAGCTACGCGCACCAGCTACCGAAGAACCTGACGTACGGGATCCCCGTCATCGGGCCGACCACCCCATTGTCGTCGTCGACGGGTGGCGGCGAGTGGGAGCTGAACTACAACAGTAGCCGCGGCCTGCTGTTCATGAACTTCCTGCGGAGCTCCACGCTGACGGAGAACGTCAGCCCGTACCAAGAGGGCAACTTCTCCCTCACGCTGGACGTGACCCAGGCGTTCAACATCACGCCCCTGCCGGCTCCGCCCGTCGCCGCCGTCTACTACATCGTCCCCGCCGCGAACATCACGACCCCGAGCGGGGGCGGGCAGACGGGCCTGGGCCAGCTGAACGGGGCTATCGCCTACTTCACGGGCCGCGACTTCATCGTGGGCGATCCGTTCTCCAACACGCTGATCTTCCATTACCGCCTGCCCTTCGATCCCGTGTGGACGGGGGAGGACCCCGCCTCCGGGGGAAACATGCTCATCGCGCCCCAGCAGCGGAGCGTCGCGGTCGGCCTCCTCCAGGTCCCCGTGGGCCCCTACCGCTACTTCTACGCCTCCGATGGCAACCACACCATCGTGTTCGAGATCTCCTACGTGCACACGGGGGACCAGGGCGGCAACGGCTTCCGTGTCGTGCCCTCGGGACGTGCCGTGCTGTTCTCCAACGAGACCCTCGCGGCTCCGCCGTTCGTGTACTACAACCAGAACTGGGTCACCGTGGGCGACCAGTATCGGTCGGGGGCCGGCCAGGCGATCCTCCTGCCGCTGGCGAACAACACCCTGGAGGTGCACAACGTCACGGGGGCGATCCGCGCCTGGGTCCCCTTGACCCTGGGCGGCTCCCCCGCGACGGTCGCGGGTTCCATCGGCTACCTGCGCGCCCCCGAGCTGCCCCCCACGGTTTACCTGCCCGTCCGCTCGGGTACGAGGACGGGGCTGATCGACTTCGGTCTTTCGTCCCTCTCGGCCGTGTACGAGTACAGCATGCCGGACGGGTCCCTGGTGCCCCTCGGGACGCCAATTAGCCGCACGGGATCGGCACTTTACTACGGTTTCTACGATCCCGCGAACGACACGACCCACATGATCGGCGTGAACCAGACCTGGGTCCCCATCGTCCAGTTCAACGTCATCATTCCAGGTCGGATTGAAAGCTACTTCGAGGTCTACGAGGTCTCCAAGATCTTCGCGCTGAACGCGGCGCACAAGATCGTGACCCTGGACACCGTGTTCGGCGCGGGGCAGGTGCTGACCGAAGTCCAGTTCTCCGTCGTCCCCCCGCCCACAGTGCAAGCCATCGCCTACGCGGGCAGCTTCGGTGGCACCCTGTTCGGCCCGGGCCTCACACAACAGGAGCTGGACGGCATCTGGACGGATCCGGGGAGCGCGCAGACCGTGGTGTTCCAGTTCCTCGGGACGATCCGCACTCCGCTCCCGCCCGGCACGTACCCCTCGGGCAACACGTACTGGCTGGGCACGGACTTCAACGGCCATGACATCCTCACCATGCTCTTCTACGGCACCCAGGTCGCCTTCATCGTGGGCATCCTGGCCGCCCTCTTCGGCGTCGGGATCGGCACCCTGGTCGGCCTGATCTCCGGTTACTACGGGAAGATTACGGACACGCTCCTCATGCGGACCACGGACATCTTCCTCGTGCTGCCGTTCCTCCCCATCGTCCTCATCCTCATCTCGATCGTCACGCCGAGCGTCTGGATCATCATCTTCGTGCTCGCCATCCTCAGCTGGCCGGGCATCGCGCGAGTCATCCGGGCCCAGGTGCTCTCCCTCAAAGAGCGACCGTTCATGGACGCGGCCCGGGTCGCGGGTGCCTCGGACTCTCGCCTCATCTTCCTGCATCTCGCGCCCAACGTGCTCCCGTTCAGCTTCCTCTACATGAGTCTGGGCGTCGCAGGGGCCATCATCACGGAGGCGGCCCTGAGCTACCTGGGCCTGGGCGATCCCAACGTGACCTCCTGGGGCGCCATGCTTTCCACGGTGCTCACCCTGGGCGGTGGACTGTACTACTGGTGGTGGCTCGTCCCGCCGGGCCTAGCGATCACGCTCCTGTCCCTGGGGTTCTACCTGCTGGGCCGCGGCTTTGACGAGGTCATCAACCCCCGCCTGCGGAGGCGTTGACATGCCGCTCCTCTCCGTCCGCAACCTGAAGGTGCACTTCAAGGTCCGGCAGGGCTGGGTCAAGGCCGTTGACGGGGTCGACTTGGACATCGACGAGGGGGAGACCATCGGGCTCGTAGGCGAGAGCGGGTGCGGCAAGACCACGCTCGCCTACGCGATTACGCAGCTCCTGCCCTCCAATGCGTTCGTGTTCGGCGGGCAGATCGTCTTCAACTCAGAACCCTTCGTCGCGCGATACCGCCCCGAGTACTGGGCGCTCGCGGAGTCGCGCATGGCGAAGGACCGGGAGCGGTTCGTCGCGGCCGCTCCGGAGGCGCCCGCGGCCGCGGACGGCGGTGTCTTCTCGCGGAAGTCCCAGGACCCCCGCGCACGTGCGGAACTCCTCGAGCATCCTCTGTCCTCCACGTACCGCGACTACCTCAAGGAGGAGATCAAGACCCTCACGAAGCAGGTGGAGGACCTCGAGTACCAGGTCCAGAGCGGATCCCGCACGGCGAGCCGCTCCCTGGCCGAGGCGCGGGCCCGTCTCGCGGCAGCACGCCAGGAGGGCGACGTGATCGACGTCACGCGCCGCAACGACGGAAGCCTGCGGGAATACCATCCCAAACTCAACGCGATCCGCTGGAAGCAGATCTCCCTGGTCTTCCAGGGCGCCATGAACGCCCTGAACCCCGTGTACACCGTGGGGGACCAGATCATCGAGGCCATCCAGACCCACGAGGACGTGCCCGACGACCAGGCCCGGAGGCGGGTGAAGGAGCTGTACCGGCTCGTGGGCATCCCCGTGGACCGCATCGACAACTATCCCCACGAGTACAGCGGCGGGATGAAGCAGCGCGCCATGATCGCCATGGCGCTCGCCCTCAACCCCAAGCTCGTGATCATGGACGAGCCCACGACCGCCCTGGACGTGATCACGGCGGCCAAGATCATGGACGAGGTCCTCCGCCTCCAGAAGCAGCTCCGGATGACCCTGATCATCATCTCCCACGACGTGTCCACGGTCGCCAAGGTGGCGGACCGGATCTGCGTCATGTATGCCGGGCAGCTCGTCGAGGAGAGCTCCTCCAAGGAGATCTTCTACCGCACGCTCCATCCGTACACCCAGGGCCTCTTGGGCGCGTTCCCCAGCGTGGAGGGAGCCAAGCGGCGGCTCGAGGCGATCCCGGGGAACCCGCCGAGCCTCGTGACGCCTCCGTCGGGCTGCCGCTTCCATCCGCGGTGCAAGTACGCGAAGGACATCTGCACGACCCAGGACCCGAGCTACTTCGCAGTCGACCAGCCACGGCACCGGGCGCTCTGCCACTTCTCGAACGAGTTCCAAGCACAGGGAGGATTGGGCCGCTCATGAGCGCGGACACCGCTTCCGCCACGCGACTGGACGCACCCGATCTGGAGGAGGACGTCATCGTCCGCGTGGAGGGGCTGAAGAAGCACTTCGAGCTCAAGATGGGATTCCTGAAGTCCCTGCGCGGCCAGTCCGTCTACGTCCGCGCCGTGGACGGCCTCGACTTCCAGCTCCGGAAGGGCGAGATCCTCGGCCTCGTGGGCGAGAGCGGCTGCGGCAAGACGACCACGGGCCGGATGCTGTCCCGCCTCGAGACGCCCACGGAGGGCCGCATCCTGATCCGGACCGAGGCCCGTGGGGAGGACGGCGGCGAGCCCAGGAGCACGGTGGCCGACCTCGCGTCCCTGGAGGGTCGTGAACTCTTCCAGTTCCGCCGGGACCTCCAGATGATCTTCCAGGATCCGTACGAGTCCCTGAACCCGCGGTTCAACGTGTTCCGCGCGGTCTCGGAACCCCTCATGATCCACTCCATCGGGAGACCCGGGAGGCGCGCGAGGAGCTCGTGATCCGCGCGCTCGAGGAGAGCGGGCTGCGTCCCGGGACCGACTTCATGGACCGGTTCCCCCACGAGCTCTCGGGCGGTCAGCGGCAGCGCGTGTCCATCGCGCGGGCCATTGTGCTGAACCCGAAGATCATCATCGCGGACGAGCCCGTCTCCATGCTCGACGTGTCCATCCGAGCCGGGGTGATGAACCTCATGCTCGACCTGCGGGCCAAGTATCAGATCCCCTACGTGTTCATCACGCATGACATCGCGGTGGCCCGCTACATGTCCGACCGGATCGCGGTCATGTATCTCGGCCGGATCGTGGAGACCGCCGCCACGGAGGAGGTCATCGCCCACCCCACGCACCCCTACACGCGCGCGCTCCTGTCCGCGGTCCCCATCCCGGACCCGGAGCACGTCTACTCCCACGTGCCCATCAAGGGCGAGCTCCCGAGCCCCATCGACATCCCGTCGGGATGCCGCTTCCGGACGCGGTGCCTCCTGGCCCAGGAGGTCTGCAAGACGGACCCGCCCAACGTAGAGGTGTCTCCGGGCCACTTCGCGGAATGCCACTTTGCCAACGAAATCTTCGAGGGACGGATGACGGAGCCTCCGCTGGCGGTGCGGACCCCCGAGGCCGAAGCGGTCCCCGCCCCGCCGGCGGGACCATGAAGGGTCTCCGCCCGGCGTTCCGCTTGGAGGCCCTGCCGCAGATCCTCCTGGCCGTCGTCGTGGTCCTCCTCGCGGTGCTCATCGTTTCCACGATGGTCGTGTACGTCTCCGTGGCCCAAGCCCACGCGTTGCCCGCGCTCCGGGTCATTCCCCAAGTGGAATTCCGGGGCCTCGACGCCTCGGGCAACCTGACGGAGAACGGATCGCTCGTCCTTACCTTGACCCTCGCGGTGTCCAACCCGAGCCCGCGCGCCCTCTTCTTCGAGCAGGCGGTCTACAAAGCCTGGATCTTGGACGAACCGGCGCAAGCGGGCCTGACCAACTTGGGCCGCGTCGACAACGTGCTCACGAACGAGACCGGTACCTGGGACTTCTACCTGGCCCTCTACGGATCCGTGGGGTTCGATCTGCAACGCGTGCCTCCGGGCGGGAACGGAAGCCTCTCCCTCGAATTTACCCTGTCCAAGGCCACAGCGGCCACGCAGTTCGAGGCGGTGCGAAACATCACCGCGTTCGCCCGGGCCCACAGCATCGCCCTCTCCGCAATCCCCTGGAACGTCTACGCCCTGACCAGCCTCGTAATCGACGGCGTGCCCGCCCCCGCCTCGTCGTCCGCCGCGGACTACCTGCGCGACAACACCCGGGTCGTCCTCACGGAGGGATTCGATCTTGCCGCCTGACCTTCGCACCCGCCTTCGCCGCTGGGGGAAGCTCGTGGAGCTCGGCTTCGTCCTTGGCCTCGCGTTGGGCTACACCGTGTTCTACGGCGTCTTGCCCTCCACCAGCGTTCCTACCACGGGTGACATCTCCTTCCTCTGGGTCCTGGCCATCCTGATCCCGGTGGCCTTCGTCGTCGGACTCGCCGCGGACGACGTGCCGCTCGTCATGGAGGCCTGCTTCGTCTCGCTTCCCGTCGGTCTCGCCGTCTCCACCTTCATGGGTATGTCCCCGGTACTTGTAGGCCTCTACATCTTGGCGCCCGGCGACATCCCGTTCTTCTTCGCGCACTACGGCCTGGCCCTCATCGCCCTCGCGTTTGTCGTGAACATCGCGGGGGGGTTCCTGGGCTTCCTGCTCCGGGAACCGTTCCTGCGGTGGACGTACCAGCGGCGGCACATGCTCGAGGCGGGGCGCAAGTGATTTAACGGCCCCGCCCATCGTGGCCTCCATGCTCGTCGCGGTCACGGGCACCCCGGGGACCGGCAAGACCTCCGCCTGCGACGTCCTGGCCCGCCGCGGATATGCAGTCGTCGACCTGGACGACGCGGCCCGCCAGGGTGGTTTCATTGTGGGCCGGGACGAGGCCCGGGGCAGCGACGAGGTGGACGTGGACGCATTGCGGGAGGGCCTCCGCGTCCCCGCGAAGATCGCCTTCCTGCGTTCCCACTACGCGCACCGGATGGCGGTGGACTTGGTCGTCGTCCTGCGTTGTGCTCCGTCCGTGCTGCGGACGCGGCTCGAGGCGCGGGGCTGGCCCCCCGCCAAGGTGAGGGAGAACGTGGAGGCGGAGGCCATCGACGTGATTACCCAGGAGGCCACCAAGCTGCACCCCGCGGTTTACGAGGTCGACACGACGACGCGGGCGGCCGCGCAGACCGCGGAAACCATCCTCGAAATCCTGCAAGGGAAGACCCGCGGGCACGAACCGGGATCCGTGGACTGGACCGACGAGGTGCTCTCGTGGTACTAGACCGCTTCCGCCCTGCCGCGGATCGTCTCTTGGTTCCCTTGGCCCGTCGCATGGGTGGCGTGAACCCGAACCGGATTTCCTGGGTGGCCCTGCTCGCTGCGGCCCTCGCCGGTGCAGCGTTCTTCTTCGGTGGGCCTGGCCCTCTCATCCTTGCGCTCTTCCTGATTCTCCTGAGCGCCTACCTGGACGCCCTGGACGGGAAGGTCGCGAAGCTCTTCGGGAAGGCCTCCGCGCGGGGCGACTTCATCGACCACGTGTTCGATCGCTACGCTGACGTGTTCCTCTTGGGCGGGATCGCCTTCAACGCCGCCTATGCCCACCTCTGGGTCGGAACGCTCGCGATCATCGGCGTGCTCCTGACGTCCTACATGGGGACCCAGGCCCAGGCGGTGGGCCAGGGCCGTCGCTACGCCGGCCTCCTCGGCCGTGCGGATCGCCTCGTCCTCCTGTTCCTCGGCGGACTGCTCCAACTTCTCGCGGCTCCCTCCGGAGGCGTGCTCTGGGGCATCGGGGTCGTGAGCTTCGGGCCCCTCGAATGGATCCTTGTGCTCTTCGCGGTCCTCGCGAACGCCACGGCGGTGCAGCGCGCGATCGGAATCTGGCGGGGTTTCGATTCCCAGCCGAAGAATCCCTGATGGTCCTTGCAGGGGAAGGGTGCTAGACCGCAGTGGCCACGGTCTCACCCGGTGGCCTACGCTCTCTTCCCTTGATCTTGTAGTAGGTCAAGGGGTGCTTGATCTTCAGGCACAGGCGATCGGGTCCCGGGCAGATGCCGTACGACTTCATTGTGGCGCACTCGGGCGGGGTGTACTCCGTGGCGGACGACGTCCCCGTGATGTGGTCGATCTGGTACTTCGTGACGTCCGCGGCGAAGTCCGGGACGTCCCCGAAGACGCGGAAGATCTCCTCGTTGCCGAGGCCGATGTGGTGCAGGAACGACACGATCGCGAAGCGGCCCATGTGGGGCACGTTCTCGTGGTTCTGGATCTGGGCCAGCAGGTTGTACATGCACGGCGGGAAGCGCGTGATGCTCACCTTGCCGATGTCCTCCGCCTTGAAGGTGGCCTTCTTCGCCTCCAGTCGGCCGCGGATCTCCCCGAGTTCGGGCTGGAACGCCTTTTCAATCGCGTCGTTCACCGGGAGGGGCAAACCCTCCTCGATGTACCGTTCGAGCGCGTTGCGGAGGACCCGGAGGATCTTCTCCCGCCGCAGGCGGACGTAGCCCGCGTCGAGCTTCTGATTGATCAGCTTCCACGGCGGCTCCCGCAGGGTGTTCGTGAACCGCAGGAAGTCCGTGAAGTGCAAGCGGAACCCGTCGCCCTCGCGGCGGAGGTCGAGCCCGAGTTCCGCGGCGAGGTGGAGGACGAAATCGTCCGACTCGGCAGCCAGGCGGAGTTCGGCGGCCATGGCCTCCCGCAGGGCGAAGCGGCGGATCAGGTAGTTGTCCGCGTTCGCGGACACGAGGATGCGGGCCACCGGATACGCGAGGAGCTGGGCGAGCTGGTCCGCCGCGTCCACGGCCGCGGGTCCCGTCGGCGGTCCTCGCTCCAGAGCTTCGATGACCCTCGATTTCCCGAGGCCGCGGGCGCGCGCATAGGCCGGTTCGGTCAGGAGCTCCTCGAGGGTGATCTTCTCCGCGCGGATGTGGGCAGCCGCCTCGTGGAGGAAGGGGAACTTGGCCAGGGTCGTCAGTTCCACGTAGCGCGAGAGCGCAGCGCCGGATTAAAACTCTCGGACCGGGTCGGTGAATCGGGACGCGCGTTCTCGTGCAGGATTGGGGCGGCGGCCGCCGCCTGCGGCAGATGACGAGGGTCCCTGTCGGCGTCAGGAACGCACCCACGGTCTCCTCCGCTAGTCCCAAGCCTGCCCCAGCGAATGATGCGGGAAGCCGCCCTTCCGTGCTGCCCTCCGTCTCCTCTACCATCGCGCTTACCGTGGCCAAGCCCCGAGCGAGCTGGGATCGGTGCGGAGCGAAACTCCGCACCTTGCAAACCGTTGCGGAACCCTGCGAAAGGTGCGGGAACGCCTAGGATTGACGCAGGGTCAACCGGACCCGATTCGTCATGCCGTGCCGCTCCCGCACGACCAAGCCGCGTTCCTCGAGGCGGTCGAGCAGGCGGCTCACCTTGGCATCGGAGAACGCGGTGACACGCACAAGGTCCCGTTGGAGGATGTCTCCCTTGGCCTTAACGATCACCCGCATCAGGCGTCGTTCATCGCCGTCCAGGAGGCGGACGGCGAGGTCCTCCAGGTCGGGTCCTTGGGCCACGGCGGTCATCGGAGCCTGGGTGGCCGGGGTTCCACCGGTGACCTGCGAGCGCGCCAGGAACAGATAGGCCGCGGCGATGCCCGCGATGAGCCCGGCGATAAGGATGAACAAGCCCCAGAAGATGATGATGGGCTCGGGCATGTTGGCGTGGTTCACGACCAGGAAGGTCCCGATCAGGAGGACGAGCAGGACCACGGTTCCAAGCAGCACGGCCTTCGCCAGGAGCCGCGTTCGCCGTACGAGGTCGGCGGTTTGGGCCATCCGGACCGGGGATGCTCGTGGAGCGCATAAAAGGCCTTGGGGCGATTTCGGGTGACGAAAACAGGGCCCTTCCGAATTGTACGAACGGAATGCTTAGTACCCATTAGCGGACGTTCCCTCGGAGAGGTTGATGGCATGAAGCTGTGGCAGGCTCTGTTCGCCATGATTTGGATTGCGTTCATCGAATTCCTCCTCGTGATGGCCACTCACGTGCCCACGTTTGAGTCTTGGAGCACCGTCCTGACCTACCTGCATTCCGCCCTGGGATTCGGGATTGTCGCCCTGGCGTTCAACAACTTCGCCGGCGTTCGCAACACGACGATTGCCGGCCGCGTGAAGCGCACGGCCCAGTCCACCTTCCAGCTGTCCATCCTGATGGCGGTCCTCGGCGTCGTCCTCCTGTTCCCGGACTACCTGACTTGGTCAATCCCCCTGATCGGCATCACCCTGTTCTATGCCATCCTCTTCGTCCACGTGGTGAATGCTTTCGCGATCATCACGCAGGCCGCGGCCGTGGCCATCGCGTACGACATGTGGGAGGACAGGGAGTTCAACCAGGAGACCAAGGCCGGCGAAGTGCCCCCCATGCCCGTCCCGGCGAAGCCTGAGTCGAAACCCTAGCACCAAGCTCTTTGTAGCCTGGTACCATCGGCTGCGTCGGCATGGAGGAGCGGAACGGCTACTTCGCGGTGCACTCCCAGGGACTCGGCCACGCGAGCCGGTCCGTGGCCCTGGCCCGCGGTCTCCTCGGGCGCCACCCGGACCTCTACTTCCTCTTCCTCGCGGGATCCCCAGCTCTCGACCTGGTCGTGGCCAGCGGCTTCGACGCGCTCACGATGCCGCCCGCCCCGGACTTCCCTGCGCGGGACGGAGTCCTCGGCCCGGTCTGGCGGTGGTACCGGGAGTATGCGCGCTACCTGCGGGTCGCACGCCGCTTCATGCGGAAGGAGGGCGACTGGGACTACTACCGCTTCCTGATATCCGACAGTGAGCTCGCCTCGGTCCGCGAGGCGATCCGTCACCACGTGCCTACGGTCCTCATCCTCAACGGGTTGGCCTTGACCTTCGCGAGGGACCCTCTTTCGCGACCCATCGAGGCGTTCGGCAACTTCTGGCTCTCCCGGCTCGCTCGCCGTGTCGACCTGATCCTGGTCACCGACAAGGGCCCCGACTGGCCCAACGTGCGGCGGATCGGCCCCGTCGTACGGCCCGCGAGCGCTTCCCGGGAGAAGTTGCGGGAGGACCTCGTCTTCCGTAAGAAGACTATCCTCGTGACCGCGGGCGGCACGGCGATCGGCGATTTCCTCGTGAAGGCCGCGGTGGCGGCGTTCCGCTCACTGGGCTTGGAGGATACCTCGATGGTCGTCGTGAGCGGACCCAAGCTGAGGGTGGACCCCGCGCCTGGCGTGTACACGTACGGATTCCTCCCGAACCTCCAAGATTTCGTGCTGGCCGCCGACCTAGTGATCACGACGGCCGGCAAGGGCACCGTGAACGAGGCTCGAGCGTTTGGAACGCCCGTGATCGCCATCCCGCCCAAGGGGCACGCGGAGGCGGAGCGGAACGCCGCGGCGCTCGGATACCGCTTCGAGGATGTGGGCCGTCTCCGCGAGTTCATTCCGGAGAAGCTGGCCCTCGGTCGGCTGCCGCCCCAGCCCACCGGGAACGACGACGCAGTGCGTCTCCTCGAGGAATTCCTGGAGGAAGAGTCTGCGAGGGCGTGACCCCTGCATTCGTGGCTGCAGGTCGGACTAACCGCGATACGTAGGATGTTCCTTCGTCCGCTTCTCCTTTGTCTGCACCCAGACCGCCATCTGGTACAGGAGGGAAGAGAGTCGGTTCATGTACCGCAGGACCTCGGGATTCACGGGCTCCTTGCGCGCGAGGGCCACCACCCGGCGCTCTGCACGCCGTGCGACGGTCCGCGCCCAGTGCAGCCGGGCGAGTGCCTCGGAGCCCCGCGGCAAGAGGAACTCTCGGACGGGGCCGACATCGTGGTCCTCCATGGTGGACTCGAGACGCGCCACGTAGGTCTCCGTGATCCGCGGGACCTTGGAGTCGGAAGCCCGCGGCGTGGCCAGCTCGGCGCCCACGGTGAACAGGTCGTCCTGCACCTTCAACAGCGCGTCGCGGATTGCGCGGCTCTTCTGGGCCGCGAGGGTGACGCCGAGGACCGCGTTCAGCTCGTCGACCGCGCCCATGGCCTCCACGCGCGGATCATCCTTGGACAGCCGCCCGGGACCCAGGAGTCCGGTGGTCCCCTCGTCCCCGCTCCGCGTGTAGAGCTTCGGCACGGTCACGCCCCCCAGCGAACCGCGTCCCGGGGCGACGGCGGCCGCGTGAAGATCTCCGGATGTAGGATGTGGGCGAGGAGCTCGAGGCCCGTGACCAGCCGGGGTCCGGGGCGGCTGAAGTAGCTGGATCCGTCTGTCACCCACACGCGCCCGCGACGGGCCGCAGGCAGATCCTGCCACCAGTCCTGCTTGACCAGAGCGGGCGTCTCGTGGAGCGCCCGTTCGAGATCGAACCCGCACGGCATGAGGACGGCAGCTTCCGGGGCGGCCATGACAATCTCTTTGGCCCCCACCCGCGGGGACTTCTCCGCAGGCCGGGCGAGGACGCTCTGGCCCCCGGCGAGCTCGACCATCTCGGGGACCCAGTGGCCTGCGAGGAACAGGGGGTCCAGCCACTCCAGGCAGACGGTCCGCGGCCGTTCGCGGACACGGGACGTCAGGAAGGCCACGCGCTCGATCCGGTCCCGGAGGTCTTCCACGACACGCGAGGCGGCGCCTGCCGCCCCGCATGCCATCCCGACGCGCTCGATGTCCTGGAGCATGTCCTTGAGCGAGTGGGGGTCGAGGGGCACGACCCGCGGCTTCTTGGCCAGCTTCCCGGCGACCTCGCGGACGTCGTCCGTCGTCGGGGCGCACACCTCGCAGAGACCCTGGGTCAGGATCACGTCGGGCGCCGCGTCCTGGAGCGCCTTCCCATCGACGCGGTAGAGTGCTCCGCCGGAAGCGAGGCGCTCGCCGACCCTCCGGCTCGTCTCCGCGCTCGTCTTTCCGTCGAAGTCCAGCAAAGCCCGGCTCACCCTAGGGATGTCCGCGGCTGCGGCCGGATAGTCGCACTCCGGGGAGACGCCGGCCACCTCGCTGCCGAGGCCCAAGACGAAGCACATCTCCGTCGCGGCGGGTACCAGGGAGACGATCCGCATGCGCGTCGGGAACGGCCATGGTCCCCGCGGCACTTAACGCTTGTTCAGCCCTGGCCGATTGGCCCCAATCGTTCCGAGTCCGAAGTGCCTCAAACGCGGATTCGTCGGAACGCGACGACCGCAATCACGAACATGACCAACGCCTCCGCCGCCAAGACGAGGAGCTCCAGGGAGACAAGCGGCGTGAAGGCGTCGAAGAGTCCCGCCCGGAAGATGTCTGTGGTGTACGTCAGCGGATTCGCTAGGCTCGCCGCTTGGATCGCCGTGGGCGCATTGCTCGAGGGGAAGAAGACGGACGATGTGAACAGGAAGATGAAGAAGGCGAACGTGGAGACGACCTGAAACGTCTCCGAGGATTTCAGCGCGACGGACAGGGCGATTGCGAACGAACCGAAGAACATGGTCCCGAGAAACAGGGCCGCGGCGATCAGGAGCTGACCCTGGAAGGTGAACGAGGCGCTCGCCCCGACCACGGGGAAGGCGAACACGAAGACGAGCAGCGAGCCGACGACGCCGATGATCAGGGTGGCGAGGATGATGCTCAGGATGTACTGCGCACGCGTGAAGGGGCCCATGAGGATCTGTTCGAACATGCCGTTCTTGCGGTCGAACCAGAGCTGGGTGCCCGCATTCGTGCCTCCGTTGATTACGGTCAGGGTCACCGCACCCGCCGCGATGAATTCGGAGTACGTGATTAGACGGCCCCCCAGCTCGAAGGGAGGAATGATCCCGTTGATGCCCATCCCCTGCACGAAGATGAAGAAGAGCGGGAAGATGAGCTCGAAGAACAGGGAGGCCTTGTCCAAGTTGGCCCTCAGGTTGCGGTACACGAGACGCGCGTAGACGTTCAGGCTACGCGCCCCCCGCGCGCACGTCCGCGTGGTTGTTGTCCGTCACCAGGTTGATGAATGCGTCCTCCAGGGTCGTCTCCGCGATGTAGATGGAGGACACGGTCAGGCGAAGCTGGTCCGCTAGGCGGTAGATGCCCGGGATGACCGTCTCCGGCGTGGTCGTGGTCACGCGGTAGGCACCCGTGCTCTCGTCCTGAACTTGGTGGGAGATTCCGGACAGGCTCGCCAGGGCCGCCGCCATCTCAGGTGACTTCCCCTCGAGGAGCTTGAACTCGACCGCCTTCGCGCTCCCGAAGCGGCGCTTCAAGTTCTCGGGGGTGTCGATTTCGGCGATGCGGCCCTGGTTGATCACCGCGATCCGATCGCAGAGGTATTCCGCCTCCTCGAGGACGTGGGTGGTGAAGAAGATGGTCAGGCCGTCTTTCACGCGCTCCTTCAGGTAGTCGAGGACGCCGCGACGGACGATGGGGTCCAGGCCCACCGTGGGCTCGTCTAGGAACAGCAGATCCATGTCGTGGATGAACTCCCGAGCGACTTGGAGCCGGCGACGCTGGCCCGCAGAGAGGTCGATCGTCGGTTTGCGACGGAACTCCTGCATTTCGAATCGCTCGACGAGCTCGTCGATCCGTTTCTTCCGCTCTGCCTTGGGGACGTCCCAAACGAGCCCGTAGATATCCATGCTCGTCTCGACCGTGAGGCCCTGGTCGAAGCTGTCCTGCTGCTGGACCACGCCGATTCGCGCGCGGATGTCTCGCCCCTGCGTCGCGAGATCGTAGTCGAGGATGGTGGCCTTGCCCGCGGTGGGCGGCAGAAGGGTCGTGAGCATCTTGATTGTGGTGGTCTTCCCTGCGCCGTTGGGCCCGAGGAAGCCGAAGACCTCCGCGCGTTCGATCTCGAAGCTGATGCCGTCGACGGCGGCCTTCCTGCCGAAGTGCTTAGACAGCTGGTCGACGCGGATTGCGGTTCCGTTCTCTCTCACGGATGCTCCTCCATTATGTCCTGGCCGAACTGGAGCCGGGAGGCATACTCCCGGTGGTATTTAGGCTCCCCTAATCGACCGGGGAAAGAAGGGGTAGAGCGGGTGGGCGCTACCCCGAGTTGGGGGCGAGATGCTCGAAGCGCTTCGTGTCAGCTCGGACCACGCCATGCTCGATGACGCTCTTCCCGCCGTTCAAATCCTCGATGGCCTTCGTCGTTAGGGCGATGGCCTCCTCGAGGCTCATGTCCGGGCGGTAGCCCTTGTGGATCGTGTCCAGCGCGTCGTCGGCTCCTTGGCCGATCGCGAAGCCCGAGCCCCGGAACGACGTGCCGCTGGGGTCCACCTGGACGAGCTGCACGCCGAGTTCGTCGGTGCCGGCGAGGATGATCGACGCGCCGAGGGGCCGCACCGCGTACATGGTCAGCTGGTGCAGGTACTCGGAGAGGTGCCGCGACAGCGTTCCCACATCGACTGGCGTGTCGTAGACGAGACGGTGCTTCTGCGCTTCGATGCGGAGCTCGTCGATCAGGGTCGTCACGTCGCCGATGTATCCGCTCCCCGTCGCGCCGACGTGGTCGTCGAGGACGTATACCTTCTCGGCCGGCTCCAGGAGAGGCCGCGTGGGCTTCACTTGGCTCGACAGCAGGGCGAAGTCCTTCGTCTTCAGGCCGATCGTCGTGGAGCCGCGCGAGACAGCTTGGAGGGCATAGTCCACTTGGACCAGGCGGCCCTCGGGCGAGTAGAAGAAGGGCACGCGCCCCATTTCCGCCGCCATCTCAGTTCGCCTCCGGGTGCCAGCGTCCGTTGGGGACCACGAGGACGTCCACGCCGTTCCCGCTGCCCGGGTCGCGCTCCATGGCCGCGCGCACCGCGGCCTCGGCGAGCTTGCTCGCGTCGTCCAGGGCGATCTCCTTGCGGTAGCCCTGCTCGAGGACGCCGTACGCGATCGGGGAGCCGCTCCCCGAGGACATGAAGTCCTCCGACGTCACGGCGCCGCTCATGTCGCTCGTGTAGACATGGGCACCGTCCTTGTCCACGCCGGCGACGACAAGCTCGACGTAGAACGGGCTGTACGATTTCATGCCGTTGTACACGATGTTCGCGATGAGCCTCGCGCTCTCGCGGACGCTGAGCGGATAGCCGCGCCGGAGCGCGAGCAGCCTCCGTTCCGCCTTCGCGAGGTTCACGAGGTACTCCGCGTCGGACATCTGGCCGGCGATGGCGACGGCTGTCGTGTCGTCTAGGGAGAAGAGCTTCTGGACCACCTTGGATCCGACGAAGAACCCCTTGGACGCACGCTTGTCGGCCGCAAGCACCACGCCGTCCTTGCTGCGTATGCCAACCGTGGTGGTCATGTGTTGACCTCGGAGGGCCCATGGCGGCGGTGGAGTAAGTTGACTGGACGACTCAAGGGTCAGTCACAAAGGAAGGGCTCGCGGGAACTCGGGCAGTCGAGCAGCGGCCCATGGGGCGGTGGCGCTGCGGCGCCCGTGGCGCGGCTCCAGCGGCCCGTTGGGGCTGAAAACTCTTTTTCCGTGCACTCGGATACGATGTCGTGGTCCGACCGGTGATTCGTCGCAAGAATCTGTACCGCCGCTATCTCGCGGCCGCCAAGAGCCTGGCGCGAGAATGGACACGGCGGTACAAGGGCATCGAGGCGATCATGCTGACGGGCGGCGTGGCGAGAGCCTATGCGGACGAGCGGTCCGATGTCGACCTCACCCTCTTCCTCAACCCCGCGACCTACCGGTCTTGGGTCCATCTGGGCCAGTCGCCTCTTACGGCAGGAGACAACCTCTTGGGCGGCATCGATGTCGACACCCACTTGACGACGATCCCCCTCGAGCGCGAACGACCCTGGGAGCCCATGAAGATCTGGGACGCGTCTTCCGCACGAGTCCTCCTCGACCGGCGTGGCCGGCTCGCACACCTTCTCAAGACGAAGGTCATGCCGCCCGTGACCCGATGGCGGCTCCACGAGGAGGCGGTGTGGGTCGACTGGTTCGTGGAACTCGGTGTGGGATGGATTGACCGGACGGACGTCGTCGCGGCCCACCATCTCCTGAACCGTGCGCTCGACCACTTCCTGTCCCTGCTGTTCGAGGCCCAAAACGAGCATCTCCCGTTCGACAAGTGGCAGGTGCATCTGTCTCGGACGCTTCGGATCCTTCCTCGGAGCTATGAACGGTATGTCCGAGAGTGGCTCTCGATTCGGTCGTTCACAGCGCGGGACGTTCGCAGGAGGGCGCATGCCGCGAGCGTCCTCTCGAATTGGTGGAAGGAGACCTTCCGCGATGTCTGGCTGGGGTCGAAGACGCACGATGCCATCGTCGCTCTTCGAGGGGGGCCGATTCCCCTCCGCAGCTTCCAGGAACGGTTTGGTGCGGACGAGGTAATCCGGTTGCCACTTCGTGCGGTCATCCGGATCACCCGGGAACGGGGCCGGTCCATCGTGCACCTTGACTCCGAGGCTCTCGCTCGCGCCCTCCGGGAGAGCGTGCCCGGCATGCTCGAGTATCAGCGGGAATGGATTCGGCTCGCGGCAGGTCCGTAAGCCCCGGTCGAGCCCGACCCTGGCCGTTCGGAGCGATGGAGCGGGACTTAAGGTCCCCTCTGCGATACATCGGGCAGCAGGGGATGCGGGGACCTGGGACGGTCCCCCAGACCCACGCATGCAACTCCAAGGGAGCGAAAAGGATGGCAGGAGAAAGCGTGCTCTTGAACGTGCGAGAGGGCGTTGCCACGGTCACGCTGAATCGCCCTGAGGTGCTGAACGCCCTCGACCAACCGGCCGGGGAGATGCTGGCACAGGTCGTCCGGAAGTGCCGCGAGGACGAGAGCATTAGGGTCGTCATCCTGACCGGCGCGGGCCGTGGATTCTGTGCGGGCGGGGATCTGAAATCCGTATGGCAAGGCATCCAAGAAGGCAAGGATCCGCAGGAGTTCTTCCGGAACCTGACCGTGCCGCTCCATCAGATCATCGTGGACATGCGGACGATGGAGAAGCCGATTGTGGCAGCGATCAACGGAGCGACCGGAGGCGCCGGGATGAGTCTCGCGGCAGCCTGCGACCTGCGTCTGGCCGCTGAGGAGACCAAGTTCAAGCAGGCCTACACATCCGTAGGCCTCGTTCCGGATGGGGGCTGGACCGCCATGGTGCCGCAGATCATCGGCGCGGCCAAGGCCATGGAGCTTCTCCTGCTGGACCCGGAGTTGAGCGCGCAAGAGGCGCTAGCCCTCGGATTGGTCCACGAGGTGGTCCCTGGAGGCGGAGTCTTGATGCGGGCGAACGCGCTTGCGGCTCGCCTCGCATACGGACCGGGCGCCGCTCTCGGCGGCGCGAAAGCCCTGATGACCGCTGCGACCCTGCCTCACCTCGAAGCGCAGCTCGAACGCGAACGGCAGCGCATCATCCTCCAGGGTGGAACGGCTGACTTCCGGGAGAGACTAGCGTTGTTCGTACAGAAGCGGGCGTCTCGCGCCTGATTTCTGCAATGGGCGATGTGTCCTCGGCGGTGGCGCCCAGATCTCAACCCACGAGCGCGCCATATCCACTGGAGAGCTCGCCCGCAATCTGACGGAAAAGCAGGTGTCCGAGTCTGGTGGCCTCATCCAGGCGGCCATGGGAGTCCACCCTCGCCGTGATCGTGAGCTGACCCGCATGCACTTGGACGTCCAATTGGATGGACTCGTCTTCAAGGGCCCACGAGAGGCGGAGGCCGTCTTCGGACTCCACGAGACCGTACCACCGCAAAGGGCCAATCCAGGAACCACGCAGCGAAGCCACCAGGGCGCGGACGTCGATGCTGGCAGGCATGGACGTCTGCAGGACCATGACCCCCGTGCGGTCCGGGCTCCAGTCCTTCGGGCTGAAGATGGAGAGCGCCCTAGGCGTCACGCGGTACCCGACGTCGGTCTTCTGCACGAGGTCGTCCTCCGCGAGCCGGTGGAGCGCCCGGGAGAGCTGCTCGGGATGGATGCCGAGACGCCGCCGAATCCCCTGGAAGGCCACCTGGGCCGCAGGGTCCCGGGACAGGAACTCGAGGACCTCGCGGTCGTGCTCGCGTAGGTCATCGAGGCCGTTCTCGGCCCGGGGGTCCACGGAGGTGGGGACCATGGTGGCCGATATCACGACGGACGTTTCACATAAAGCTGAGGCCGTCCGAATCGACGACTGTGAATGGAGTGCTCGTCAGTCGTCGACGTCCTCCGTCGTTGCGGCCTCGGACTTCTTCCTCTTGTCCTCGAGGCGCACGCGCTGGAGCGGACCCGGGGCCCACCAGTTGCCTTTCCCCGCGAGGACCATGATGGCCGGGACTAGATAGATGCGGACGACCATGGAGTCGAGCAGGATGGCGAACGCCAGCGCGAACCCGATTTCCTGAAGGAAGGGCGACGGGTTCAGCATGAGGGTCGCGAAGGCGCCCGCCATGACGATGCCGCACGCGGAGATGATGCCACCCGTGCGGGTCGTGGCCTCCGTGATCGCCTCGGCGTCCGTCTTGCCCTTGGACACTTCCTCGCGAATGCGGGTGATGATGAAGATGTCGTAGTCCATCCCGAGGCCCATGGCCATCACGAAGAGGGCCAGGGGCAGGATGAAGATGATATCGTACCCCTTCCACACATGGAACAGGAGGATGGTCAGGCCCAGGGTCCACGATACGCTCAGGAGGATGGTCAGGATGGCTCGGACGGGGATGAGCACGGACCCGAGGACGAAGAGGAGGACGAGGAAGAGGCCTGTGATGACCACGAGCGCCATGATGGACAGGTCGCGGTTCATGTTGGACCGCACGTCGCTGAGGACCGGCGTCACGCCGCCCAAGTAGATCTGGCTCGAGGCGAGTAGCGGCTCTGATTCCTGGATCGTCGTGATGTCCGCTCGAATCCGATCCACCGCATTGATGGCCGCGAGGGAGAACGGTGCGTCCGTGAAGACGAGCATGATGCGCGCCGTCCGCGTGTCGTTCCCGATGTACGACTTGATGGAAGCGTCCACGAGCTGCCGCTCCGCCTGCGTCATCGTGGACACGTTGGCGTAATCCACGGGGCTTCCCTGCGGGTTCGATGGCCCTTCCGTGCTCCGGAGACCGGATTCCATGGAGAGCAACCGGGACGATAGGTTGGCGAGCGCGCCCATCTCGCCCACGGACACGTTGCCGTCCGGCAGCAGGATGGGGTCGGGGAACCGCACGATGAGGTACGAGGGATACACGACGCCGTACCCGAATGCCTGGCTGATGGCATCGATGCCTTGACTCGACTCCGTCGTGGGCGAGCCCTGAGTGAAGTCGTACGTCGGCTGGTCCGTCAACACGATGTATGTGGCCGGGAGGGTGATCAGGACCGCGACGACCAAGAAGACTTTCGCGTGCTTCATCGACGTAGTCGCGGCGCGGCGGAAGTAGCGCTCCGTGCCCGTGAGCTGACCCTTCGGCCGGGGTTTGGCCAGCTTCTTTCCGGACGGCCAGAAAATCCGCTTGTTCAGGAGACTCACCGCGGCAGGGATGAAGGTGAGGGAAATTCCCAGAGAGATGGTCACCGCGAAGCCGAGGGTAAGCCCGAGGGTGCGCATGAGGGGGAAGGAGCCCAGGGAGAGTGCCGCGAACGAGATGAGCACCGCACCGCCGCTCGTCGCGACGGACTCCCCGGCCCAGATCACCGCGTTCCGGACGGCCTCTTGGTGTTCGTGGCCCGTGTGGATTTCATCGCGGTACCGCGACACGAGGAAGATGCTGTAGTCCGTGCCCACCGCGAGGATGACGGTCTCCAGGATCGCGGTGACCGTGAAGTCGATGCTGAAGAGGTAGATGGCCACGAAGTAGACGAAGAGGTTCGCGATGAAGATCGCGATGCCAATCGTCAGGAGAGGGAAGGCGGGTGCCACCGCGGAGCGGAAGTACAGGCTGAGCAGGATGATGACAAGGACGGCCGTCACGATGAGTTCCGAGGTGCCGCCAAAGACGTGCTCCTGGTCGATGCTGATCGGGGCGCTGCCCGTGACGTAGATCTGGGCCCGGGCGCCGTAGGCGGCCTTGAGCCTCGCCAGGATATCCCGCAGGGCGGCCACGCCATTGGCCACGGGCTGCTGCTTGTTCGCATCCGTATAGCGTGCGTCCTGGGTAAAGGCGTAGTTCAGCAGCTCGATGCGATGATCGTTGCTCATGTAGAACTTGGTCACGTTGAACGGCGGCGTGAGGGGCGTGTCGATCACGCCGTACCTCAGGACCTCTTGGTCCGCGAAGGCATGGAGTTGCGCCTCTGCGGCGTTCTCGGGAACGCTCGCGTACAGATCCTGGAAGAACGGGAGACGTGCGACACCCGCCGGGAGGAAAACTTGGAGGGCGGTGTCCTCGACGAGTGTTGCGTTCAGGAAGTTGGAGAAGTCGAACGAGGCCAGCAGACCGATCTGGAACTCCTTCTGGCTCGCGTCGAACAGGGTCGCGCCATTCACAAACGCGGGCACCGCTTGGTCCAAGGCGAAGGTCGCGCGATCCTGGGGGGCCATGGCCTGCGGGCTCGCGAAGGAATCCGTCCACGCGGTGTAAAAGACGTCCAGATACCCCAGTGCCCACGCCGTAGCGGGCGCGGGGAACGTCGCGTTCACGTAGTCCGAGGTGGCCCGAAACGCGGTCGCGTTCGCGCCGGGGCCGAAGCTCTGGACCCACGTCGTCGTGAAGTACAGAGGCAGTCCCCAGTAGATCCCGACCGCGGACTGGGTGAACTGCACCTGGAGGGGCACGAGGTCATCGAAGCGCGAGGCGAGCTGATAGGCGTAGGAGCGATACACGTCGTACACGGATGCGTTCGCGGAATTCTTCAGAAACTCGATGGGCGTATCTAGAGTGAGGTTGCCGCCGATCCGCAGCGGGAGCGTCGCGGTCTGTCCCGACGACAGCGTCGTGGACGCCACGATAGCCTGCTCGAGGTCGAAGACGAACCAGCGGTAGTACTCCGTCGTCGTGTCGTTCGCCACAATCACGATGGTGGCCGTATTGTTCGCGATCGCGCCTCGGAACTGGTCGTTCACAATCCTCTGCGCGACGGACGATTCCGTGTCCTTGGGCAGCAGCTCGGTCTGGTTGTAGGAGACCACGTTGCCGACGGGCCAGACCTGGTTCGCCAGGAGAGCGCCCGCGAAGACGAGGACCCAGAGGACCACCAAGAGACGAAAGTGTTTCGTGACGAGGTTCCCGATCCACCGGAAGACTGCGTATCCTTCCTCGGACGATCTCCTCACGGTGGATCCTCCCGTGGCCTCTGGGTCCGCGAGCTCAGACGGTCAGGCGTCCCCCGTCCACCACGGTCTTCCGGCCGATTCGGACGGTCGCCTGGCTCAGCCGGGCCGCGAACGAGAAGGAGGACTTGTTCTTGCCGCCCCACTCCGTGTTGTCTCCGACGGAGATTTCCACGGAGCCGGCGACCAGGTCGTCTTGGAGGAACCCGTACTTCGCCGCAGGGTTCAGCCCGATGCTGATTGCCGCGAGGCGGTCTTTCGCGCCTGTCGCTTTGTCGTACATGGCCCGGATGGCCTCGCCGCCCTCCGTGGACGACCAGGCACCCTTGCCCTCGCGGAACTCGAGTCGAACGCCGCGGGTCAGGGTGCCTAAGTAGGGCATCGGCAGGTCCGCGACCACTGTGCCGTCCGCAGACGTTTCGTCCGGGGCCACGTAGGAGGATCCGGGAGGGACTCCAGTCATGAACTCGCCCTCCTTGAGGTCCGCCGCATCCACGATGCCGTCATCGCAGTGCGCCGCGCGCCCCTTCAAGCGGAAGGTGAGGTCCGTCCCGTTCGGAGCCGCGACGGTCACCTCCGCGTCCCGGGACAGGAGCGCGGCTATCCGCTTTCCTTTGCGGGAGATCGCGCCGAAGTCCGCCGCGCCCATTTCGAGGACCATGGATCGCCAAGGTGCGTACTCGAATCCGTAGGACTGGGCGCGCTCGGGCGACACGTACCCAAGGAGGACGCGCGCGCCCCGGAGGCCCGCCTTCCCGGCGCGGCGATACCACTCTGAGTTGTAGGCGGTCGCGGCGGCCATCTTGGCCATGTTCCTGCGGTACCGTGCGATGTCCGCCGGGCCCGGGAGGAAGATGTACGCGTCCGCCTCCGCGAGGGCGGACCATTCCGGCTTGGAGACCTGGCCGAGCTTGGAGGGCGGCAGGGTCTCCACGGACTGCCAGTAGGTGGGCTCGTCCTCGAACAGGAACATGGGCTTCGCGCCCACGGCCCGCAGCTGGTACACGAACTCTCTGGCGGCGTCCAGCCCGTGGTTCCAGCATTCCACGATGACGCCCTCCTTGGGCTTGATCTGAAGCGACCTCCGAATAACGTTCTTGGCCAGAGCCTCGTACTCGGACACCGTGGTTCCTCCCGGTGGGGCGCTCGAAGGGTCACCCGAGATAAATAGGTACGCCACGTGCGATTCGAAAGCGCCTAATGGCACTGTCTCCTTGTGGGGTCGGGGACGGTGGAGATGGGGGACGCAGGATTCGGCCCGGACGAGCGGCGTACGCTTCAGTGTTTGTGCGACACCTTGGTGCCGCGGGTGACCGGTGTCCCGGATCCGCAGGGCCTGTTCGGCCGCGCCGCGACGGACCTCCATGTGGATGAGGACATCGTCGGGATCGTGGGCAACTACCTCGCCTCCGAGCAGCGGGCCGACTTCCATCGACTTCTGCGCACGGTGGAGAACCCCCTCTTGAACCTCGTCCTCACGGGCTGCCCTTCTCGGTTCTCCCACCTCTCCGAGGAGGCCCGTGAGCGGTACCTCCTGGGATGGGCTCACAGCCGCCTACCCGTCAAGCGGCAGGGCTTCCACGCGATCAAACGCCTCACCGAGTTCCTGTTCTACGCCAAGCTGATGGACGATCAGCGAAACCCGAACTGGCCCGCGCTTGGTTACGACGGACCCGACGATGCGGAGCGAGCGCGCCACGGCCATCCCGAGGAGCTGCGGATTGTCCCCCTCGTCCCGCAGCAGGAGACCACGCTCCAGGCCGATGTCTGCGTGGTCGGGAGCGGCGCGGGGGGCGGCACGATCGCCGCGAAGCTGGCCCAGGCGGGCTACCAGGTCATCGTCCTCGAAACCGGCTCGTACCGCACCCCGGACAACTTCACCCAGCGCGAGGCGGATGCGTACGACACCATGTTCCAGGGCCATGGCGTGCTCACGACGAAGGACCTCGCGTTCGGCGTCCTTGCTGGCCAGACGGCCGGCGGCAGCACGACGATCAACTGGATGATCGCCCTCAAGCCGCCAATCTGGGCGCGCCAGGAATGGGAGCGCGACGCAGGAATGGACGGCGTCGCGGGTCCCGCCTTCGAGTCCGCGATCGACGAGGTCTGGGCCCGTGTCCACGCGACCCAGGAGGAGAGCCAGGTCAACCCGTGTAACGACGTCCTCCGACGAGGGAGCGAAGCCCTCGGGTACAAGGAGGGCGAAGACTACCACATCCTCTTCCGGAACGCGAAGGGCTGCCAGCAGCGGTGCGACTACTGTTTCTTCGGGTGCATCTACAACGCGAAGCAGTCCACGCTGGTGACGTACCTGCCCGATGCTTACCACGCGGGCGCGCGGTTCCTGTTCGACACGAAGGCGGACACCATCGCCGTCGAGGGTGGCGCGGCCAAGGGCGTCGAGGCGACGTACCGCGGGGAGGGCCGTGAGATTCCCATCCACATCAAGGCGAAGCAAATCGTCGCCGCCGGAAGCGCCCTGCAGACCCCGGCTCTCCTGCTCCGCTCGGGCCTTGGCTTCCCGGGCGTCGGGTTTGGGCCCCGCTTCGATCCGACCACGGCCGTCTTTGCGGAGTTCCCGGACCCGATCCGGTTCTGGAAGGGCC
>CAZJIP010000004.1:0-3532 GCA_964546105.1 uncultured Methanomassiliicoccales archaeon
CCCTTCGCCTGATCGGGGAGAAGTGCGGTGTGTTCGCGATCGCCGGCCATGCGGAGGCGGTCCGCCTGACCTACTACGGGCTGTTCGCCTTGCAGCACCGGGGGCAGGAGTCGGCCGGCATCGCCGTGGCGGGTGGGGGCCGCATCGAGGCGCGCCACGGCATGGGTCTGGTCTCCGACGCTCTGGGCGAGGAGCAGCTGACGGCCCTGGAGGCTGTCGGCGGCCGCTTCGCCGGGGGGCACGTGCGCTACTCGACCACGGGATCCAGCGTCCTCGACAACGCCCAGCCGATCGTGGTCAAGACTTCCTACGGCGACGTGGCCCTTGCGCACAACGGGGAGATCGTCAACGCCGCCGCGATTCGGGAGGACCTGAGCCGCAAAGGCTGGGCCTTCATGACGACCTCGGACAGCGAGGTCATCATCCGCCTGCTCGCGAACGAACTCGTGAGCTCGGGCGACCCGAAGCGCGCCCTCAAGGAGTTCACGAACCGTCTGCAGGGCGCATACAGCCTCGCCCTCCTGATCAACGACACTGTGTACGCAGTGCGCGACCCACTCGGCATCCGTCCGCTCTGCATCGGGGAGCGGGACGGCACGATGATGATCGCATCGGAGAGCGTGGCGTTCGACGCGCTCGGCTACCGCTTCATCCGTGACCTCAAGGCGGGCGAGATCGTCGAGCTCCGCCCCCGCGGCTTCGACTCCTTCCGCCTGCCCCACCCGACCCACACCGCGCACTGCATGTTCGAGTGGGTGTACTTCGCCCGGCCCGACAGCGTCATCGACGGACGTCTGGTCTACGACGCGCGCGTGAAGATCGGACAAGAGCTCGCCCGAGAGCATCCTGTGGACGCGGACATCGTCGTGCCCGTCCCGGAGTCCGGCCGCGCGCAGGCCCAGGGATACGCCTCCGTCGCGGGGTTGCCTGTCGTAGAGGGCCTCATCAAGAACCGCTACATTGAGCGGACGTTCATCATGCCCGAGCAGTCGGAACGGGAGGTGGGCGTGATGCTCAAACTGAACCCAATCCGCTCCGCTGTCAAGAACAAGCGTGTCGTGCTCATCGACGACTCGATCATCCGCGGCACCACGCTCCGGAAGATTGTACAGATCGTGCGTCAGGCGGGCGCGAAAGAGATCCATGTGCGCATCGGCTGCCCGCCGGTGCGCTCGCCATGCTTCCTCGGAATCGACATGAAGACTCGCGACCAGTTCATCGCGAACGAGAAAACGGTGCCGGAGATTGCGGAGTTCATCACTGCGGACTCCCTGGGCTACCTCTCGATGCGCGGTCTCATCAACGCCCTCAAGCACCCGCGCGACGACGTGTGCCTCGGCTGCCTGACGGGCGAGTATCCGATCGCCATCCCCGGCGAGAAGATGCGAAAAGAGAAGCCCCTCGAGATGTTCGCGGAAGCCGCCCGCCGCAGGGAGCCGCGGAAGGTCGCGGCCAAGAAACATTAATAGAGGACCCTATCTTAGGGCGGTCCTGCGGGCCGGTAGATCAGCTGGAAGATCGCTATCTTGGCATGGTAGAGGCCGTGGGTTCAAATCCCACCCGGTCCACTTCTCCGTGGCGGTCGCTCGGGCGCTACTCGAACAGGATCGACTCCACAAAGGTCTCGACCATCGTGCGGTCGTGCTCGAAGCTGGACGCGGACTCCTCGTACTCGAGGTGGAGGTAAGGGACCTTCGCCTTCTCGAGCACGCCCTTGAAGATCACGCTGTCATAGAGGGCCGGCTCACAGAACTTGGGCGTGCAAAAGATGACTCCCTGGGCCCCTGTGGATGCCAGGAGAGCCGCGAAGTGGCTTCGCTTGTCGATATCGGGATGGAACCGTACGGTCAAGGGCTCCGGGTTCTCTGCGTAGGCCCTCGCGAGGGAGGACAGCGGGTCGGCCTCTCCGGCGGGTACCTCCCCCATCCACCGCGAGCCGATGAGCGCCTCGTCGTGGACGATGTAGCAACCCGCATCCTCGATCGTCTTCATGAGCAGAAGGGGTGGCTGTTCGCAGAACGTGCCTGCGACGACCACGCGAATCCGGTCCATGGGCTTGCCCTCTCGTGCCGCGACCGCCTCCTGGTATGCCTTCAGCGCGGGGACATAGTCCTCGACGGGCATGACGACTCCCGCTCGCATCACGGAGTACCACTCCGTGTAGGGGATGAACCAGGGCTCGGACCGACGGAGCTGAGCGAGGACCCGCAGGAGCCTTCGTTTTTCGCTGAACACGGCGATGCTGCTCCTCAGGTCGTCGGTTCGCAGCGGCTTCCCTGCGACCTTCTCGAGCCCGAGAGCGATCCGGGCATACTCTTCGCGGAGGTATCGGGCCGCGTAGGAGGAGGCGTTATTGATTGGATAGTGCAAGTAGTCGACGTACTTCTCCCGGAGATTCCGTTTCGTAATCCCCGAGAGGTTCCGCGCTACGTCGCAGATGTTCGAGAACACCAGCCCGTCGAAGACGTCGAGGTTGCCCTGGAGCGCCATCTGGAACACACTGCGGCTGATGGAGCAGATGAAGGACTGGGTGTGGGCCGTCGCCATGTCGAGGGAGAGCCTCCCCGAAGCGCCGTAAAGCCCCACAGGAAGGAGCCCCATGGCGTGGGCCACCTCCTCCGGAAAGTACACGGGGAAGTAGCCGAGGACCGATCTACCGGTGTCGGCCTTCCAGCGCTTCACGGACTCGAACGCGGTGTAGGAATCCTCGGCTCGCGCAGCGAACGGGAACGGGATTTCCTCCAGCGTCTCTGTCACCTCAGCCTGCGGGGGCTGCCCGCTTCGTCCACCTCACATAGCCAAGATACGCGGCGCCGAGCGCGCCGGCGTAGAAGAGGAGGGGTGAGGTGTTGATCTTCACGCCAAGTTTCGTCTCGAGGGCTCGGACGAAGGCGGGATTGAGCACGAGCCCGCCCGTGAGGGTGACCTCGGGTTCCACGCCCACCTGCTTCAACGTGAGCAGGACCCGTCCCGCGATGGACTCGTGGGCGCCCATGAGGATGTCGACCATGGGGACCTCCTGGGTCACGAGGTTGATGACCTCCGATTCGGCGAGGACGGAGCAGATCGTCGAGATACTCACAGGGTGCGCGGACTGGAGGGCGGTTGGACCAAGGTCGTCCAGCCCGATGCGGGTGTAGTACGCGATCTTTTCCAGGAATCCTCCGCCGCCCGCCGCGCACTTCTCCGTCGATCGAAACTTGAGGACCTTCCCCCGTTCGTCGATGTGGAACGCACGCGCATTCCCCGCGCCGACATCGACGGCCGAGCGGGTGCCCGGAAACAGGAACAGGGCGCCGCGGGCGTTCGCGGTGATGTCGGTCACGTTGAGATCTCGGAAGGAGATCCGGTACCGGCCGAATCCCGTTGCGGTGACGTAGGCGATGCGGGTCGCGTTGAGCCCTGCCGCGGCCAAGGCCTTTCCGTAGGTTTCGCGGCCCGCCTTCTCGTAGTCGAAGCCCGTGGCCGACGTCTCGGTCGCGAGGATGGTCTTCCCGTCCTCCAAGAGGACGGCCCTCGTGCTCTTCGCGCC
>CAZJIP010000004.1:3632-37210 GCA_964546105.1 uncultured Methanomassiliicoccales archaeon
TCGCGAGGATGGTCTTCCCGTCCTCCAAGAGGACGGCCCTCGTGCTCTTCGCGCCGACATCGATTCCCGCGGTAACCGTCAACGCAGCGCCTCCATCAGACCACCACGGAGGCCGTCGCCTTCTCGAGGGCGAACTGGGCCGCGCCGAGGGCCCCGCAGAACATCGTGAGGGGATCGACGTTCAGCAGGACCCCGAGCTGCTCCTCCAGACACCTCTTCATCCCGCGGTTGAGGGAAACGCCCCCGGTGAACGTTAGCTCCGGTTCGATGCCAACCCGCCGCACGAGCCCGATCGCCCGGCTCGCGATGGCCGCGTGCACGCCGTAGAGGATGTCCTCGAGGCGGTGTCCCCAGGCGAGCTGCTCCTGGGTCTCCATTTCGGCGAAGACCGCGCAGGTGCTGGAGATCTTGACCGGTTGCGTCGACTGGAGGGAGATGTCGCCTACTTCGGCGAGGCTCAGCCCCAGCGCCCGCGCCGCGCCCTCGATGAACCGCCCCGTCCCCGCGGCGCACTTGTCGTTCATGCAGAAGTCCACCACGTCGCCGCGGCCATCGATCCGGATGGCCTTTGTGTCCTGCCCTCCCATGTCGAGGACCGTCCGCGTCTGGGGAAAGAGGAAGTGAGCCCCCCTGGCATGACAAGCGATTTCCGTGACCTGGGCCTTACCGAACGTAATCTTGTAGCGGCCATATCCGGTGCCGACGGCGAAGGCGACGTCCGCTTCCCCGAGGCCGGCCTTCTCGAGCGCGTCGGCATAGACCTTCTTCGCCGCGGCCAAGATGTTCACGCCGGTCATGTCGATCGCCGTCGCGACGAGTTTTCCGTGATCGTCCACGACCGCCGCCTTCGTGTAGGTCGAGCCCGCGTCGACCCCCGCGAACCACGAACCCTGCCTGGGCATGGCCTCAGGACCTCCCGCGCACGGAGAGCGTCTCGAAGAACGCATCCACGCGGTTCCTCGTCTGGGCCTCGCTGAAGTATCTCGGATCCACGTGGTCGGATTCGATGAGCAGGGTGGGGATGTCGCACTCCTTCGCGAGGTACTCCCGGATGTCCCCCTGGCCCATGGAGAAGGACCGGCAGCTCTTGATCGAGTGGATCACGACACCGTCCGCGGCATAGTCCCGCACGTAGCGCTCGATGAGATGCGTCCGCAAGGGCATGTTCCAGTTGCAGTACGCATGGATCATGTACTCGGCGAGGGACTCCATCGGCCTCGCCGGATCGAGTCGGAAGGAGCCGGTGTCCACCATCCCCGCGACCTTAGGATACGTGGAGGCCACGGCCCGCGCGTTGTGTTCTCTGAAGAGACCCCAGAAGCGCTTGAAGAAGGGATAGTTGGGCACCCCTTCGAAGACGAGGCGATACCGCTCCTCCGCCGTCGGGCCCACGCCGGCCTCGGCCCGTCGCTCGAGTTCATCGAGCAGGGTGCGGTAGAAGCCGACGCATTCCTCGCTCCCCCGGGCGAATGTGATGGGCGCCATGTAGTAGATGGACTCAAAGTACGCGTCGAACGGGGTGGGCCGCCGCTTCCCCATCTCGAGGCAACGGCGCCACAATTCCCAGGCCTTGGCCGACCGCCCGATCGACTCCCTGAGTCGCTCCTCGTCCAGGCGCCGGCCCGTGAGCTTCTCGAGCCGGCCGACGAACTCCCAGAGCTGCGCGGCGACATAGTCGATGTCGTGCTTTGGAACCCCGCCCTCGTAGTCCCGCAGGTAGGGGATATCTAGCACGAAGATCGGCGCGCCCGTCCGGTAGTGGAGCTGCTCCCACCAGTGGATGTAGATCTGGCAGCCCGAGTAGGAGAGGAGGAGGACGTCGGGCTTCGGGACCGGCCCGATGACCGTCTGGACGTTATCCATAGCCGCGGCGATGCCCATCTTCACGTACCCGCAGGCATCCGTGGAGTAGCCCGCCTCCTCCGCGAGCGCGATGAGGGGCGGGGCGCCGCCGCGGTAGGAGATGTTGAGCGAGGTGATCTCCGGATACAGCGGCAGGATGTCGAAGGCGCTCAGGATCTCGATGGGGTTCGCCATGACGAACGCATAGCCGATCTTCCGCGAGCCACGGACCGCGGGATTGGAGAGGGATTCCATGTAGGCCTTGATGAGGTCGCCCTGGAGGTGCTTCGCCCGGTCGAACTCAGGCGGGACGGGCGCCGAGGCGGTCGCTGCCATGGACTTCCGTCGCTTCCCTGATCCCTATGGCGTCCAGGTAGACTTCTATCTTTACGTCTGGACTTATATAAATCGCTTCCACCCAGCCTGGACCACGGGACCCGGCGCCCCTCACTTGTGCTTCCACGCCGGTTTCCGCTTCTCCAGGAAGGCGTTCAGGCCCTCAAGGGCGTCCTCCGTTCGCATGAGCTCCGTCAGGTAGCGGCGGGAGGAGGCCTTCACCGCCTGTTCCCATCCGAGGGAGAGTCCCTTGAGAGAGGCCTGCTTCGCGAGCTGAAGCACCACCCGGCTCTTTGACGTCAAGGAATCTAGGAGGGCGCGATGTGCGGCTCCGAGCTCCGCCTCGGCGTGCACGGAGGTCACGAAGCCCAAGGACGCGGCCTCCTCCGAGGTCAGGGTTCTCCCGGTGAGCACGAGGTCGTACGCCCGGTGCAGCCCCACGAGGCGAGGATAGAGAGCGGCGGCGACCGGCGGGAACACGCCCACTGAGACCTCGGGCTGGCCGAAGGTCGCCTTGTCACTCGCGAGCACGAAATCGCACGCCATGGCAAGCTCCATGCCGCCGCCGAGGCACTTGCCGCGCACGACCGCCACGGTGGGCCTGGGGAACGCGAGCACCTGGAGGACGAGCCGCTCCAAGCTCCCAATGAGCCGCTCGACCGTCGCAGGCAGATGCTCCCGCACATCGGCTCCCGCGCTGAAGACGCCCTCGATACCGGATTCCAGCACGACCACTCCCACCTCGCCCTCGCCGGCCAGCTGGTCGACCCGAGCCGACAACTCCTCCATCATGGCGAGGTTGAGGATGTTCAGCGGCGGCCTCGAGAGGACGAGGGATGCCACGGCGCCTTCCCTCCGAACCTGAACGAGCTCGGTGGGGGACATGGACGCTCCTAGGGGATGACGAGTTGCCGGCCCATGACGGTGCCCGCCTCGAGCCTCGCGAGAGCCTCGTTGACCTGCTCAAGCCGGAGGCGGTCTCCGACGACCGGCTCGAGCCGGATCTTCCCCGCACGCACCATCTGTAGGATGGCGGGGTAGTCCGTCGACCGACATCCCAAGGAACCCACGACGGACATTTCCCGGAACATCACGCGGTGGACCGCGAAGTTCCATGTCTCCTCGCTGTAGCCCACCGTGACCAACGTGCCCCCGGGGCGGACGGATCCGAATGCCTGGTCCAGCACCTGCGGCTTTCCGACGATTTCGAAGGCCGTGTCGACACCGCCTCCGGTCATCTTCCGGATCGCCTTCGGCACGTCACCTTCCTTGGGGTTGAGCGCCTCCCTCGCGCCGAGCTCCCGTGCCAGGGCCAGCTTCTTCGGATCGATATCCACCGCGATGACCGTCGCGCCAAGTGCCGCGGCAATCTGGACCGCGTTGATCCCAACGCCCCCGCAACCGAAGATCGCGACCCAATCGCCGCCCTGGACATGGCCGCGGTTCCGGACCGCGTGAAAGGGCGTCGATACGGCATCCGAGATGACGGCGCTCTCCTGAAGCGGGAGTCCCTCCGGGAGCGGGATGAGGCCGCGGGCGGGGACCTTCAGGAACTCCGCGAACCCGCCGTCCGCGTGGTTGCCCGGCATGACCATCCGATCGCAGAGGTTGTCCCGTCCCCGCCGGCAGTTCAGGCAATCCCCGCACGAGAGGACCGCAGGGACGAGCACGGTCTGTCCGGGGGCCACAGACGCGACGCCTGGGGCGACGGCCTCGACCCATCCTGAGACCTCGTGGCCGAGGATGAGCGGCGGCTTCTTGAAGGTCGGCGTCCCGTGCAGGTAGTGCAGGTCCGTCGCGCACACCCCGCAGGCCGCCACCTTGATGAGGGCGTCTCCGGCGACGAGCGTGGGCGTCTCGACCTCCTCAATCGTCAACGGCTTCCCGGGGCCTTGAAAGACGGCCGCCTTCAAGGGCTGGCCCCCGTCAGCTTGGCCCCGCACTTCAGGCAGTACTCCGAGGATTGGGGCAAATGGGCGGCGCCGCATTTCGGGCAGCGGCCACTGTAGGGGCCGTAGGGATACCGCGGATCCAGACCGCGGCCGATCTCCTCGCGGACGGCGCGGTACCTGCGCGGCCGCTTCTCGAGGAACGCGGAGAGGCCCTCCACGGGCTCGATGGACCCGAGGTTCAGGGAGAAGAACTCCTTCGCGTGCTCCCAGGTGGGCCGCCACACGATGTCACGCCACCAGTTCATGTGGACCTTGAAGTAGTGCAGGCTCGTGGGCGAGAGGTCGAGCATCGCGTCAATCATCTCGCGCACCCTCGAATCCAGAGTGTCGAGCGACACCACGTCGTTCACGATCCCCCACTCGAGGGCTTTCCTCGCATCGATCTCCTGGCTCAGCATGACCAGCTCCGCGGTCCGCTTCAGGCCCATGTGGAGGGGCAGCCACTGGGACAGCCCGCCGATCGAGGTCATCCCGACACGAGGACCCGGGGAAAGGAACCGCGCGTGGTCCGCGGCGACTGCGAGATCCGCGGCGGCCACGAATTCCAGGCCGCCTCCGGCCACCACGCCGTTGATCCGGCAGAGGACGGGCTTGCCGCAGTGAAGGATCGAGTCCAGGAACCGCCCGTAGATCTCCCCCCACTTCCACCAGTCGCTGGGCTTCTTCCCGTACTCGTTGGCGTACTCGTCCGCGTTTCCTCCCGTGGAGAAGGCCTTGTCCCCGCTCCCGGTGAGAACGATGAACTGGACGTCGTCGTCCCACATCGCCCCGTCGAACGCGGAGATCAACTCCTTCAGCGTCGTGAGCGTGTAGGAGTTGTGTTGCTTGGGACGATCGATCGTTACCAGCGCCGTGTGGTCGTGCCAGCCCGTCTCGTAGCGGATTTCACGATAGGGCCCAGGACCGGCCGACTCCCCGTTTCCACCCTTCGTCATGGTTTGCTTCCCCGTGGGGCGGGCGCGGTCCTCTCCGGGCGATGGCGGCGCTTGACCCACAGCCCTGGCCTCGTCCGCGGGGATGGCCATGATGCGTATTAGTCCTTGCTCCGCTCGCCCTAGCCGTTTCCCGCTTCGCGGCGGTCTGCGCGTCGCCCGGGCATCTTATATCGACCGCAACGCGTATCCGCTCTCCTATGTCGCGCCCGAGATCGCGTCAGCCGACGGTCCGCAGACTCCAGTTCATCAAGGGAGGGAGCCGGACCGTGACCATCCCCCGATGGTGGGTGACGCGCCATGATCTCTCCAAAGGCTCCCGCCTGTTCATGGCCGAGGACGGCACGTCCCTTCGGATTGCCCCCATCGACGTCCTGCGGGAGAGGCGGAAGGTCCGCATCAACCTGGACGCCCTGGAGGACACGAAGTCCGTCAAGTACCGCGTGTGGACCTACTACATGCAGGGTGCCGACCAGATCGAGGTGAGGTCGGAGGGGACCATCCCGGCCGACGTCAAGCGCCCCCTCCGGGAAATCCGGCTGGACCTACCGGGGTTCGAGGTGCTGGCCGAGCACGGTCAATCGATCACCTTCTGCGTCCGGGGAGCGGACGAGCGAAGGCGCCTGGACGATCTCATCGGCGACATCCAGAGGATCGCGTTGTCCGTCCATGCGGACGGCATGAAGGCGGTTACGAGCGGAGACGCCTCACTGGCCGCCGAGGTGGTCACGCGGGAGGCGGAGATCCTGCGAAGCTACCGGGCTATGATCCGGAAACTCGCGCTCTGCAGCATGAATCCCGAGGCGGCTCATGAAAGCGGCGTAAAGGACAGCCGAGAACTCATCACCTACGCCCTCCTCGCGCGCGACCTGAACCGAACCGTCTACCACGGCATCTACATCGCGCGACACATGACTAGGTTCAAGGGGAGCATTGAGCAGGGGATCGAGCGCATGCTCCGGTCCATGTCCGACGTCGCTCAAACCATGCAGACACTCGCAGTTGAAGCCTTCCTGGGGAGGGATTATTCGAAAGCCCAGCGGGTCATGAAGCTCATGACGCGCATCCGGAACCTCGACGACACCCTGAGCCTGCGAATCCTCAATCAGGCGAAAGACGTGAGGAAAGCCGTCACCGAAATGCTCATCGCTCGGGAGATCCGCCGCATCGCGGGGTACAGCGTCGCGATGGCTGATGCGACAGCCAACCGAGTCCTCTCCTCCGACACGGACGCAGGATGAACAAGGAGGCTCCGCGGCCTCCCGCCCGCAAACGGAGGCAACCGAACGGGAACCTATGGTGGGGACGCGGCGCGAGCTTGCCGCCACAGCTCCGTCAGCGCCAAGCGAACGTACAGATGCGCAACCCGCTTCCGGTGGTAGGGAGTGAGGTCCGTATTGTCCATGGGTTTCACGGCCTCGAAGACGGCCTTTGCCGCCCTCTCGACGAGGTTGTCGCTGAGGCGGCTCCCGACCAAGACGCGCTCCGCTTCCCCGATCTCGATGGGGGACGGCGCCACCGCGCCCACTACGATCCGGACGAAGTCGCATCGTCCGCTCGGATCAATCCGCGCGGCGACCGCCAGCCCGAGAACCGGGAAGTCGGTCGATCCGCGACGACGGAGCTTCAGGTACGTGCTGAGGAGCCCGCCGGGCGGAGGGAGGACTACCTCTGCCAGAATCTCGTCCGCGGTCTTGTTGAGGTGCGCGATCCCGTCGTCCCGGAAGAACCCCCGCATGGGAATCGTGCGTTCTCCTCGAACGCTCACCAGCCGCACACGTCCTCCGAGGGCAATGGCCACCGGCGCAAGGTCCGACGAGGACACGGCCCAGCATCGCGTGCTCCCGGGCGCCACACGGCAGACGTCCCCGTCCTTCTTCAGGCAGAAATCGACGGCTTGCCTCCAGAGGTAGGACTGGTCATAGTAGTTGCAGCGGGTGTCCGAGCAGAGGTTCCCGCCGACCGTGGCCATGGCGCGGATCTGCGGGGTTGCCACGAGGCCGGCCGCTTGCTTCAGGGCAGGATATCCCGCCGCGACGGTTTGGTCCTGGATGAGCTCCTGAAGCGTCGTCATCGCGCCGATCGTGAGGCCACCGTCTCTGTTCCGCCGGATCCCGCGGAGCTCCTGGACCCTGCGGAGGCTCACGACTGCCTTGGGCTCAACGAGCTTGCGCTTCATGGACGGGTACAGGTCCGTGCCGCCGCCCACGAAGGCAGCGTGCCCTCCCGGCTCGGCGATGAGCCGGACGGCCTCTTGGAGTGTGCGAGGCACGTGGTGGTCGAAGCCCGGGAGCCGCAGCATTACTCCGCCACCTCCCCAGGGATGAGGGTGTCGTCGGCAGGCGGGGCGACCTTCAGGGGCTCCTTCGTGATCGGGAGAGCCGGGAATCCTCGGGGGCCGACGCGGGGCCGCCCGTGGCCCCGCCTCTGTTCCTCGAGGGCCCGTAGAATCTTGTCCGGCGTCATGGGGACCTCGTCGACGCGCACCCCGACGGCGTCGTAGAGCGCGTTGGCCAAGGCGGGGGCCACCGGGAGGAGCGGCCCTTGGCCCACTTCTTTGGCGCCGAACGGGCCCTCTGGGTCCACAGTCTCCACGAGGATCGTGTGGATTTCGGGCATCTCCAGGATCGTAGGCACCTTCTGATCGAGGATGGAAGGGGACTTCAGGAGCCCGCCTCGGAAGGCTTGCTGCTCAAGGAGCGCTTCTCCGAGGGCCATGCACACGCTGCCCTCAATCTGGCCCTCGACGGCCCGCACGTTGATCGCGCGGCCGATGTCGTGCGCGAGCCAGATCTCGTCCGCGGCCAGGAAGCCCGTCTCCGTGTCGCATGTCGCCTCGATGACGCACGCGGAGAAGCTGTAGGCCGGCGACGGCCCGACACCGGCGCCCTTGTAGGGCCCCGCGAGCTTCGGCGGCTTGTACGACCCCCTCGCTATGACGGGCCCGCGGCTCGCCGCCGCGGCGACCGCTTCCTCCCACACGAAGCCGTGGTGCCGGTCCGACGCGTCGCAGATGCGCCGACCCTTCGCGACCAGACGCTCCGTCGGCACATCGAGTTTCCGGGCCACGGCCTCGAAGACGGCCTCTCTCGCCTTCGTGGCCGCCGAGAGAGCGGCATTCCCCGCCATGAACGTCACGCGGCTCGAGTAGCTCCCGAGGTCCGTGGGCGTGCATTCCGTGTCTGCCACGACGACCTCAATCTCGGCGGGTTCGAGCCCGAGGACCTCCGCCGCAATGAAGGCGAGCATCGAGGTGGACCCCTGCCCGATGTCGCTCGCCATGGAAGACACGATGACGTGGCCCGTCGGGTCGATCCGGACTTCCACCTCGGAATGCGGGTTGTCGTTCCACCAGATCGGGAGCGCGGCGCCCGAGAGGTAGGCACTGACCGCCAGCCCGATGCCCTTCCCCCGCGGAAGATGCCCGCGCTTCTCGCGGAACTTCGACGCCTCGAGCACCCTCTCCATGCAATCCTTCAACCCGCAACTCGTGACGCGCAGGTGGTTCACGGTCATCGAGAACGGGCGCATGAGGTTGCGGAAGCGGAGTTCCGCCGGGTCGATACCGAGGTCCTCGGCGGCTTTGTCGAGGTGGGCCTCGAGGGCGAAGCGAGGCTGCGGCGTCCCGTGGCCGCGCTTCGGACCACAGGGCGGCTTGTTCGTGAACACCCGGACCCCTTCGAATTTGTATGCCGGGATCCGGTACGTGGTCGGCTGTAGCGCACCCGTGTAGTACGTCGACGCGACGCCGTAACTGCCGTAGGCGCCGCCGTCCAAGATTGACCGGAAGTGCATGGCGGTGATGCGGCCGTCCCTCGTGAACCCCGTGCGGATCTTCATGAGCACGGGATGCCGGCCGCGGTGGAGGTAGAACACCTCTTCCCGGGAGCAGACGATCTTCACGGGCCTGCGCGTGACGATGGACAATTCCGCGGCGACCAGCTCGTGGGGGAAGATGTCGCTCTTCCCTCCGAACCCGCCGCCGACGGGCGGTGCGATGACCCGGATCCGGTTCCTGGGGAGGCCGAGGACCTTTTCCAGGGCGCCTTGCAAGTAGAAGGGCACCTGGGTGGACGACCACACGGTGAGCTTGCCGCCCGCATCGTAGGAGGCGAGGACGGCATGCTGCTCCATGGCGACGTGGTTGCTGCCCTCGTAGAAGAACACGTCCTCGCGGACGTGGGCCGCGCTCGCAAATCCTCCCTCCACGTCGCCGAACTCGAGGTTCACCGCCTTGTGGATGTTCGTGCTGTCCGCCTGGTCGTGGATGCGGACGGTCCGATTCTGCAGGGCCTCTTCGATCGACATGATGGCCGGCAGAGGCTCGTATTCGACGCGGATGGCCTCCAACGCCCGTTCCGCGGTCTCCTCGTCGTCCGCAGCCACGGCCGCCACAGGCTCTCCGACGTAGCGAACAACGTCCTCGGCCAGGGCCGTCTCGTCCTGGCTGACGGGCAGGATGCCGTACTTGACCGGAAGGTCGCGCCCGGTGACGACCGCACGGATTCCGGCCGTGACCTGTGCCCGACTCGTGTCGATCCTCACGATGCGTGCATGGGGATGGGGGCTCCGAAGCAACCGGCCGAAGAGCATTTCAGGGAGAACGAGATCCTCCGCATACCGAGCCTGGCCCGTCGTCTTCCCCAGAGAATCGACCTTGGGCAAAGGTTTCCCGATGACGCTCAGGTCGCCCGACATGTGCCGTCCTCACCTCGTCCGTCTTCGACGCGCGCCGCGGATTGCGCTCATCGGCTTCACGTTCCGGGCACCCGACCTCTGCGCCCCTTCGAGGCGCATCTCTTCGGCTGCGTCTCGGACCGCCTGGAGGATCTTCGGGTAACAGCCGCAGCGGCACACATTGCCGGAAAGGCCCCACCGGATTTCATCGTCGCTTGGCGACGGGTTGGCCCTGAGGAGGGCCAGGGAGGACATGATCATGCCCGGGGTGCAGTAGCCGCATTGCGCGCCCCCGAGGTCCGCGAAGGCCAGCTGGAGCGGATGGGGTTCTCCGTTCGCCTGGACGATCCCCTCAATCGTCGTGATCGCCCGGCCCTCGACGTCCGCCGCGAGGGTTATGCAGGAGAGATAGGGCTCGTCATCAACGAGGACTGTGCAGGCCCCGCACTCGCCGAGCTCGCAGCCGTGCTTCGTGCCCGTGAGGCCCAGATTCTCCCTCAGGACCTCCAAGAGGGTCCGGCTTGCCGGAGCCGTGACCTCCCGGGTCTCGCCGTTGACGCGGAGGAGCATCCTCAGTGCGGCCACGCTTCCCGGTCTCCTCGTCCGCAATCACGTGGAGATGTCTTAGGCTTATCGAAATCTCGGTGACGCGCAAGCCGGGGTTCATTCCCTCCCGCGGCTGGGCGGAACTCCTTCCATTCCCACACGTCGACCCACCCAAGACGAGAAAGCGCTCGTTCCCGGGAGGGGTCTCGAGGGGCCGAGGGAAAGGGATGTCAGGGCGGACCTGAGACCATCGGTCCGCGAGCGGCAGGGCGGGAGGATTTCCTCCCGCGTCAGGGGCGCTGCTCAATCTATACCCCATCGACCGGCAACCATCCTTCGCTTCGCGGTAGGGACAATCATGCCACGCTCCGTGGACGGACCCTCGGGGCCCCTGACCCAACCCTGCGCAATCACGGGGAAGGGGAGGATTCAAGTCCCCCCACGACGTTGACGGTGGCCAGGGGAAGCGGGGCCGTTATGGAGGACGAGCGCCTCGTCCACAACTACATTGTCGAGCGGGGCCTGGCGGCGAACTTCCCCGCAGAGGTCCTCATCTGGGACGAGACCATGCGGGATGGGGAGCAAACCCCGGGCGTGGCCTTCTCCCCGGAGGAGAAGCTCCAGATCGCGACCCTCCTGGACGAGATGGGCGTGCCTCTGATGGACGTGGGGATTCCGGTGGTGTCCAAGGAGGAGGCCCGCGGGGTGAAGACGATCGCCCATGCCGGACTCGACGCGTCGATCATGGCCGCGGCGCGCGCGGTCCGAAAGGACGTCGAGGCATGCATCGAGTGTGAGGTGGACGAAGTCTCCGTCTTCATTGCCTGCTCCGATCTGCACCTGAAGTACAAGCTCAATATGACGCACGAGCAGGTCAAAGAGGCCGCCGTGCGGGAGACGGAATACGCGAAGGATCACGGCCTCAAGGTGTCCTTCGTCACGGAGGACACATTCCGAGCGGACATCGACTACGTCGTCGAGCTGTACAACGCCTGCATCGAGGCCGGTGCGAGCCGCGCCGTGCTCTGCGACACCGTCGGGGTGATGACGCCCGCAGGGATTCGGTGGTTCATGGAGCAGGTCAAGCCGCGGTTCCACAAGGTCCAGCTCTCCTTCCACGGCCACAACGACTTCGGCCTCGCAGTGGCCAACAGCCTCGCCGCGATTGAGGCTGGCGTCGAAGTGCCGCACACGTGCGTGAACGGCCTTGGCGAGCGCTCCGGGAACGCCAGCTTTGAGGAGCTCGTCATGGCCCTCGAATCCCTCTACGGATACAGGACGGGCGTGGACGTGTCGCGCATGTACGAGGTCTCGAGGCTCGTTGAGAACCTCAGCGGCATCCCCGTCGGCGTGAACAAGGCCGTCGTTGGCTACAACGCCTTCAGCCACGAGTCCGGCATCCATGCGGACGGCGTGATCAAGCACACCGCGACGTACGAGCCCATTCAGCCCGAGCGGATCGGACGGACACGACAGTTCATCTATGGGAAACACACCGGCTCAGCCTCGGTCGCGGAGAGACTGAAGTCGAGGGGCGTCGAAGCGTCCAGCGAGCAAGTCCAGAACCTCGTGCAGCTCATCAAGGAATATTCGGAGGGGAAGTCCAAGATAGATGCCCAGGCGTTCATCGAGCTGTTCCGGGAGCGGGAGGAGCGCCGTCGCGGAATTACCGAGGATGAGTTCTGGGTCTTGACGAAGCGCGCCGGCATCCCTCTGCCGAAAGGGATAGAACCGGCCTTCCCGAGGTATGACCTCAGACTGCCAAAGCGCCCCGGGTCCTTGTCTTAGACTACGTTTGTGACCGACGGCCCCGTTCGCTTTGGGTGAGGAGCGGAAGGGGATTGTGGTCTAAATCCCACCCGGTCCCCTTCTCACGTCTTCCTCCCGACGCTCTCCTCGTAGTCTGCGAGGCCTTTCCGGCTCGCATACCAGACCCCATCAATCTTCACGGCCTCCAGGACCCCCTGGCGCGCCCTAAGGGACAAATATTCCTGGGAGTACGGCGAATGGCGAGCGAGCGTCCTCAAGGGGATGAGGGCCCGCTCCGGTTCCAACGCGGCCAGATACGTGACGAGGGCCTCGTCGAGTGCCCGAAGGACGAAGCCAGCGAATGGGAGGAGATTCCCTGCATCCGCCGCCTGAAGGTGGCGGTAGTAGCGCAACCGATCGGAGACGCGCAACACGATTGGAGGATAGCCTCCGCTCATCAACGCGAGATTGGCTGCGAGCCGAGCGACCCGTCCGTTTCCATCGAGGAAGGGATGGACAAAGACGAGCCGATGGTGGAGATAGATACTTCGGAGCACGACTTCTCGGACCTTGGGCAGCTCGGCGAAGAGGGCATCCAGCATGGGAACAATCTGGGCGGGCTGCGGTGGAACATACTTAGCCCCCTCGATCCAAACCTGCTCTGTCCGATACTGTCCCGCGGAGTCGAGGATTCCCCGCGTAACCATCTCATGCAAGCGGCGCATCACGGCATGATCGATTTGGAGCCCAGGCTTCGCCAGACCCACAATCCAATCGAAAGCCTTCGCATTGTTGGTTGCCTCGAGATGGTCCCGGAGGCTCTTTCCTCCAACCGTGATGCCCTCCTGAACGACGAGCCGAGTCTCGTTCAACGTGAGCGAGTTGCCTTCGATCGCGTTGCTATTGTACGTGTGCAGGATGCGGATCTGGTCTTGCAGGCTTCGGATCGCGTCCTTGGGGAACGGCCGGTGCTCGTGGAGACTCCGAAGGTTGCGCTGAATCCTTCCCCAGACCAGCGGTGGAAGATCCGAAACTAATATCGGTATTGGCATAGTTTTCCGTTATCCGATAGGCCCGCGGCCATATATATCGGTATCGGTCGAATACCCAGTGGTCCGATATCTATCCACTCCACATTGGGCTGCCGAGGATGGCGACTTCATCGTCGGCTTGGACACCCTCGCCTGCCTCTCCCACGGGGACAATCGGCGGCTCCGCCCCGCCCTTGAGCTTTCGAAGAAGGAGCGCCGACCCGAGGGCACCTGGGCCCTGGACAAGGTCCATCCGGACCTCCGCGCGGGAGCGGGCTACCGGTTCTGCAAGAAACCCGAGCGGTTCGCCCTGGAGACAGGGGGCCGACCCACCAAGTGGATCAGCCTGACGGCCCTCCGGGTCCTGAAACGCATCGAGGAACTTGGTCGCGCGTGAACCGCGGATTCCGGCCCCTCAGCCCTGCGGTCCGTAGACCGTGTAGTGCCAGGGCTTCCGGGCGGCGCCCGTGAGCTCGACCCAGACGTGCTTCACGTGCGTGTACTCTTCGATGGCGTACACGCTGAGGTCCTTGCCGAACCCGGACTGCTTGTAGCCGCCGTGGGGCATTTCGGAGACGAAGGGCAAGTGGTCGTTCACCGCGACGCAACCGGCACGGATTCCTGCGGCCAGGCGGTGGGCGCGGTGCACGTCCTTGGTCCACACGCTCCCGTACAGCCCGTAGATTGTGTCGTTCGCGCGCTCCAGGGCCTCCGCCTCCGTGTCGAAGGGGACCACGGGGAGGACGGGACCGAAGATCTCCTCGCGGACGATGGCCATGTCCTGCGCGCAGCCGCCGAACAGGGTGGGCTCCAGGAAGAACCCCTTCGCGAGCGCCGCCTCCTGGGGGCGATGGCCGCCAAAGAGGAGCTGGGCACCGTCACTCTGGCCCGACGCCACGTAGGACTCCACCTTGGCCCGCTGGGCCTCGGTGACCAACGGACCCAGATCCGTCTCGCGCCGCCGCGGCAGGCCGATCGTTACCGTGGCGAGGATCTCGCGGACGCGCTTCAGGAACCGGTCGTACAGGGGCCGCTGGACGTAGTACCGCGCGGCCTGGGTACAGTCCTGGCCGCCGTTCACGAGGGTTCCGGCGACGGCCCCTTGGGCTGCGGCCTCGAGGTCCGCATCCTCGAAGACCACGAAGGGCGCCTTGCCCCCGAGCTCGAGGTGCACGCGCTTCGTCGTGCGGGACGCCTTCTCCATGATGTGCCGTCCGACCTCCGTGGACCCCGTGACGGAGACCATCGCTACGTAGTCGTTCGAGGCGAGCTCATCGCCTACCACCGCACCGGGCCCTGTGATCACGTTCAGCGCGCCGGGCGGCAGGCCCGCCTCGAGCGCGAGCTTGCCTAACTCCAGCGACGTGAGCGGGGTCGGCGTCGCGGGCTTCAGGACCACCGTGTTTCCCACGGCGAGGGCCGGACCGATCTTCCAGATGGCCATCTGGAACGGATAGTTCCAGGGCGTGATCGACGCGACCACGCCTATGGGCTCGCGGCGGATGAAGGACGTGCCTCCGGCGCCATACTCCATGGACGCGCGCCCCTCCAGGGTGCGGGCTGCCCCTGCGAAGAAGCGCAGGTTGTCCACGCCCAGGGGGAAATCGGAGTCCCGAGACTGTTTGATCGTCTTGCCTTGGTTGTCCACCTCCAACTCCGCCAGGCGGTCGATGTCTCGCTCGATGAGGTCTGCAAACTTGAGCAGGACGACCTGGCGCTCCGACGGCGTCTTTCGCGCCCAGGGCCCGCGCTCGAACGCCTCGCGCGCCGCATCGATGGCGGACCGCGCGTCCTCGACGCCCGATTTGGGCACCCGATCGAGGACCTCGCCCGTGGCCGGGTTGACCACCGTGTACGTCTCGCCGTTCGCCGCTCCGATCCACGATCCGCCAATGAGTTGCTGACCCATGGTCTGATCGACCGGGCCGATGGCGGGTCTCGTAATGAAGCCTGCGGCCGGCCCTGGCCGCACCCGAATCGAATCAGAGAGGGGAGCGGCCGCGCCGCACGAAGGTCCCGTTCTGAAACTCCTCGACCGCGGTCTCCAGCTCGCGCCGGTTGTTCATGACGATCGGGCCCCACCAGGCCACGGGTTCATGGAGCGGTTTGCCGGAGACCAGAAGGAACCGGAGCGCCTGGTCCATGGCCTCGATCCGGACCCGGCCCCCATCCTTGAACAGGATCAGATTCTCCGAATCCACGATTTCCCCGCTCTCCTCGTCGAAGCGACCGCGTCCGCCGAGCACGTAGGCGAAGGCGCGGTGGCCCTTCTTCACCGGATGCTCGAAGCGCGCATGGGGGGCGATCTGCACGTCGAGGTACTCGGGCTCCACGACGATGTCCCGGACGGGGCCGTGGACGTCGCCGACCTGCCCCGCGATGACCCGGACGGTCACGCCTTTCGCGGCCTCGAACTGGGGGATTGTCGCGCTCTGGACCTCCTGGTAGCGGGGATCCATCATCTTGTGGTCCGCGGGGAGGTTCACCCAGAGCTGGAAGCCGCCCATCTTGCCGTCGTCCAGATGCTTGGGCATCTCCTGGTGGATGATCCCGCTTCCCGCGGTCATCCACTGGACGTCCCCGGAGCGTATGACACCTTTGTTTCCGATGCTGTCCTCGTGCTGGACGAAGCCGTCGAGCATGTAGGTGACCGTCTCGATGCCGCGGTGGGGGTGCCAGGGGAAGCCCGCCACGAACTCCGCGGGGTTCTGGGACCGGAAGTCGTCCAGGAGGAGAAAGGGGTCCAGCTTGGGGACCTCGTAGTATCCGAAGGCGCGCCGCAGGTGAACGCCCGCGCCCTCGATCGTCTCGCGGCTGGGCAGGATGGCCTCGAGCCCTCGGGCCCGGTCAGCGTTCGTTTCCACCATGGGGAAGGCTAGGGCGCGGCGATATATAAGGGGCCTCTACGAAACCCCGTAGCCATGGAAGCCCGCGGAATTAGGGCGGCCTAACTCGGAGCACGGAATCCCGCGGGCGCGAAGCATGTCCATGGAACTGAGGCCTCATTGCAGCAACTCAATCCAGATCCCATCGGGGTCCTTGACGTAGACCTCCGTGTCCTTGGAGTCCGCCGGACTCACCGCGACGTCCACGCCCTTCCGGGTCAGTTCGCGATAGGCCTTCCGCACGTCGTCCACGACGAAGGCCAGGTGGTCCATCTCCTCTCCGACCCGGTAGGGTGTGTAGAACCGGCTGCTCTCCGGGTACCAGTTCAACTCGAGCCGCTGCTGAGAACCGGGGGTGCGCAGATGCACGTACCGGCCTCCATGAGGCATGGTCCCCTCGCCGATGACCCGCATGCCTAATACGTCCGTGTAGAAAGCCCGGGAGCGTTCCAAGTCGCGGACCCGGATTCCCGTATAGTGGGACTTGGCTCGCATGGAGCCGCCATGGGGGTACCCCACGATAGCCGAGATGCCGCCGAAGGACGGGGAAGCAGGGTTCAGGCCTTCGCGGACGCGGCGATGGGCTCCTCGAGGACGGAGCGCAACGCCTTGCGGAGCTCGCGGTAGCACTTCAGGAAGTTCTCGAACTCCTTGTCCGAGATCGTCATGAGATGGACGTACTCTAGGAGTTCCTGCTTGGCCAGGTAGCTCACATCCTCGAGCTCGTTGATGCGCTCGGTCCAGGGAGAATGCGCGTCGGGTTCCTTCATGCGCTTGATGAGGTCGACGACCTGGGAGACCACGCCCGAGTCAACCTTCGCCTTGAAGCCCAGCTTGGTGAGCGCGCCGAGCGCTTCGCGGACCTCTTCCTCCAGGACCTTCGCGCCGCCCGACTCGCCGTGCGCGAGGTGGAACATCTCCGCCGTCGCCTGGTAGTACGTCTCGATGAAGTGATCCACGCGCTCCTCCCGCGCAATCTCCACCATGTCGGCGTCCTTCAGCTTCCGGATGTGGTGGTAGATGGCCTGAGGTGTCAGCTTGAGTTCCTCCGCAATCTGCGCGACGGTCATCTCCCGAGCCCGGAGGAGGTAGATGATTCGCCGGCGCGTCTCGTCTGCGAGGAGCTGGAAGGCCTCCGGGTCCTTGATTACCTTGAACGACCGCATGCCATGTCCACCTACTCAATAGATATTGTAGCTCTACATATAAGTGTTTGGGTTGGACAATCGATGGTTTTAATAACGCGTGTGCGCATTGCCCAAACCGCCATTGGGGTGACAAAAACATGCATAACATCAGCGCAAAGGACCGCGTGAATCGTGGTCAGAAGGACCTGAAGCAGATCTCCCTGGAGATCCTGCTGCTCCGGAGGGGAATCCGATGATCGGACCGTGCGACCTGAACCGGATTCCGCGGTGGACGCCCGAGCGATCCTCGGAAGATCTTCATCGCTATGCAAGGCTCGAACTCGGCGGCGAGGCCCTCGGATTGCGGACGACGGTGCGATCCTCCCAGGCGGTCCGAGGTCTCCGTGCGTGGCTGACCTCTCGCCTCCTCCCGGCCCGCGCGAGCGCGGACCGAATGCCAAGTGATTCGCTGCTTACCGCCGTGGGTGCGGTCCACTTTGACGGCGAGATGGATCGCCAATCTCGGATGCGGAACGCGCGGCCCGAGAGGCCCGCGGCGGCCTTCGCGACGCCGGCCATGGCGTTCACGGTGCCTGCGAAGGACGACGGCTCCGCCGACCTCTGCACCTGCGACCTCTAGCGGAGAGCCTCGGCCCGGCGCCGGGGCCGACTCCTCACCCCTCCTTTTCGTCACTTGTTCCCGTGAACGTGCCCATGCCACCTTCGGAAAGGCTTGAATCCTCCTCGGGCCCTTCCCGTCCCCGATGCCCAAGAGATCCACTCGGAAGAAGGGCGGCAAGAAGGCCGCCAAGAAGAAGGCCTACTACTACGGCCGCAAGGAGAAGCGCGCGAAGAAGTGATCAGGGTCTCGCGAACGCCGGAGTCGCCCTCGGATTCCCGTACGAGAAATCCTCGAGGTCCCTCCGGGGGACAGGGGCCACGATCCGCGACACCATCCCATGCAGGGAGTACGGGAGGCGAATGAGCCGCATCTCCCCCGACGTGACCCATTCGTCCAAGGCAAACCGCTTCCCGTACCGCCGCGCGATCCGCGTCCGCTCGCCCTTGGTCAGGGCGTAGGCATCCGCATCGAGCACGTGCACGTGGAAACCGCGACCCGAGTAGACCACGGACAGCTGGGACCACTCGCGCGACAGGAGATCGTGGAGTTCGGCGGCCTGTCGCCGCGTCTCCTCGAACTCCCAATCGCAGAAGGACAGCCCCTGATGGCGGCGCATCTTCTCCTCAATGTCCCCGTGGATCGGGCAGTCCAGGTTCTCGGGATCCAGATCGAAGGCGAGCTCCTGCCCCCGGAGCCACCGACTGCGCCAGGGATGAGCGTAGTCCAGGCCGGCCCGCCGTGCCTGCTCGACCGACGCGTACGCGTTCCGGTCGTAGTAGACGCCCTCGGGCAGGTACTTCAGCAGATAGGGCCGGAGGTCCCGGACGGTCCGGGCGTCCTCGACGAGGAGGGAGATGTTCTTCAACGAGCGATACCGGCGGGGATAGATGCCCGAGTGGCGGCCGAGGATGAGGGCGAAGATCCGCTCGCCCGGAAAGGAAGCGAACCATCGCTCCGCGGCCTCATAGTCCATGAGCCGTGCGTAGAACCGCCGCCGCTGCGCGAGGTTGGAAGCCCGAAGGCCGTCGGGAAGTTCGTATCGGACCCGGACCACGGCCGGTCATGGGGTCCCCGGGATAAGGAATGCGCCGCGCGGGGGCTTCGGTCCGTAGCGGTTTGGGATCGCCGCGAACCCTAGACTCATACGCGATAGCATTGACCCAGATCATAAGTCGATTGGGCCGAACATGTGACGCCGCATGGGATTGCCCGGCTTCGTGGCCTCCGTGGTATCCGGCATTACCGCCGCGGCGGGCTGGGTCTCCCATCGCATCCATTCCTTCAGCGTCACCCCACGCACATGGACCTGCCTCGAGTGCCAAGTCCCCAACGAGCTCGATCGGGACACGTGCTGGAGCTGCGGCGCCGGCTACGGGGAAGATCCCCTCTATCCGAGCCACATCCCTTTGAACCGCCGCTGGATCTGCCCGTCCTGCGCGGTGTGGAACGGGATCGCCCGAACGGACTGCTGGCGCTGCGGAAGCCTCCGAACAGACCCGCTTTTGCCATGTCCCCCTAGTGCAGCTCAGGTGCCTCTTCCAGGAAGTCCCGTTCCCGCAGCTCGCGGCGCTTCCAGCCCTCGAGCTCCCCCACGAAGTAGGGAAGGAGCCGCAACGAGACGTAGGAATTCATGAGTGGGATTCCGAGCTGCTCCGAGAAGACGAGGAGATTGACCGCATCGTTGTACCGGAACCGGAGCTTCATCTGCTCCGAGTAGATGTCGTAGAAGAACAGGCCCCAGAATGATTCCTTCAAGATCCGGACCACCTGTCCCCAGCGGTTCACAGGCCCCCTCGCACCGCCATGGGGTCGCGGCGCCGGATAAAGGTTTGGGCCGGCCGGGAAGCGAGCCTTTAGAGGGGGTTCCGGCTGTTCCGGGAACGTGGTTGCCGTCGACCCCGACCTCCTAGCTGTATTCGTCGTCGCGGGGGTCCTCATCGCCTGGTACCTCGTCGGCAGCATACGGAACCGACGTCTGGCTCGGCGAATCGCCAACGAGATGCGGGACAGCCTGCTGGCCCTCGGCGGCACGTCGAAGGTTCATCCGTTCGGCACGACCGCGTTCCGGATGACGACGCAGGATGCGAAACCGCCCTTCCGCGACATCTCGGTCGTCGTGACCCTGCTGCCGCGGGAAATGCCCTTCAACTGGGCTATCGGGATCGCGCAGGGCCGCCGCGACACGGCGGTCGTGGAAGCCTCCCTCCGCCGATCGCCCCGGGCCGGATTCGAACTCGTGGACCCTGGGAGTCGCGTCGGCCGGAGGCGCAAGCGGGCGGTTTCCACTTGGTCCGCCATCACCGTCGCGGGACTGGAGCGTCTCCTGCGCGCCAAGGACGAGAGGACCGCGAAGGCCCTGCTCGAGGCCCTCGAGCCGAGCGCCCTAGCGGCCATTTCGGCTCTCCATGTGACCGCAGGGAGCGAGCCCGGCATCGCGGCTTCCCTCGCCCTCGAGCAGGGCAACGTCTCGATGCTGATGTCGGCCATCCAGGGCCTCGCCGAACGCATGGCCGTCTAGTGACAACGGCTTCCCGCCAGCGCAGGGGGGAGCTCATCGAGCCCCGACGCATCCCCGCTGGCCATGAACTTCATCGTCAAGTTGCGCTGGGTCTCCTCGCAGCGATACGCAACATAGACCACCCGGAGGTGCTTGTTCCGGAAGAGGCCCGCCCGCATCCCGCCGTGGAGGAGAGAGCCGGGATGACCGCCGACCTTGAAGGAGCTCTCCCGGGCGCCCTCGAGGAGGGGAGGACGGAGGGCTCCCCTCGCCGCGCGCACGTCGAACTCCATCGCGCGCTTCGCACTCTCGTCGATGAGGAACGCCGTGGCTTGCCCCTGCTGGGCCCACCGCACGCCGTTGTACGCGATCGTGTAGTCGATCTCGGTGGGGTTGCGTCCGATGCGCACGTCCCAGTTCCCGGGAAGGCGGAGCACGAGGAAGTTGGTTGGCCCCAGGACGAAATGGGTGGCCGCCAGGAGGTGGTCCCGAACGGCCTCCGTCATGCCACAGCCGCCGGCGCCGGGGCGAAGGCCGGCACGTAGTCCATCATGTCGTGCGACACCCGGGCCACCATGTCGGTACCGGTGACCTCGGAGGGGTACAGGGGGATGTAGGCCGCTACGAGGGGGCCGAGGTCTCGATAGAGCAGCTGCATGTACCCGAGCTGTTCCTGGTACTTGTTCGCCAGGTACTCTCCCGCCCCCTCCATCTGCGCGACCTCCGGACGGAGGATCTCGTTCACAATCACGCCGCCGACCGGGATGTTGAACTTCCCGACCATCCCGATGAATCGGCGGACGACCGCAATCGGCAAGCCCAGGGGGAGGGTCACGAAGAAGAACGCCGTGCGTTCGGGGTCGATCAGGATCTCCTTCGCCTTCATGAACCGCTCGTTCATAGAGATCAGGTCGGCCATGAGCGGGTCCTTCTTGACCTCCTCCATCATCCGTTCCTTGCGGAACGAGAGCTGGACCCGGAGGGAGAGGGCCTCCCGGCGCGAATCGATCATCCGGTTGAGCCAGAGCCCGTAAATCTTGCTCAGCCCGATCAGTCGGACGGCGTTCGCGACCGCGGCGGTGTCGAAGATCACGCGGTCGTACGACTCCCCCTCCGCGAGGATGTAGTCCACCATCCGATCGAACATGGCGCTTTCTTCGAAGGCGGGGTTCGTCGTCGCGATCTCGATGAAGGGTCGGGCATCCAGGGGGATGTCCGCCCACTTGAGGAACTCCTTCACGCGGCCCTTGATGGAGTCGCGATACTTCTCGACGACCTCGGTCGTCTCCACCTCGACCGCGTGGACGCCGTTCGCCCCCTTCACGGGACGGACCCGGCCGCCGGAGAGGTCCTGGCCGAACAGGCTCGACAGCGAGTGGACCGGATTCAGCGATGCCAGGAGGACCTTCTCCCCGCTCGACGCGTAGTGGTAGGCGAGGCCTGCTGCGGAGACCGTCTTGCCGACGCCCCCCTTGCCGCCCGTGAAGATGTACCGCAACTTCGGCCGTTCGCGCAACAGGTCGGTTAGCTTAGTCATGCTCCCCCACCTCACAGGCCCGGACCGTGCATGAGGTCCTCGGAGACGCGGGCGATCATGTCGAGGCCACGTGGCTCCCGGGGGTACATCGGGAGGACGGCCACCACCTTGGAACCGAATTTGGACTTGATCACGTCCATGTACTTCTGCTGCATCTCGGCGCGGTTCCGGAGAAACGCCGCGGCCTCGCCCTTCGCCGCGAGGAGTTCTGGCGGGTAGACCTGGTTCACGATGAGACCGGCCATTTGCAGGCCGAGGGAATCGAACATCTGCAGGGCGCGCTCCGTGTCCAAGATGGCCATCCTCTCGGGGATCAGGACCATGAAGAACGCGGTGCGCTTCTGGTCGACCATGAGGTCCGTGAAGCGGGTGATCTTGCTCTGGATGTCGCCGAGCTCCCGCAGCACCTCGTCCTCGGAGACCTTCTGCCCCTTGAGGGTGGCGGCCACGGCCTCATACTCCTGCGCCTTCTCGCGCGCCTCGGTGATTTTGCCGACCCACTTGCTGAGGATCTCCGCCATGGCGATCATCCGGACGCCGTGGCCGAACGGCGGCATGTCGAAGACGTAGAGGTCATGGCCGCTCGTTGACACGAGGTCCGCCATCGCGTCGTAGGTGGCCGACTCGTACATCGCTGGCTCCGCGGACGTGGAGTCGATGTATTCCTCGATCTCCGGCGGCAGCTCCGAGAGGCCGTACATCGTGAGGATCTTCTGCTTGACCTCAGCCTGGTAGTCTGCGACCCGCTTGTCCGCATCGATCTCGACCACGTCGAGGTTCGGGATCACGGTCACCTGTCCCTTGCCGAAGATGTCCCGGTCGAAGATGTCGCTCAGGCTCGCCTGCGGGTCCGTCGAGAAGCAGAGGACCTTCTGATGCCGCTTGGCGGCCATGTAGTGGCTCAGCCCGGCGCTGCAGGTCGTCTTGCCGAGCCCTCCTTTTCCGGCGAAGATGACGATGCCCTTGTCTCCCTTCTTCTCGAAGTAGGATGCGAGGCCCATCGACTCCCTCAAAAGACCTGGTCCGTGAAGTCCCGCTCGCGGAACACGCGCTGCTTCCAGCTCTTGATGTTCGGCACCGCGTACGGCAGGATCCGGAGCGAGTAGTACGGCGGGATGACGGGGACGCCGAGCATGTCGCCGAGGGTGATGAACATGAAGAGGTGCTCCAGGTACATTCGGGTTCTCAGTGCTGCGGTTACGTGGCCGTGGGCCGCCATTCCGTACAGCACACCCTTCGCGGCGGTCGCGACCTTCCGACCCCGACCCTTCGACCTGCCGCGCCCCTTCGAATCAGACATCTGGCGACCGCTCCCTGTCATGGGATGCGTGCCTGGCTCAAAAAGCTTTCAGGCAGACGCTGACTACTTCTCCGGCGTGCCTCCGTCCGCTGCCGCCGGCGCCTTCGCCCGGGCCGCCGCCAAGCTCGTGCGGTAGCTCTGGAACAGGCGGAACGCCATCAACAGCCCGATCAAGAACAGGATCGCGCCAACGGCGACGAACACCGCGTTGACCGTCAGAGCGGCCCATGCGTAGGCCGAGACGTTGATCGGGGCCCGTACGTTGCGCAAGATCCAGTTGACCGGATCCGGCCTCGCCGCGGAGAACCGGACGCCCCCGAGGTAGTTCGCCACCGAATAGAGGAATGAGTACGTCTGCCAGAGCAACGCCGCGAGGGTCGTCACGATCATGAAGATGGCTGGGATCAGCGAGTACCGCGAGGGAGCACGCGCCCGCGTGAGGTGAATCGTGATCAGCATGATCGCAAGGCCTGCGAGGAGCTGATTCGCTCCGCCGAAGTACAACCACAGGGCCCACCAGCTACCCGAGATCGCGAAGAGCCAGGGCACCACGAGCCCTACGATCGTGGACGTGTGCTTGTTCGCAAGGATGCGGAACCGGCCCTCGCTCCAAGTTTCCTGGGCGACCAATCGGAAGAAACGGGTGACCAACGCCTGGACGGTGATCGCGTAGATCACGAGGACGAGCCCGAAGAACGTCGTCAGCACGGCATTCGTCAAGCCGCCAAGGAAAGGGCTGGTGAGCGCCACGGCGCCGTTGACCCAGGAGAAGAAGTTCGCCCTCGCCGGGTCCAACACGAAGCTCGGAGCGAGCACCATGTAGGCGGCCAGGGAGGCCAGCGCGAGGAGGCCCTCGGAGAGCATGGCTCCACCGCCGACGGGCAAGGCATCGGTTTCGATGTCGAGCTGCTTCGACGACGAGGAGCTGCTGACCAGACTGTGCCAGCCCGAGATCGAGCCGCAGGCGATGGCGACGAAGAGGATGGGCCACAGGGGTCCGATCGTGCTGTCGAAGAACGTCGTGAAGGCGGGCAACTGAACCGTCAGGTTGGTGAACGGCGACACGAGGGCACCGATCAAGATGAAGATAATGGCCGCGTACGCCGGGTAGAACGCGAGGTAGTTCGTCGGCTGGATGAAGCTCGGCGTTGGGAGGACGGCGGCCAAGTACAGGAACCCGAGGACGACCGCGGCCCAAATCGCGACGTTCCAAGCGCCGTAGGAGAGCGAAACCGGGAACAGGACACCCAAGTAGATGCTGAGTACCACGAGGAGCAGCCCGATCCCCGTCACGGCGAAGACGTTCACCTTGTAGCGGTAGAGGAGCTGGCCACAGAGCACACCGGCCGCGAAGATCCCGAGCGTGGCGACGAACGTGCCAGGGAAGAGGTTCCAGAATGTGGCAATCAGCGCGATGAAGGTGGCCGAGATGATGATGAGGTAGAACAGGACGAAAGCGAGCAGGTTCCGTCGGCCCGAGGCCCCCGTGAACTCGTAGGTGATGGGGCCGAAGGAGCGACCCTCGTTGCGCACCGACAGCATCATCGCACCGTAGTCCTGCATCCACCCGATGAAGAAATTCCCGCCAATGATCCACAGGAGCGCGGGAAGCCAACCGAACGTGACCCCAATGAACGGTCCAAGGATCGGGCCCAAAGCCGCGACGCTCTTGAACTGGTATCCCCAGAGCACGTAGCGACTCACCGGGAAGAACTCCACCCCATCCATGTACATGTGCGCGGGAGTCGCCCGCTTCGCGTCGCTCTTCCACACATGGCGGTCAACCCACTTGCCGTAGCCCATGTACGCGATCAGGTAGGCCACGATCGTGACGACAACCCACAGAAACGGCGTGTCCAGTAGGCCCATCTTTCGCCTCCCCAATCCCGGCGAGACATCCCTGCCAGGACCCGCCGGGGTATGTCGTGTCAGGCGCTTAAATCTGTGGGGTGTGATTTACCGCGAACGAAATCCGTATGGCGCGAGACCGCCTTGGAGGCTACGTGAACCCCGAACCGGTGAGGGTGCAAATGCTCGGCCTCCTGCCCGCCGTCCTCAAGCCTTGCGGACCGGCCTGCGCCCAGCCGTTCATGCAGCGGCCCGTGGAGCGACTCTCCTCGGAGGAGATAGAAGAGACCCCGTCCTTCGTCCGGGAGAACGGCGAAAGGGCCCACGCCTTCGCGGAGCGGCTCGTCCGAGACTTCGGAGCGGGGGTGCGGATCGAAGTCGTGGGCCTGGACTCCCCGCGCGGGGTCTGGCTCGGGGCGCGGCACCGGATCGGAAGGGGTTTCGCCGTCATCGTCGACGGACGGACGGTCGTCCGCAATCCTCAGGAGTACGAAACCCTCCGGGTCGCCGTGGAGAAGGCCCTTCAAAGCTCGATAACGGGATCAGGATGAACCCCGCGAGATGTCGCACCTCATACGCGAGGCGTCAGAAAGAGGGGAGTGGGGCGTGCCTTGAGGCATCGGCTGCCTCACTCCCGTGAGTGGGAAAGGGGTTCGAAGAGGGCCCGCTTCAGGCGCCTACCACGGTGACCGTACCCATCATGAAGCCCGGGGTGGACATCGCCGCGGCGTCACACTGGGCCATGCAGTGCCAGACGTACTGCCCCGTAGACGTGAAGACCACGGTGAAGCTCACCACGCTGGGCGTCTGGCCCACCGCGGCCGGGATCGGGACGTTGATGTTGTACGGCGCCGCGTCCAGGGTGAACGTGTGGGCCACCTGGTCTGCCGGCACGGAGGTCAGCGACCGTCCGCTCACCGTGGCGTTCGTGAGGGTCTCCGTCCCGCCCACGGTCCCAGTCACCTGGTTGAACCCGGAGGGGATCGCGTTCGAGCCGTTGTCGTAGTTCGTGATCGTGATGATCACGGGGACGTTCGCGGGGACGGTGAAGTTCGCCGGAAAGTATTGGTCCAGGCCCGTGTACGGGTCGAACGCGACGGTCAGATACAGATGCTCCGTGCCCGAGGTCGTCACCACGGGCGGGGCCGTCACGTGGCCGAGAATCCCGCCGGCGAGCAGCCCGAAGACGAGGAGGACTGCTCCCATCATCACGACCGCGCCTGACCGCATGGGCCGTCGTCCCTTGGCTCGCCGGCCCAGCACCGCTTCCCTTGTTGTTGTCTCGCTTCCTACTGCGCTCATGCCGATGCCTCTTAGGGCGACCTAAAGACCGGATAAATATCAACCGCCGGGCGGCATGGTACCTATTGTGCGAATTTCGGAGAGCCCAAATCCGAACGCCCTAGAGAGGGCTCGGTCACAGCGGGAGTCGGGAAGGCGTAAGAGCCACCCCATCGTTCCCGGGAGGCGCCATGGGCGACGGGTACGGATGCCAGGACATGGTCGGACGCCTGCGGCGCGTCATTGTCCGGCGTCCGGACGCGAGCTTCGCCCAAGCCGATCCGCGGCTGTGGCACTACACGGCGCGTCCGCGCCTCGCCGCGGCGCGGCGTGAACACGAGCTCTTCGTCGAGATCCTCCGGAAATCCGGCGCCGAGATCCTCGAACACGACGTGCCCCAGCCCGGGCGTGCCGATGCGGTGTTCGTCCACGATCCGGCCCTCGTCACGGACGAGGGCGCGGTCCTGCTCCGGATGGGGAAGGCGCTCCGCCGAGGAGAAGAAGACAGCCTGGGGGCCGCATTTGAGCGATTCGGCGTCCCCATCCTCGGCCACCTGACGGGCGAGGCCACCGCCGAGGGAGGCGATCTCCTGTGGCTCGACCACGACACGCTCGCGGTAGGGCAGGGATTCCGCACCAATGCGGAGGGCTCCGCCCAGTTGGAGCGCATCCTGCGGCCGCTGGGAGTTCGCCTCGTCCCCGTGTCCCTCCCGTACTTCGAGGGACCCGAGGCCTGCCTCCACCTCATGTCCTTAATCAGTCTCTTCGACCGCGACCTCGCCGTGGTGTATCCGCGCTTCCTGCCCGTCCCGTTCTCCCGGGAGCTGCGGGAGCGGGGCATCGATTGGATCGAGGTCCCCGATGCGGAGTTCGCGACCATGGGTCCGAACGTGCTGGCCCTCGCCCCGCGCGACGTCGTGGCCCTACGCGGGAATCCGGTCACGAAACGCCGCCTGGCGGCCATGGGGTGCCGCGTCCAGACGTATCGCGGGGAGGAAATCTCCCTGAAGGCCGAAGGCGGCCCGACGTGCCTGACGCGCCCCGTGCTCCGCAGATGAGTCGGAGTCACGACGCGACGACGGACGCCTTCGTGATGACCACGTCCTTCAGCGGGCGGTCCTGGCGGTTCCGGGGCGCTCGGCTGATTGCGTCCGCGACGTCCATTCCCGCGACGACCTTGCCGAACACGGGATGCTTCGGGTCCAGGCGTCCGTTGTCCACCACGTTGATGAAGAACTGGCTCCCGCCCGTGTTGGGACCCGCGTTGGCCATGGAGATCGTCCCGCGGCCGTTGTGGTTCGTCGGGGTGAACTCGTCCTTGATCGTGTATCCCGGCCCGCCCATGCCCGTCCCCGTCGGGTCGCCTCCCTGGATCATAAAGCTCGGAATGATCCGGTGGAAGACCACGCCGTTGTAGAAGCCCTTCTCCACGAGCCTGCGGAAGTTGCCTGCGGTGATAGGCATGGTGTCCTCGAACAGCTGGATGCGGATGTCGCCCAGGGTGGTCTGGAGCAGAATCTCGCTCATGCTTCCCGCATCGCGGTCGCCCTCTTAACCCATCGCCTCTAGGAAAGCCGTCCCTACTGGGTTGTACATCCACGACCAAAACGTGAAATAGGCCTCCCTAACTCGACGCGCCGTGCACCCGAAGCTTCGCGTGGCCGCCCTGTCCATCGGATCCAACGCAAGCCTCGTCGCCGTGGAGCTGACCCTCGCCTGGGTCACGGGGAGCCTCGCGGTCCTCGCGGACGCGTTTCACTCCGGGGTCGACCTCACGGGCTCCCTGGTCGCTCTGTCCGGGATCCTGCTGGCCCTCCGGGGCGCGGATGCGAACCACGGCTACGGCTACTCCCGGTACGAGAACGCCGCGGCCCTCGTCCAGATGATCCTCATCGCAATCATCGGGGTCACGGTCATCGAGGAAGCGGTGCGCCGCCTCCTGGAGGGATTCACGGTCCACGTCACACTCCTCGCCTTGGTCGCCGTCTTGGCCACCCTGGTCTTTGACGTGGTCCTGTTCCGCTACATCTCCCGTCGCGGCAGCGTGCTCGGGAGCTCGGCCCTCGAGGCGGACGCCTACCACTTCGGCACGGACGCGGTCGGGAAGGTCGGCGTCCTCTTCGGGATCGGGATGGCCTACCTGGGATATCCCGTGATGGACGTCGTGGGCGCGCTGATCATCGCGGGCGTCTTCCTCCTCACCGCGTTCCGCATGGGCCGCAAAAACCTCCAGGTTCTCGTCGACGCGTCTCCGCCCGCGGACCTCCTGGCTCAAGTGCGGATGGCTGCCGAGCAGGTGGCTGGCGTGGCAGAGGTCCACAGCCTCCGGGGCCGGATGTCGGGCCGGCTCGTCTTCGTGGACCTGGCCGTCCACGTGGCGCCCGGCGCCACCCTGGAATCTGCCCACGGCATCGCGCATACGATCGAGCGGACCGTACAACAACAGGTGCCCAACGTGGCGGAGGTTGTGGTCCACGTCGAGCCGGACCGCCACGAGCCTGCCCTGGACGAGGCACATCCCGCCTGAGAGCGGTGGCCCTCCATGGGCCCTTGCGTGCGACGTTAGGCTGCGACCTGACAAAGAAGGGCCCTTGAAGTAACTCCCCTCCCCTGCCCATACCGTATGTGGACCCGCCGCCAAATCGCCGTTGTCCTCGCCGTTGTGGCAGTGACCCTCTCCACCGCGACCATCGTGCTCGTCGCGAGCCAGCCGCCCGCGTCCGGATTGATCCCCTTCCGGAGCTACTCCGAGCTCTCCGGCTACCTTAGCGGTGCCCAGTCGTCGTACGGCTCGGCGCAGCTTAGCAGTGGATTCGGACCCGCCTTCCGGTCGCCTGCGATGGGCGCGCCCGCAGCAGGCACATCGGGTCCCTCCGCCCCCGCGTATTCCTCGACGAACGTCCAGGTGGCCGGCGTGGACGAACTGGACATGGTCAAGACGGACGGGACGTACCTCTACGTCGCGTCCGGGAACGAGGTGGTCACGTTCCTCGCGTATCCCGCTTCGGACCTGCAGGTCGTTGGCCGCATCGCCCTGGCGAACCTCTCCGTGACCCCGGCCCTCTCCGCGTGGGATCAGGTCGCAGGGCTCTTCCTGGCCGGCCATGAGCTCGTGGTGGTCGCGAACTCCGCGGCGAACTATGGCGGGCCCGTGCCCATGCCCCTAGGCTCGGTCTCGAGCTCGGACGGAATCGCGGCACCCGTCCTCGTGGCGCTGGAGAGGACCACGGTCCTCCTCTTCGATGTATCCGATCCAACGAACCCCGTGCTCGACCACACCCTCTCCATCACGGGAATGGCCTCCACAGGGCGGTTGGTCGGCTCTACGGTCTACCTGGTCGCGACCCAGTGGATCATGCAGGTCAATGGCACCTACGTGCTCCCCGAGACATGCGTAGACGGCGCGTGCCAGAGCCTGGCCCTGGACCGAATCTACCGCGATCCGCAGTCCGCGGACGCGTGGGACTACACGAACCTGCTCGCCGTGGACGTGACGTCGGGCGCGAGCTCGGCCATGGCTATCATCACGGGAGGGATGTCCCTTCTATTCATGTCGCCCACGGCGATGTACCTCGCCTTCTTCAAATGGCAGATGACGCCCGCGGGCGTCGAGAGCCCGCTCATGCCCGTGCGCATCGGCTCGACCTGGACGACGATTTACAAGCTCCGCGCGGACGGTCTCGACATCCAAGCAGTCGGCTCCGCGGACGTCCCCGGATCCGTCCGCGACCAGTACTCCCTGGACGAATGGCAGGGCTACCTCCGCGTGGCGACCACGGTGCGCGACTTCAGCGGGAACGCGTCCTCCGTCCGCAACGACCTCTACGTGTTCAACGGAGCCCTGGACCTCGTGGGATCCGTGACGGGCCTCGCTACCGGCGAGAGCATCTTCGCCGTGCGGTTCCTGGAGGGCCGCGCGTACGTGGTCACCTTCCGGAAGATCGATCCGCTCTTCGTGATCGACCTGACCGACCCGACTGACCCGCGCGTGAGCGGGTTCCTCGAGATGCCGGGGTTCTCCGAGTACCTCTACCCGCTCGACGCAAGCCACCTGATCGGTGTCGGGAAGGACGCCGTCCCGGCCGAGGAGGGCAACTGGTCCTGGTACCAGGGCCTCAAGCTCGCCCTCTACGACGTGACGAACGGATCGGCGCCCGCGGAACTCGCCAACGTGACCATCGGGGACCGCGGCACGGACTCCGAGGTCTTGCGGGACCCGCACGCCTTCCTCTACGTGCCCGGGGCGCAACTGGTCGTCCTCCCCGTGGACCTAGCCATCATCAACGCGAGCCAGTACCCCTACGGCGTGCCCGATTGGGCCTGGGGCGATGTGGTCTGGCAGGGCGCTTACGTGTACCGGGTCAGCGAGACATCGGGTTTCCAGTACGTGGGCCGCATCGCCCACGGGAACGGGACCGTGAACACGACGTACGGCTGGTACGACTCCCCAATCCAGATCCGGCGGTCCGTGTACATCGGCGATGTGCTGTACACGATCTCGGAGACCGAGGTCCTCGCGAGTTCCTTGGCCGACCTGTCCGAGATCCGCTCCGTGGTGTACGCATCGCCCTCGACGACCTGCCCGTACTGCTACCCGGGCGGCATCGTCGTGACGTGACCGGACCGAGCGGCCTCCAGTCAACAAAGCCCGGGGACGCGTAGAAGCACCCGAGACCATGATCTCGGACCTGGAGTCGGCCTACACGGCGGCCGTTGAGAAGGCAGGGGCCAGCACAGTGAGCATCAGCGTGGCGGGCGCGTTCCACGGGGCACCCTTCCGACCCTATCCGCGCCGGGGCGTCGGCTCCGGCGTCGTGATGGACCGGGAGGGTCGCATCCTGACGAACGCCCACACGGTGGATGGGGCGGAACGGATCCTCGTGGGCCTGGGGGACGGCCGCGTCCTCGGCGGTTCGGTCCTCGGCGCGGACGAGGATACGGACATCGCGGTCGTGAAGGTCGACGGAGACCACCTCCAGCCCGCGGAGTTCGGCGACTCGGACCGGCTCAAGGTCGGGCAGCCCGTCCTGGCCATCGGGAACCCGCTCGGGCTGCCCGGCGGGCCTACGGTGACATCGGGCGTCGTGAGCTCCCTCCATCGGAACATCCGGCTCGGAGACGGCGACGGGCTCCCAGTGATCCAGACGGATGCCGCGGTGAACCCGGGGAACAGCGGGGGACCCCTCGTGGATCTGCAGGGTCGCGTGATCGCGCTGAACGCCGCGACGATTCCGTACGCGGAGGGCATCGGATTCGCGGTCCCCATCAACGTGGCCCTCGACGTCGCTCGGCAAATCGTCGAACACGGACGCGCCCAACGGCCTTGGCTCGGCGTGGTCGGCTACGATGTGGACCGGCGCGTGGCGCACTACTACGGCCTCGGGGTGACCCAGGGCGTCTTCCTGGTCGAGCTCTCCGAAGGAGGACCCGCGGCGGCTGCTGGGCTGCGCGTGGGCGACGTGATCACGTCCGTGGATGGTCGGGCACTCGCCGGAGTCTCGGACCTCGTCGAAGCACTCCGCGGCAAGAAGATTGGGGAGAGCGTCGAGGTGGGCTTCGAGCGCCAGGGAGCCCGGAAGCTCCGGATCACCCTGGGCACGCGGCCCTTCTGACGCGGTCTGCCAACGAAAGGAAAGGGGAGAAGAGGCGGTCGATCTAGGCCTTCGCCTTCTCGATTGCCTCGACGTTCAGGGTCACCTTGACCTTGTCGCCGACGAGCACGCCGCCGGCGTCGAGGACCACGTTCCACGTCATCCCGAAGTCCTTGCGGTTGAGGGTCGTCTCTGCGGTGTACCCGCGGCGGCGGTTGCCCCAGGGGTCCTTGACCTCGCCGAGGTAGCTCACGTCGAGCGTGACGGGCTTCGTGACTCCGCGGATTCTGAGCTCGCCGTGCATCTTGCCCGAATCCGCGCCGTCCAGCTCGATGCCCGTGCTGCGGAAGGTGAGTTTCGGGAACTTCTGTACGTCGAAGAAGTCCGCCGAACGTAGGTGCGTGTCGCGGTCCGCCACGCCCGTGTCGATGGACGCGGCGTCAATCTCGGCCTCGACCCGCGAGGCTTCCGGATGGGCCTCATCGTAGACGACACTCCCCGAGAGCGTCTTGAAGTTGCCCTTCACGGTGGAGACCATCATGTGCCGTACGGCGAACTCCGCGGAGGAGTGGGCGGGATCGAGCTGCCATACGGACGCGGTCCGCTTCTCCATTTCTGGCGTTTCATTGGGGGTGAGACTTTGGGTCACCATACGCGCGGCTACACGTTCGATAGTGATATACTTCCCACTTCGTAGTGTTGAAGCCACTCCTGGACTTCGAAGTGAAAAGCATTTATACTATGGATTCCGTAGCGATGCCGTGGCCAGCGAGCATGCGCACGGCGGAAGGCCCCGCAAGCCGCGGGACGTCTCGACAGGGGTCCGCGGCGGATGCCGGATCACGGAGCTCTTCCAAGTCCTTGGCAAGGCGCATATGCTCGACATCCTGCATATCTTCCAGTCGGAGCCCACGCCCCACCGGTTCGTGGACATCCAGGAGCGGCTCCATCTCTCGCCGAACACGCTGTCCGAGCGCCTGCGGGAGCTCGTCAAGGCGGGCCTCCTGACCCGGACCGCATACAACGAGATCCCACCGCGGGTCGACTACATGGCCACGGAGAAAGCCCTCGCCTTGGCCCCCGTCTTCGAGAGCCTGACCACGTGGGCGACGGCGCACGACCTGCGGCCAATCCCTGCGCGTCCCTCGGCGGCGGTCCAGCCACGGGCCGCGCAACTATAAGGCGGAAAGACGGCTTCTTGCGAGCCGCATGCTTGTGGACGCCTTCGGGCGTGAGGTTACCGATATCCGCATCAGCGTGACGAAGCGCTGCAACTTCGGATGCATCTACTGCCATGACGAAGGGCTGGGACCCATCCTCCGGCCGCGGATGCCGCACGACGACGAGGCGACTCCAGACGAGATCGAGCGGATCGTCCGCGTGGCGCGCGAGTTCGACATCCGGACGGTGAAGTTCACGGGCGGCGAGCCGCTCGTCCGCCGGGACATGGAGGACATCGTGGACCGGACCGTGCGGCAGATCGATGACGTTTCCATGACCACGAACGGATCCATGCTCGCCAAGCGCGCGGAGGCGCTGCGGGACGCGGGCCTCAAGCGCGTGAATGTCTCCGTGGACTCTCTGGATTCCAAGGCGTTCGAGGACATCCGAAAGGGCGACCTCCGCCCCGTCTTGCTCGGTATCCAGGAGGCCCTGCGAGTCGGGCTGAAGCCCGTGAAACTCAACCTGGTGGTCTTCCGCCGGACGCTCCCCTTCATCCCCGCGATGATCGACTACATCGGCCACGGGGACGGCCTCAAGCTTCAGCTCATCCAGTTCATGCCCGAGCTCGTGGACCACAACGACTGGATGGTGGACATCGACG
>CAZJIP010000005.1:0-37137 GCA_964546105.1 uncultured Methanomassiliicoccales archaeon
CGGACGCCCAGGGGCGCACGCGGTCCGCCATCGTGGGCCGCCTGAAGATCGAGCGCCGCCCGCTCGTCTTGGTCGAGGCGGAGGCCCCGGGGATGCGGCACACGACCCTGGTCCAGAACGCGGAGACCATCCGTTTCGTCACGCCGAAGGGCGAGGCGGTCTCCGTAAGCGCCTTGCATGAGGGGGACGAGGTCCTCCTGCATTCCGAGGAAGGCGGGCGCCACTTCGGCATGCGGATCCACGAGACGATCACGGAGCGATGAGCGCATGCAGGTGGCGGCGGTGATTGCGGCAGGAACGGCGGCGGAGGCAGAGCAGCAGGCTCGGGTGGCCCTCCGCCGGGGCGCCGACCTCGTCGAGCTTCGCTTCGATGCCCTGCGCCACCCGACCGCGCAGGACCTGAAGAAACTGGCGTCCGCCCTGGGGCCGCGCGCGATCGCGACCTTGCGATCGCCGTCCCAGGGCGGCTTTCATCCTGTCGCGGGCGGCATACGCCACGCGCTCCTGCGGGGGGCCTGCCACCTGCCCTTCCGCTACGTGGACGTCGAGCTCACGACGGACGCCGGGCACCTCGAGGAGTACGCGAAGACCGCGAAGAGCCGCGCGAAGGACCTCTTGGTCTCGCACCACTTCGACCGTCCTGTCGAGGCGGACGAGGTGGCCGAGATCCTCGACGCCTGCCTGAGTGCGGGGACCGTGGGCAAGGTGGCCGTTCCGACGGTTTCCCTGGAGTCCGCGGTGGACTTGGTCGACCTCGCACGGGAGTGCAGGTCCCGCCGGTTCGTCCTCCTGGGGATGGGGGAACCAGGCATGCTCACCCGGGCCCTGGCCGCGGATGCGGGCCAGGAGTTCCAATACGCCGTGGGCAACCGGCCGACGGCACCGGGCCAGCTCGCTCTCACGACCGCCCTGCGCCTCCGCGCGAAGGATGCGTTCGTCCTCGGATTGCTGGGCCACCCGCTTGGCCACTCCGTCTCGCCGCAGATCCACGAGGCCGCCCTCCAGGCCTTGAGCCTGCCCGGGGCCTACCTGCCCTTCGACGTGCCCCGTGAGTCCCTGGGGCCCTTCCTCGACGCGGTGGAGCGCCTCCGCGTCCGGGGCTTCAACGTCACGATTCCCCATAAGGAGGCGGTCGCGGACTTCATGGACGAACTCGACGGCGACGCGGGGGCATTGGACGCCGTGAACACGGTGGTCGTGAAGGAGGGCTGGACCAAGGGCCACAACACGGACGTCTTCGGGTTCCGGATGTCCCTGCGGTCCCTGGGCCTGCGGGTCGGGGACCGTTCCGCGCTGGTTGTCGGCGCTGGCGGCGCGGCGAAGGCCGTGGTCCATGTGCTCCTCCGCGAGGGAGCGCGGGTCCACGTTGCGAATCGCACGCCCGAGCGCGCCGAGGCCCTCGCCGACGCCTTCGACGACGAAGTGTCCGTGCTCACCCTCGAGGAAGCCGGCCGCAAGGGGCCTTGGGACCTCCTCGTGAACGCGACCCCCGTGGGGACGCGCGGCATGGACGCCGGCCTGCCTGTCCCCGAATCCTCGCTCGATCGCACGCGGTTCGTCTACGACCTCGTGTACAATCCGACGGAGACCCCGCTCCTCAAGGCCGCGCGGCATCGCGGCATCCGCGGGACCAACGGGCTCGAGATGCTCCTGCAACAGGCCGCGGCCTCCTTCGAGCTCTGGACGGGCCGGGCTGCGCCCTTCCCGGCGATGAAGTCCGCGGCCCAGGAGGCCCTCCGATGAAGGCCCAGGCCACCTGCTTCGGAGCGGGGACCATCGTGAACGCGATCGCCACGCGCAAGGGCGCCGCCTTCGGACTCGCGCTCCGGGCCACTGCGGTCGCCGAGTCGGTGCCCAAGGCGGAAGGCCTCCAGGTGCAGGTCGCGGGCGGCGTGGACCCCACCCTGGCCGTGGGGTGCGCGAAGCGCGTCCTGCGGCGCAGCCGGCGTAAGGCGAGTCTGGCCGTACGCGTGGACTCCGAGATCCCTGTGTCCCGCGGGCTGAAGAGCAGCTCTGCCGTGGCCAACGCGGTGGTCCTCGCCTCCGCCCGGGCCCTCAGGCTCGAGCTCGAGCCGCTCCAGATCATCGACCTGGGCATCGAGGCGGCCCTCGAGGCCAAGGTGACCATCACGGGCGCCTTCGACGACGCCTGTGCCTCCTTCTTCGGCGGCGTGGTGGTCACGGACAACCGCGCCCGGAAGATCGTCAAGGTGGACCGCTTCCCGCCGGGCCTCATGGCCGTCATCCAGATCCCCAAGCGGATCATCACAAAGCCCAGCTTGGCCGCGAAGGACTTCGCCCCCATCCGCCACCAGGTGGACGAGGCCTATCGCCGCGCGCTCGCGGGCGATTACTTCCATGCCCTCGAGTTGAACAGCGCGGCGTACGCGCCCCTCTTGGAGATCGACGAGACTCCGGCGAGGCGCGCCCGGGCCGCCGGGGCCATGGCCGCGGGGATCACCGGGGCCGGTCCGGCCATCCTCGCCCTCGTGAAGCCGGCCCATGTGGAAGCCGTCTCCGAGGCCCTCCGGGACGGGGACTCCGAGGTCCGCGTGGCCAGCCTGAACACGGTCGAGTCCCGGGAGGTGGTGCCGTGAAGTTCCGGTCGTGCGCCGCCACGGTGAGCGGCACGGTTCGCGCACCGCCCTCGAAGAGCTACACGCACCGCGCCCTCCTCCTCGCCGCCTTGTCGGGAGGCCCGTGCCTCGTTTCCCGCCCCCTCCTGTCCGAGGACACGGAGGCCACCGTGGCGGGCATCGAGGCCTTCGGGGCCGAGGTCCACCGCCAGGGAGGAGCGCTCCGGATCTCGTCCCCCGGGCTCTCGCTCCCCTCGCAGGAGATTGACGCCCGGAACTCGGGCACGACCCTGCGCCTCCTGACGGGGACCGCCTCGCTCCTCGAGGGCACCACGGTCCTGACAGGCGACGCCAGCCTGCGGAAGCGACCCATGGAACCCCTGCTCGATGCGCTCCGCGGACTCGGGGCGGACGGTCAATCGCTCGCCGGCGACGGTCGCCCGCCCGTCCGGGTCACTGGCCCCCTCCGGGGCGGCGAGGTGTCGATTCACGGGTCCGTCAGCTCCCAGTTTCTCTCCAGCCTCCTCTTGGCCTGCCCCCTGGCTCCCGAGGCCACGACGCTCCACGTCCTGCCCCCCATCCTTTCGGAGCCGTACGTCGAAATCACGCGCCACATGCTTCGGACCTACGGCGCTGCGGTCGAGGCCCACGGCAACGACTTCCACATCCCTGGCGGGCAGCGCTACAGACCCGCGGACTTTGTTGTGCCCGGGGATTTCTCGTCCGCGGCATTCCCCTTGGTCGCTGCGGCCATCTCGGGAGGCGACGTGACGGTTGATGGGCTCGATGCCTCCGTCCCCCAGGGAGACCGGCGGATCGCCGAGATCCTCGGGGCCTTCGGTGCCTCGGTCAGCCAGCGTCCCGACGCGGTCCGCGTGAGGGGGGCCCCGCTCCGGGCAGAGACCCTAGACGTGTCGGCCACTCCCGACCTCTTCCCAGTCCTCGCGGTGTTGGCGAGTCAAGCGGAGGGCGAGTCGCGCTTCGTGAATGGGACCCAGCTGCGGCTCAAGGAGAGCGACCGGATCGAGACCACGGTGGCCTTCCTCCGGGCCATGGGCGCGGATGCCAAGGGAACCCCGGACGGGTGCGTGATCCGTGGCCCCGCGAAGCTCACCGGGGCCGCGGTGGACTCCCACGGCGATCACCGCATCCTGATGGCCGCCGCGGTCGCCGGGCTGGTGGCCCAAGACCCTGTGGAGATCACGGACCCTTGGTGCTTCCGCGTTTCCTATCCGTCGTTCCTTGACGACCTCCGCGCCCTGGGCGCGGAGATGGAGGCGGTCCCCTGAACAGCTTCGGCACCCGCTACCGCACCCTGGTCTTCGGCACGAGCCACGGCCCCTTCGTGGGCTGCACCCTGGAGGGCCTGAAGGCCGGCACGCCCGTGGACGTCGCGGCGGTGCAGGCCCAGCTCGACCGCCGCCGGCCCGGACAGAGTCTCGTGACGAGCCAGCGGAAGGAGGAGGATCGGGTGGAGTTTGCCGAGGGCCTTCACGAGGGCGTCACCAGCGGCGAACCCATCGTCGCGATCATCCGCAATCAGGACGTGCAATCCAAGTCCTACGCGGACGTCGCCCGCGTGCCGCGTCCGGGCCACGGGGACTTCACCGCGAGGATGAAGTACGGCGGCAAGAGCGACCTCCGCGGCGGGGGCCAGCTCAGCGGCCGCATGACCGCACCCCTCGTGGTCTCCGGGGCCGTGGCCCGCCAGGTGCTCGCGCCCCTGGGCGTGCGATTCCACGCCCAGGCGGTCCAGATCGCCGATGTGGTCGCGAGGCCCATGACCCCGGAGGAGATTGAGGCGAACGTGGAGCGCACCCCGGTCCGATGCGCCGACCTCGACGCCGCGGACCGCATGCTGGCGGCCATCGAGGCCGCGCGGTGGGATCGAGACAGCGTGGGCGGGATCATCGAGGGGATCGTCACGGGGCTCCCCGTCGGCGTGGGCGAACCGTTCTTCGACTCCGTCGAGGCCAGCCTGGCCCACCTGTTCTTCTCGATTCCCGCGGTCAAGGGGGTCGACTTCGGCGCGGGCTTCCGCGCCGCCTCCATGCGGGGGAGCGAGCACAACGACGCCTTCGTCGTCCGAGAGGGCCAGGTGGCCACCGCGACCAACCATGCGGGCGGGATCCTCGGCGGCATCTCGAACGGCATGCCCGTGACGTTCCGCGTGGTCGTGAAGCCGACTCCATCCATCGCGAGGCCGCAACGGTCCGTGGACCTGGAGACCATGCAGGAAACGGAAATCGTGGTCACGGGCCGGCACGACCCCTGCATCGTTCCGCGCGCCGTGCCCGTGGTCGAGAATGCGGCGGCGATGGCGGTCCTGGACCTCATGTTCCAAGGAGGATTCCTGTGAGCGAGAGCGAGATTGCGCGACTACGGCAGGAGATCGCGTCGGTGGACCGAGAGATCGTGGGCCTCGTCGCCCGGAGGCTCTACCTCGCGGAGCAGGTCGGCTGGGAGAAGCATCTTTCGGGCCAACCCGTCCGCGCCGCCGAGGTCGAGGCCCAGGTGACCGCCCGCATCGAGGCGGAGGCTGCCGTGCGCGGCGTCGGCTCCGAAGTTGCAAGGTCCCTGAGCCGCCTCCTGATCGAGGAGAGCGTCCATCGCCAGGAGTCCCTCGCCCCTCCGGAGCGGGAACGGGGGAGCGCCTTGGTGGTCGGCGGAGCGGGCCGGATGGGTCGGTGGCTGTGCCGCCACCTGGAGGCCCAGGGATACCGCGTAACCGTGCACGATGCCGCGGGCCCCCAGGTCGACCTGCCTCGTACCGCGGCCACTGCGGACGTGGTCGCGGTCGCGGTCCCCATGGATGCCGCGGCGTCGGTCCTCGATACGGTGGGAGATGCGAAACCTGCGGGGCTCGTCTTCGACGTGTCGAGCCTCAAGACGCCCGTGGCCCGTGTCCTCCGGTCCCTGGCGGGAGAAGGACATGCGGTCGCGAGCGTCCATCCCCTCTTCGGCCCCTACTTCGGGCCGCTCTCCCAGGCCACGATCCTCCTGAGCGATTGCGGCAGCCCCGCCGGGTTGGAGAAGGCCCGAGACCTGTTCCGGGGGACGGATGCCCATCTCGTCGATGTGCCCCTGGAAAACCACGACGAGATGATGGCCACTCTCCTCGGCCTGAGCCACCTCACGCTCCTGTCCTTCGCCCGCGCAGCCGCCCGCGCGCCCATCGACGTGAATCCCTTCCCGACCGAGGGCACGACGTTTGCCCGGCTGGCCACAATCGCCCGCGGCCTGTTGGACGACTCGCCGGTCCTCCTCCGCGAGATTCAGGCGCTCAACCCCCACACGCCCGACGTCCGGCGGCGTCTCCTCCAGGCCATCGAGGAGTGGACCCGCGCCGCGGCGGATTCCGATGGGAAGGCTTTCGTCACGCTCCTTGAAGAATCCCGAAACCTAGGAGGCGCACCGCGATGAGCAAGATCCCCGTGGCCGTGCTCGGCGCGACCGGCAACATCGGCCAGCGATTCGTCAGCCTGCTCCAGGACCACCCCATGTTCGAGCTCGCCGTCCTGTGCTCGAGCGACCGCAAGGTCGGCGGCCGCCTCGCGGACTACTGGCGCCTCGACGACGCGGTCTTGGATTCCGCGGTGGGTGAGATGGGACTCCAGCCCCTGGAGCCGAAGGTCCTAGTTCGCGGCGGCGTGAGGGCCGCGTTCAGCGCCCTGCCCACGGATGTGGCGGGAGACCTGGAGGCGGAGGCCGCGCGTGCCGGCGTGGCGATCTTCTCCAACGCTTCGTCCCATCGGATGGAGGCCGACGTCCCCCTGCTCGTCCCCGAGGTGAACCCGGACCACATCGCCCTCATCGAGCGCCAGCGCACGTACCGGGACGGCGGCTTCCTCACGACGAACCCGAACTGCTCCATCACGGGCCTCGTCCTCGCGCTCAAGCCCCTGGCGGACGCCTTCGACTTCTCCGAGGTCCACGTGTCCACGTACCAGGCCCTCTCGGGCGCCGGATATCCGGGGGTGGCGTCCCTGGACATCGTCGGAAACGTGCTGCCGTTCATCGAGAGCGAGGAGGAAAAGATGCGGCGCGAGGCGAAGAAGCTCCTGGGCACCCTGCGATCCGGCGTCGTGCCGAGTCCCCTGGACGTTTGGGCGAACTGCGTCCGCGTCGCGGTGCGGGAAGGGCATCTGGAGGCACTCTCGATCCCATTGCACGAGGACGTGGCCGAGGCGGACGTGGCCCGGGTGCTCTCGTCGTTCCGCGGCGAGCCGCAGCGCCGCAAGCTCCCGACGGCCCCGAGGCAGCCCGTCATCGTGCGCATGGAGCGGAACCGGCCGCAGCCTCTCCTCGATGCGAATGCGGGGGAGCCGGAGCGGGCGCGCGGGATGGCCGCCACGGTCGGCCGCATCCGGGTCACGGACCGCAACCTGCGCCTTTTCCTCCTATCCCACAACACGCTTCGCGGCGGAGCGGGAGGGAGCGTACTGAACGCGGAGCTGGCCTGCCGGAGGGGATACCTTGCCTGAGACGGACAAGGTGGCCAAGTTCGGCGGAGCCTGCGTCAGCAAGTCGGAGATGTACGACCGGGTGGCGGCAATCCTCCAGTCCGACACCACGCGGCGGTTCGTCGTGGTCTCCGCGGTCGCCGGCGTGACGGACTCCCTGGTCCAGACCCTCGGCAGGCCGCGGGAGGAGAAGGAGCTCGACCTCTTCCTCGCGGACCTCAAGAAGAAGCATCTCGCGCTGCTGCCGAAGGCCCGTGCGGGTCACGAGCGCACGCTCGAGGCCATCGAGGCCCTCGCCACGAAGCTCGGGCGCCTCCTGTACGGGATCGCCTACACGGAGGAGATCACCCCGCGGATCCGGGACTTCGCCCTCTCCTTCGGCGAGCGGATGTCGGCGCAGGTGGTCGCGGCGAACCTCCGAAGCCGCGGGCTCGACGCAGAGGCGTTTGAGGCGGACCAGATTGGCCTCATGACGGACGAGAACTACGGGAACGCGACCGCTCTGCTCCCGGAGACGAGGGACCACATGGCCCCCCTCCTGCGCCGCCAGGCGGATGCCGGCCATGTCAGTGTGATCACGGGCTTCTTCGGCCTGTCGCCCGAGGGCAAGACCGCGACGTTCGGCCGCGGCGGCTCCGACTACAGCGCGGCCGTCGTCGCGAACGCCCTGGATCTGCGGACCGTGGAGATCTGGAAGGACGTGGGCGGCTTCATGAGCGCGGACCCGAAGATCGTCCCGGAGGCCTTCCCTCTCTCCGTCCTCTCCTACGACGAGGCCGCGGAGCTCTCCTACTTCGGGGCCAAGGTCCTGCATCCGCGGGCCGTCCAGCCCGCCCGAGCGTGCGGCGCCTCCCTCTACCTGAAGAACATCTACCGCCCGGAGGAGACAGGCACCCGGATCGGTCCCGACACGGTGGACAAGAGCGGGGACGTGAAGAGCGTCTCCTACGTCCGCGACCTGGCGACCCTCAAGGTGTACGCGACCGGCCTGGGGTCCGACGAAGTCCTGCTGTCCCAGAGCTCGACCGCCCTGGCGAATGCGGGCGTCAACATCTACAGCGCCGCGACGTCCCAGACCTGCGTGGCTTTCCTCATCGAGTCGGATGCGGTGAGCCGCGCGAAGAAGGCCCTGTCGCGGATCTCCGATCTCCCCCTGGAACGCGTGGAGATTTCTCCGCACGCCTCCCTGATCTGCTTCGTCGGCGAGGGCATCGGCCACGCCCACGGCATCGCGGCGCGCGTGTTCCGCGCGGTGGCGGACCTCGGCATCAACGTGCAGTTCATCACCGCGGGGGCGTCCATGGTCGCCTACCAGTTCACCGTGGACACGAAGGACCTCGACGAGGCGGTGCGTGCGGTCCACCGGGAGTTCTTCGGGAATGGCGAGAAGCGCCACGGCTCGCCGCCCTCGGCTCTCCCCCCGGCCGCATCGCCGGCGTCCTAGTCCGTGACCGCCGAGGTGATCTCGACTTCCTCGGTCGTGTCCGCGCCCGCGGCGAGGCTCCCCCACCGCCCGATTGCCTTCACGATGTCGTAGCCGCTGAGGATCCCCACCACCTCGCGGCCGTTGAAGACCGCCAGGTGCCGCAGGTTCGCCCGCCTCATCAGCCGCGCCGCGTAGGCCACCGGCACGCCGGGCGTCACGGTCACGAGGGGCGCAGTGGCGACCTCCCCGACGAGGGTCGTGCTCGGGTCGCGTCCGCCCGCGAGGGCGTCCACCACGTCGCTCGACGTGATGATGCCGAAGGGCTCTTCCCGTCCCTCGGGCCGGACGACGAGGCTGTTCACGCGCGCGTCGGCCATGCGCTTGGCGGCGGCCTGGAGCGTGGCGTCCTCGGAGATCTCGAAGACCTCCGTGGACATCGCGTCCCGGACCTTCACGTATCGGGCCATCACTTCCGGCATGGCGTATCTGAAGGGAAATTCCCTCCGTGCGTACAATACGTTCTCGCGACGGCCGCGGCGCAGCCGTCAGACCGACGCCACACGATCGATCGCCCTATCACGACCGATAACCGCTTGGCAAGGGATTAGTGCCCGCAGGACGACCCAGGGGGCGGTCATGGATTCCAACGTTCCGCATGCAGACCACCGGTTCGGCCTGGGCGCTCGAATCGCATCTGTGTTCAACGGGGCACACCCGCTCCGCCGCGTGGTCGAGCACGTCTACCTGACCTACGACGGCGGCACGCCCATGGTCCACCTCTCCCGCAACTTCGTCCCCGGCCGAGACCCGGACGTGATCGCGTCCATGTTCACCGCCATCGAGAACTTCATGGACGAGTCCTTCCACGAGATGGGCATCGGGGCCGTCCGGAGCATCGAGCTGGGGGACCGCCACCAGGTCGCTTTCGGCCGCGGGAAATGGGTCCTGCTCTACGTCCTGTACCGGGGCCGGGAATCGAATCAGCTCGAGCGCCACGTGATTCACCAGGTGCACGCCCTCGAGGAGCGGTTCTCCGGGTTGCTGAAAGACTGGAACGGGGACATGAAGGTCGCCGACGTTCTGCGGGACTACCTTGCGCAGATGTGGTTCTTCTCGAAGGACGTCTCGTCGCGGGCCCTCGTGGTCCCGCCGAAGTCCGCCTTCGCGGAGAATGCGGCGCCCGCTGAACCCCCGACTGAGCAGCCATGATTCGGCCAAGTCCCGGCTGCCGCGTGCCTCGGCCGACTCCGTAGTCCATGTGTGAAGTCAGACAAGGTACAGTAGTGTACCGGCACGGCGCACGCCACCCGGGACGTGCTGCGAGGCACGGATTGGGACTTCCGGTGGAGACTCGTGGGGACAGCGGGGATCCTACAGTGGCGAGAATCGCCTCTCCTTCTTCCGTTCGCCGTGACCCGCCCCGGGTCTCTCGCGACCTATGCCCGTTGGTTAGCTCAGGATGCCTGCGGCCTCTGTCCATGCCCTCTCGAGGACTTGGAGGTCCCCGACGAGCCACGGAGTCAGTTGCGAGTCTGCAATCGTGCGCAGCGCCGCGAGGGCCGAGGCCTTCGACATGCTCCCGTCCTTTAGTCCGAGGTAGATGCCCTGGACGTCCACGTAGGACTGCTGCTGGCCGAAGTCGCCGCCCCAGTACAGGTACACATCCATCATCTCCCGGAGCAGCTCCGTGTAGGTCTCGCGGCTGTAGTAGCGGCCCCATTCCATCGTGTACACGTTCTCCAGGGCCGCGACGGCGTTGCCCGTCTGCCCCTTCGCGAGGGCCGCGATTGCCCCGTTCACGTAGCCCAGGTCGTGGACGTACTGCGCGGACCGCAGGAAGACGTCCCAGGATCCCATGAGGCCGCCCTCCCCAAGCGTCCAGGACGTGACCACGCGCCTCGCGTCGATCAGGAGGCGGTTCAGGGCGTCGGCTCGGGCCTCAACGGCCGCGCGGGCGGCGGGCGTCGTGGCCCGCGTGTAGTCCGCCCGGATCTGGTCCGCGAGCGCGTTCGCCGCGACTGCCCTCTCGCGGAGCGCGCCCGCTGCGGCGACCGCATCATCGAAGCGGGCCGCCTCGGCGGGGATGGCCGCCTTCTCCCTTTTGAGTTCCGCGAGGGCCCAGTCCACCGTGTACTGGAGTTCGATGGGCATGACGAGGGCGTGGACCGCCCGGATGGCCCATAGGGCGTGCAGCTTCAGGGTCGTGTCAATCGTGTCGGCGCTCTGCATGGCCATGTCGTCCAGCTGGGTGTGGTAGTACGCGTCGAAGCCGGCCACCCACATGAGCTGGATCGCGGAGCCGCCCCCCTTGGCGGCGTAGGACCAGGCGTCCGTCCAGGACCACACGGGGTTGTAGTAGCCCACGGCACCGCCGAGGCCCAGGTCGCTGATCCCCTGGGAGACGAGGCCGTTCACCTCCCATGTGTTCTCCACCCAGTAGCGGCCCGAGGCCTTGACGAAGCTCACCCCGTCCATGTTCAGCTCGACCACGAGGCCCGCCAGGATTTCGGGATGGGCCTTCACGAACTCGTAGGACCCGACGAGCCAATTGTACCAGCTGTCGTCCGGCCCGCCCGTTTCCTCGGCGCCCACGGAGGCGAAGACCAGGGTGCGCTCGTTCACGAAGGTCCCTGCGGCCCGGGCCGAGGAGAACAGCCGCGCGAGCTCGAGCATCGCGGCGATCGAGGAGGAGTCATCGTTGGCCCCGCTCCACCACGTGTCGATGTGGCCCGAGATTACGACGTACTCGTCCGGGTGCGTCGTGCCGTACAGGTACGCGGCCACGTTGACCGAGTGGGCGGTTCGTTCGGACACCAGGTCCGTCCGGCCCTCGATTCGGAGGGTGACCGGTCCTTGCTCCAGGAGATCCTGAAGATGCCACGCGGACCGCGGCGAGATTGAGAAGGCGGGCAGCGGCCCCTTCACGGAGTCCTGCTTCATGCCGTCTGGCACAGGGTAGGTCCCGTAGTACCCGTAGAAGACCACCGCGGCCGCATGGTGCAGGGACGCTTCGATCTCCGGGACATTCGGCCATCCCTGGATATCGTCGTCCCGGTGCACGAGGGCGATGACGCCCGTGAGGTCACCCGCTGCGTCGAAGTCGGCGGCGGTCCCGTAGCCCACGTCCCTCAACGGGGCGACCAGTGTCTTCCCGTGGTCCTCGTTGCCGAACGCGTACGGGCGCCCGGCCTCCTTCCCCCACACGGAATAGCAGTCGCCATACGTGGTGCCTTCGATCGGTTCCTGGATCGGCGAGACGACCTGGATGCTCGTGCCGTAGTGGACCCAGCTGGCCACCGGGAACGTCTCCATGACCACCTTGTCCATGGGCATCGCGCTCAGCTCGCCGTATACGTATTCCTGCGCGGCGGCCTCCTGGTCCGTGCCCGCGACCCGCTCCCCGAACCCGGTAATCGTCGTGAGCTGGTCCCACGCGTTCGCGTAGTCGAGCCCGCCCAGAATGCGACTCTCCTCCGCGGTTAGGCCGGCCGAGCTGCCCGTGCCCAACGCGGGCGCGCCGCGTGTTTGCGGCGCCATGGCAATCAGCAAGACCACGATTCCCAGAGTCAAGACCACTGTCCGTCGTTTCATCCCGCCTGCCTCCAACCCCACACCCTCCATGCGGATCGCAGGTTTCACGGTCCCGCCGGGCCGCAGAGGCGCCACGAATCCGTCGGAGGATGGGGTGTGCAACAGAACCAAGTTACTTCTACGCTCGGTAAGTATTGACACAGCCGCGTTCCAATCCGGCGACGCACTACGATGACCGCGGGCTCTCTACGGAGGGCTCCGTGAACTACGGGGGCAAGGTATTCCATCTCCGGTGACTTGGCTGTCGTGGGGCGGGCCCTTCTCCTCCGTCCACATGCCATCCACTCACCCGCCCCACAAACCCTGATCCGGCTGCGGCAGGCCGTTCGTCGCGGTGCGCGCATGGGGAGCGCGCTCGCAGTTCCGACACCGCATTAGAACAACACGAAGAGGTGCGGGCTCCCGGGCACCGGAGTCAATCTTTCCGGGTTGCGGGAGCGTGTTCCCAAGATTACCGAGCGTGCCCGCGCTACTAGAACTTGAGCCCGCGAGTCTATGGAGGGATCTGTGGAATTCGTAGGTCGCCCGAAACTCGAATCGCCGGACGTGCGACGCTTTGGGGATCGTTTCGCGCCGAATCGGGTCGAACTACCGGCTCTTCTTGCTCGGGGAGGATAGCGGTTCGAGTTCCAGGGAGTGAATCCGGCGCTGGCGGACACGGAAGATGCTCCGGTAGACGCTGGGCGCACGGGCCATCGGCAGACTCATGCGAACCTGCGCCACGAGGGTCTTTCCCTCGCGCCGCAGTCCCTCGATTTCCACACGGGAGGGCCGCTCCTGTTCTGCGAAGGCGGCCGCAATCTCGCGGATGCCATGTCGCTCGGTGCCGTACTCGTCCCGGAACGAGGCGTCCATGCTGAACGCGTTCAGGGCGTCCAGGAACCGGCCCGTCTTCAGGGCCATGAGGTAGTCCGTCACGAGCGTCTCGTCGGACTCGTCGCGATCGGGGGTCGTCGTCGCTAGCATGCGACGGAATCATGCGCGGCGCCGGGGGATACGCGTTGCCCCCATAGACTCCGTAGGTCTACGGAGTCTCCGAGTCCGCGAGCACGGCGAGGTTGATTGCCTGCTCCGCGATGTCCGTGGCGTAGCTCGCCGTCCGGCTCAGGCTGTCCACAATGGCCCCGAGGGCGAGGAGTTCCTCGCCTTTCTTGGAGGACACGTGGTGCAATAGGGCGTCGATCAGCTTCTGGTGGTGCCCGCGGGCGTCGATGGCCTCGTTGGCGGCGTCGATGTCCCCCGACATTAGGGCGCTGAACGCCTTGTCCAGGATAGCCGTGGCCGAGGCGTTTGCGACCTCGATTTCCTTCACGAGCTTCGGGTCGAGTTCCTTCTCCCCTACGAGGACGTCGTGGGTGCTCGCAATGCGCTCCGCGTGATCCCCCACGCGCTCCAGCAGCTTTGCCACGAGCCGATGCGCATGGATACCGCTCTGCGAGGGACGCTCCGTCGTGCCCGGAGGCGCGGTGTGGGCAAGGTGGTACTGCTTGGCTACCATCCAGTAGAGGCGGTCCACGTCCTGGTCCCGTTGAGCCACGTCCCGGGCCAGGGTCGGATCCCTGGTCTTCAACGCCTGGATGGCGTCTTCCAGCATAGCCCGCACGCTAAGGTGCATGCGGCGGAGGCACTTCTCCGAGCTGAGTTCGGAAGGGTCGGACAGATCTTGGATGCTGATCATGGTCCGGGTCTCCTCGATGATCTCCGGCCCGATGACCAGGTGGCAGAAGTCCCGAGCCACGCGGCGCACGAAGGGTCCGTTCTCCGGTCGGAAACGGACCTCGATGAGCCCGAATCCGGAGATGTAGGCCCCGATGAGCTTCCGGAGCAGATGGTCGCGCACCTCTCCGCCCTTCTCGTCGAAGACCTTCCGTCGCGCGGCAGCTTTCTCCGCCGGCTGGGGCCGGACGTTCACGGAGCCGTCCGCGGCCGTCTCCAAGAACACGGTGTCGCCCGCCTTGAGGCCCGCGTCGACGACCCACCGCTTGGGCAGGGAGACGACGTAGGTCGATCCCCCGGTCAGCTGCAACTTCCTCCCTTCCATGCCCGTTCGCCTTCGAGGTTCTTGAGTTACTATAGAGCTTAAAGGCTTGGCTACGGAGTCTATATAGCACCCCGTCTGACACCCGTTGGCAGTCGAGACTCCGTCGGGAAGCGACATAGGCCTCGGTTCGGGTCGACTAAATGGGAAATCGTATGGAAGTCACCCAGCAGGGGGCGAGGAACGACGGACCTCTCGGAGTTTTCCGAGGATCCTATCGAGGGATGAGGTTCCTGCCGAAACTCCATAGATTTCCGTAATCAGACGAGAAAGGTGGTACGAGGCAATGGCAGGCAAAGCAATGGAACCGGAAGAACCGGAAAGTCTCCAGCCCCGCTCCAGCCACCGCGGACGGTGGATCGGGATTGCGGCCGTGGTGGTCGTGGTTGTGATTCTCGCTGCGGGATTCACGACGAGCTGGTTCGGCCTGGCGAGCTCCTCCGGGGGATCTTCGCATACGATTACCCTGAACGGGGCCGGATCGACGTTCGCGCTACCGGTCATCAGCGCGTGGTCGACCCAGTACAAGGCCCTCACCGGCGTCCAGATTAACTACCAGGGAACGGGCAGCGGAGCGGGCATCAACGCGATCATCGCGAAGAGCCTCGACTTCGGCGCCACGGATGCGCCCTTGAACACGACCCAGCACGACCAAAACCCGAGCCTCCTCACGATTCCCGAGAGCCTCGGGGCCGTGACGATGGCCTACAACGTGCCGGGCGTCCCGTCCCACATCAACCTGACCGGGACGATCATCGCGGGCATCTACCTGCGAACAATCACGAACTGGAACGACCCCAGCATCAGCGCCGTCAACCCGGGGATCACCTTCCCAGACCTCTCGATCATCCCGGCGCACCGGTCCGATGCCAGCGGGACGACGTACGCCTTCACGAACTACCTCAGCGTCGTCAACTCCACCTGGGCATCCCAGATTGGCACCGGGAAGTCCGTGGCGTGGCCTTCGGGTGAGATCGGCGCGCAGGGCAACCCGGGCGTGGCTGCGGTGGTCCAGGGAACCAAGGGCGCGATCGGCTACGTCGAGCTCGCCTACTCCCTGCAGAACGGCTTGGCCTATGCGAAGGTCCAGAACGCGGCGGGGAACTACATCGTGCCCACGCTGAACTCGACGGCCGCGGCGGCCGCGAACGCGGCGGGAAACCTGCCGGCGGGGAATGCGGACTGGTCCCGCGTGTCCATCGTGAACGCACCGGGCGCGGACAGCTACCCCATCGCGACGTTCACGTACCTCCTGGTGTACCAGGAGCTCAACGTCTACCCGAATGGCGTGATGACGCAGGCGAGGGCCCAGGCCCTGGTCTCGTTCCTGGTGTGGGCCATCCACGACGGGCAGGCCGCCGCGGGGACGCTCCAATACGTCCCGCTGCCCGCGAGCGTGGTCACCGGCGACATGGCCACGATCCAGTCGATAACCTTCAACGGGCAGCCGCTATCGAGCTGAACCCGGGACCGGATCGTTCATGGCGTTCCCCTTTCAACGCCGCGCCCGGAGGGTTCGCAGGAACCCGATGGGGTCGACGTGGGGGGACGCCCTCTTCCGCCTAGGCTCCGGGGCCGCGGGGGTCGTCCTCCTTGCGGTCCTGGGGCTGATCGTGTTGGTTCTCCTGTTGAACGCCGGCCTGTCGATCCAAACGTTTGGTCCGGGGTTCCTGGGCAATGCAGTCTGGGATCCGAACACCAACCAGTTCGGAGCTCTGCCTTTCATCTTCGGGACGCTCGTCACGTCGGCCATCGGTCTCCTCCTTGGCGTCCCCATCAGTCTGGGCATCGCCATCTTCCTGGTTGAACTGGCCCCCGCCTCGGTCCGCACGCCCCTCACCTACGTTGTGGAGCTGCTCGCCGCCATTCCCTCGGTAGTTTACGGGCTCTGGGGTATCTTCGTCCTCGTTCCCGTGATGTCGAACTACGTGGACCCCGCGTTGCAGGGTGCTCTCGGGTTTCTCCCGCTGTTCCAAGGCCCCATCTACGGCTATGGCCTGCTCACCGCGGGCGTGATCCTCGCCATCATGATCATCCCCACGGTGGCGGCCATCAGCCGCGACGCTCTGATGGCCGTTCCCCAGAACCAACGTGAGGCGGCCCTCAGCCTGGGCGCGACCCGTTGGGAGTCGACCCGCATGGCCGTCCTGAGCTACGCTCGCTCGGGAATCTTCGGAGCGGTCATCCTGGGCTTCGGTCGAGCCGCGGGCGAGACGATTGCCGTGACCATGGTAATCGGGAACGCGAACGAGATCCCCCGTGGATTCTCCCTGCTCGCGCCCGCCCAGACCCTCTCGAGCCTGATTGCCACCAACATCCGCGAGGCGTTCGGGCTGCAGGCCAGCGCCCTCATCGAGCTCGCTCTCGTCCTGCTTCTAGTGACCTTGATCGTCAACGTCTTCGCGCGAATCATGGTCTGGCGCGTGTTCGGCGAGCGCAAGGAGGCCATGGGCTGATGCCGTTCCACCGCGCGTCGTGGCGCCGAACCAAGAACGCGATCATGATGGGCCTGACGGTCGCCTGCCTCCTCCTCGCGCTCGTCCCGCTCGGGAGCATCCTCCTCTCGGTCGCATCCCAGGGGGGCTCCGTCATCAACGTGGAGTTCTTCACGGCGACCCAGCCCACCCCCTGTTCTCCGAATCCCATCACTGCGTGCAGCCAAGGCGGGATCCTGCAAGCGATCGTGGGAACCCTGCTGCTCCTGGCCTATTCCTGCCTCATTGCCATTCCGCTCGGCATCCTCGTGGGCATCTACCTCGCCGAGTACGGCAAGGGTCCCCTGGCCCTCGCCGTCCGCTTCCTTGCCGACGTCATGACCGGCCTGCCCTCCATCGTGTTCGGGATGTTCATCTATGCAGGGTTCTTGTTGGCATTCCCCGGAAGGGTGTTCAGCCTGCTCGCGGGAACCTTGGCCTTGGCCGTGTTGGTCCTCCCCTTTGTCGCGCGGACCACGGAGGAAGCGCTACGGCTGGTGCCGAACGGCCTTCGGGAGGCGGCCCTCGCATTGGGAGTGCCCAAGTACCGTGTGACGGCACGGGTCGTCCTTAGCTCGGCCCGGGAGGGCGTCGTCACGGGAGCCATCCTAGCCATGGCACGAATCGGAGGCGAGACGGCGCCCGGAATCATGACGTGGTTCGGGAACATCTACGTCTCGACGAGCCTCGACCGGCCGATTGCGTCCTTGTCCTTGCTCATCTTCTACAATGCCGCGTCTCCCTACGCAAACTGGAACGCCCTCGCGTGGGGTGCGGCCTTGATCCTCGTCCTCATGATGTTGGGCCTCAGCATCGCCGTGCGCGTCCTGTTGCGCCGTCGGTTCGGGGAGCGGAGGATCGAAGCATGACAAGCAAGCTCAGCGTGAAGGGGCTCTCCGCCTGGTACGGCCCGAAGAAGGCCATCGAAGCCGTCTCCCTGACGTTCGAGGAGCATGCCACCACGGCCATCATTGGCCCATCCGGCTGCGGCAAGTCGACGCTCATCCGATGCCTCAACCGGATGCACGAGACGGTTCCCAAGGCGCGCGTGGAGGGCCAAGTGCTGCTGGATGGCCAGGACATCTACGATCAGGATCCCGTGGCCGTCCGGCGCCGGATCGGGATGGTCTTCCAGAAGCCGAACCCGTTCCCCACGATGTCCGTCTACGACAATGTTGCGGCCGGCTTGCGGCTCAACGGCATCCGGGACCACAAGGTCCTCGACCGCGCCGTAAAGGGGAGCCTTGAGAAGGCTGCGCTCTGGGACGAGGTGAAGGATTCCTTGGGCAAGCCCGGAATCGGCCTCTCCGGCGGCCAGCAGCAGCGGCTCTGCATCGCGCGCGCCCTCACCGTGGAACCCGAGGTCATCCTCATGGACGAACCCTGCTCCGCCCTCGATCCCATCGCAACCGCGAAGATCGAGGACCTGATCTTCGATCTGAAGAAGGAGTACACGGTGGTCATCGTGACCCACAACATGCAGCAGGCCGCCCGGGTCGCCGACTCGACTGCCTTCCTGTATCTCGGCAAGGTCATCGAGTTCGGGAACACGCGGGAGCTCTTCGAGCACCCCCACGAGGAACTCACGGAGAAGTACATCACAGGGAGGTTTGGCTGATGCCCGAGAAGGCGGAGCGCAAGGCCCTTGAACGCGGTCTCAAGGCGTTGAACGAGAACATGGTCACCATGGCCGAGTTGAGTGAGCTCGCCATTCGGAAGGCCGTCGACGGCCTCTCGCGCGGCGATCCGACGATCCTGGAGGAGGTGTTCACGCTGGACCAGGAAATCTACGGTCTACAGGAGGAAATCGAGGGGACATGCGTGGACCTCATTGCACTCCACGCCCCGGTCGCCCGGGACCTCCGGATCGTCACGACGTCCCTCAAGATCACGACGGACCTGGATCGGATCGGCCGGTACGCGAAGGACATCGCGGAGGTGGCTCTCCAGTTCCCACCTGGCCCGCCCCCTGGCCTCGCAGACCTCGTGAAGATCCCCCGGATGGCGGAGCACACGATTCGCATGGTCGACACGGCCATCGATGCGTTCGTGAAGCGCGACGCGGAATCCGTGCGGAACATCATGCAGGTCGACGACGAGGTGGACCGGCTTCACGACGAGGTGTTCCAGGAGGCCGTGGGCCAGATGCAGGCAGGCCGGGTGGACATCGTCGCGGGAGCTCGGTACATCCTCGTGTCCCGTCACCTGGAGCGAATCGCAGACCATGCGGTCAACATCGGGCTCCGCGTGGTGTACATGGTAACGGGTGAGACGCTGCCGCGGATTCGGGCCGCGGACCGCGCGAAGCGAGGGAAAGGCTAGCCGGCCCCCGGCAAACGCGAACTATATAGTCACTATAAATTCGGGGCGCCATCTATATAGATGGCCGTCACCCTGAATCCGACCGATGGAACGCAAGAAGGAAGTGCAGAGCTGGGACGACTTCGACAGTCTGAAGCTCGTCCGCGGTGCGATCGAAGAGACGCACCAAGCCGAGTTCGCCTTGAAGTGAACTCGGGGCGCGCCCTCGGGCGCGTCGTGAACCCTTTTCCGGCCCTTGATGCGGACCGCTGCGATTCTCGACCGCCCGACGCGGTCGTCCGACAGACCTCGGTTCCGATTTTACGTATTCTGTGTACCCATAGTCCATACGCAATGCAATCGCCTGCTTCGGTGAAGGGAGAGACATGCCAATCGCAGTCGGCGCGGTTCCGGCTTCGCGCGGGACCGAAGGTGCGTGTGTCAGCTGTGGCGGCACGCTGCAGCGGATCGACGAGTACGCCCTAGATATCGCCGGCGAGGAGGTCCTCTTCTACGCAGACCGGTGCCAATCGTGCGGCAACGAGTTCGTCAACGCGCCCAAGATCCTGCGTCCCGACGCGGAGATGATTCGGGAGTTCCAGCCCGACAAGTCCCCGCTTGGTTCGTACTACCGTGTCCAGAACCTCTCGAGCCGCGACCGGGAGTTCCGAGCGCACCCAGGTTACCGCGTGGCGGGGACCCTCCTGTGGTATCTCCTCGAAGAGGACATGGCCGACGTGGTCTTCCTGGCCCACCAGAGCGTGACGGAAGAGCCCGTCATGGCGTACACGAAGAAGGACCTCTACCGGGCCTGGCAGCTCCGGATGGGCGCGGGACGCGCCGTGGTCACGGGCAGTGGCCTGAGGGCCAACCTCCTGACCCTCACCCAGCTCAAGCGGTTCGCGGAGACGGACCGCGGGCTCCATCCGCGAGTTGCGGTCATGGGTCGGCCCTGCCAGATCTACACCGTGCGCAAGCTCCTCTGGGACCGGTTCGCACCCGGATACGAGCTCGCCTTCGGCATGGGCACCTTCTGCTACGGGAACTTCTCGCCCGGCGCTTGGGGCGGCCAGAAGCTCCGGGAGATCCTCGGATTCGACCCCGCAGACATTCGCCAGGTCGGCTACGTGGGCGAGCAGCTCGAGTTCACCCCCGTCGAGGGGGAGACGAAGCGGGTCGGCCAGGAGGAAGTCGCCGGGCTCGTGAACGCGAACTGCCTCCAGTGCTACGACTTCACTGCCCGCTTCAGCGACGTGAGCGTCGGCCACGTGGGGAGCGAGGAGCTCTTTGAGGCCGTCCTCGTCCGCACAGAGAAGGGGGGCGTGGTCGTGGACCAGGCGGTCCGCGACGGCTTCCTGGCGCCGTCGGCCCAGCTGTATGGCAAAGTGGACGTGACGGACGAGGAGGCGCACACGCTCTCCTACCTCAACGCCATGGTCGGCATCAAGAAGGAGCTGACCGGCAAGCTGCGCTGACCGAGCTCACGCTGGCCGTTTCGCCCGTGGAAGAATCCGAGAGGGTCTAGTGCGAGTGCGCGTGGGCGTGCTCGTGGTGGCCTTCCTGCGCGTCGGGGGCCGCCTGCCCCTTCGGGTTGAAGCTCTGCCCGCACCCGCAGGTGGACCAGTTGTTCGGGTTGCTGACCATGAACCCGCTGCCCGCGACGCTCTCCACGTAGTCAATGCTCGATCCATCCAGGTACTCGCGGCTGTTCGGGTCCACGACGACCTTGACCCCGTTCGCCTGGACGAGCTCGTCGCCCTCGTGGAGCTTGTTGTCCAAGGCGAGGCCGTACCGGAACCCGGAGCATCCGCCTCCGGCCACGTACATGCGGAGATAGGTGTCCTCGGGCGTGCCGTTCTTCTTGATGAGCTCCTGCAGCTTCCCGATGGCATTATCGGACAGGGTGACCTGGAACATCGCTTCACCTCGCCTTAGGGTTGATAGAACTCGGAGCCCGTTATTTAATCCTTTGGACCCGAATCCCGCGACAAGGAGGGATTTCGGTCAGCCTAGATTCTTCCCCATGTAGTGTCGCTCGTACCGGAAGCCCGATTCCTCGTACACGTGACGCGCCGGCGCGTTCGAGTCCGCAACCTCGAGTTTGATCTTCCGGTACCCTTTGGACCGTGCCCATTCCGTGGCCCACGACACCAGGAACTTGCCGATGTCCTCATCCCGACGTTCCGGCGTGACCCAGACGTCGAAGACGAAGCCGTGGGGTTCCGGCGTGAGGAAGCCGCCCCCCTCGCCGAGGAGCAGATAGCCGAGGAACGTACCCGACGCATCCTCCGCGATCCACGCCTCCGTGCGGCCCCCCTCCACGTAGGGCGTGAGCTTGCGGCGAAACTCCTTCTCCCAGGTCGCCCGGTCGAACCGCCTCCGTTCGTCCTCGGGAAGGTCGTCCCACACGGTCTGGAGGGTGGCGGTCCAGATCGTCTTGAAATCCGCCCGGCGTCCGCGGCGCATTCGGATGTCCACGCGCTTCCCGACGCACGAGAGGCCTCGCCGGAGGATGAAGGTGTCGGCCCTCGGAGGAAAACATTTCGCGACCAGCCTTTATATCTCGCGTCCCCGTTGCGACATCCGTGCTCCCCTCGCGCTGCTATCGTTGCGGCGCCGTGAGTCGCGAACCCCTCTGCGCGTCCTGCGTCGACTTCCTGGTCGCCTACCGACCTCTGTGGCTGGACCCCGCCCTGCTGCCGGGCCCGTCCCTTTTGGATCTCCTCGCACCGCACGAGGTGGCCGTCCTATCCGCGGAGGGTGAGCAGATCGAATGGCGATCCACGGCCCGCGATCCGTCCTCGGACGATGCGGTACGGCTCATCGGCCTTCTCGGACTCGAGGCCGCCGGGAACCCCGTGATCAGCGTGGGCGATGCCGACATCCTCCACGCCTTCCTAGCGGAGGCGAGACGGTCTCCGCCGCAGGATCCCGTGCAGCGATCCGCCCTCGCCACCCTCTACGGCTACCTCTCGTCCCGCGACTGGGTGCCGCCCCATCTCGCCGAGGAGTACCGGGTCCGCGCGAGGACCCTCCGGCCTTCCGCCGCGGAAGCCGAAGTGCCGCCCGCCACGGTCAGCCGAGCCGAGGAGGTGCCCCCGCCAGCCCCAAAACCAACGGAGGCGGAAGAGCCTCCGGCACCTGAGGAGATTCCACCTGCGGCGCCCGAGGAACCGTCCGTTCCCTCCGAGGCGCCGTCCAAGGAAGTCCCGCCGGAATCCCCGCCCCCGGCTCCGGAGCCCACCCCCGAACCCACGCCCGACCCCGAGCCTCCCATACCCCTTCCCGAGCCCGAACCCCGACCCGTCCCGGAACCCGAACCCGAGCCAGAACCCGAGGAACCCGTACCGGAGGCGGCCGCCCCACCGTCGCCGCCCGCGCCCCCGGAGCCCTCCGAGGTCATGGCGGCCCTCTCCGCCGAACTTCGGGAGATGAAGGAGGAGCTCCAGGAAGAGATCGCCAAGGAGAGGGAGAGCGTCCAGGCCTGGATCCATGAGCGGGCCGGAGAAATGGAGTCCAAGGAGAAGGACCTCCGGGAGAAGGAGCGGGCCCTCGAAGCCGAGGCGAAGGCGGTCGAGGCGGCGCAGGCGTCCGTCACCCAGCGCCTGCAGGCCGTGGAGAAGGACGAGGCCCGCCTCGGGGTGCTCAGGTTCCTCGACAGCGTACCGGGCATGACGGAGGACGTGGCCCAGGTCTTGGTCACCGTGTTCCCGGACATGGCTTCCCTCCGATCCGCGGACGCTCGGGCGCTCACCCAGTGCCAAGGCGTCACGGAGGTCCTCGCGAAGGCGATCCGGTTCGAACTCGTCCCCGGCGAGGTCGAGGACGAGCAACGGGCCATCGATCTGCGTGAGGAAGCCCAGGCGTTCCTCGAGGAGGGAGACTACCGCGCCGCCCTCCAATGCTACGACCGCCTCCTCGCGGAGCATCCCGAGGACAAGGTGTTCTGGTTCGACAAGGCGGAAATCCACGTCCTCCTGGAGGAACCGGAAGAGGCGCTCCAGTGCTACACGCGCGTCTTGGACCTGGACCGGCGCGACCGCCAAGCCTGGTTCGAGCGCGCGAATCTCCTGTTCGGCATGGGCCGGCTCGCGGACGCGGTGGACGCGCTGCGGGAGGCGCTCCGGGTCGAGCCGCGGAGATCCGGGGACCTCCTGCTCAAGGCGGAGCAGCTCCGACGAGACGGCCATGCGAACGAGGCCGCCATCCTCTACCAAGCGATCTTGGACGTGGACCCGGGCAACGGCCGGGCCGTGCTCGGCCTCGGCGACACGTTCCTGGACCTCGGCGATCATGACGCGGCCGAGGGCCTGTTCACCCGTGCCCTCGGGAAGGAGGGCAAGGACCCCGAGCTCCTGTTCCGCAAGGGAGAGCTCCTGAACCGGAAGGGGCGTTGGGGCGCGGCGATCCAGTTCTACAACCGGGCCCTCGCCTTGCGGTGGGATCTCGCCCCGGTTTGGCTCGCGAAAGGGCAGACGCTCCTCGCCCACGAGCGTGCCCAGGAGGCCCTGGAATGTTTCGATAGGGTGCTCTCCCTCGACTCGGAGAACGAGGATGCCCGTGTGAGCAAGCGCGAAGCCGAAGCGCTCCTCCGTCCGGTGCGCGGGGTGCCCCCACCATCCCCTCCATCGTCGCCGGTCGAGAAGGCTCCGGAGGAGCCGCCTGCCGCGGAGAAACCCGTCGACGAGGAAATCGATGAGCTCTTGGAGTCCGTGGAGCCCAGCTTCGCGGAGGCCCTCCGGGAGGCCGTGGGCGAGGAGAAGGAGGGCGCGAAGCCGGTCGACCAGGTGCCTCCCGATTTCCAGTCGTTCGTCGAGTCCATCGAACCCGAGAAGGAGGACACGCACGTCCTGATCCAGATGGCCGAGCTCGCCCTGGAGGGCGGTGACGCGGACATGGCCCTCCTCCGCTACCAGCAGGCCTTGGACCAGGACCCGAAGAGCCTCGCGGCCTGGACAGGGAAGGGAACTGCCTTGCAGCAGCTCGAGCGCTACGAGGAGGCCCTGGCTGCGTACGACCGGGCCCTGGAGCTCCGTCCTGGCGACGAGCTCGCGACGCGCTGGCGGGAGACCTGTCTGCGGCACCTCCAGAGGGGCGGGACGGCATGAGCGCCCCCCAGGAAGCGGAGAGGGAGCGCTTCCTACCCAGCGTGGATCGCCTGGAGGCCACCGTGCATACGGGCCGCAAGGCGCTCGAGGGGGGCCGCTACGACGAGGCCTTGCGGGCCTTCAACGAGGCGCTGCGCCTGAAACCCGAGTACGACGTCGCCTGGCTCCTCCGCGGGCACACGCTCCGACGGATGGGCGACTTCGACGGGGCTCTCCAGAGTTTCGCCCAAGCGCTGCGGAACAACCAGGACTCCGAGGAGGGATGGATGGGCCTCGCGGCCGCCCTCCACGAGCTCCGTCGCTACAGGGAGGAGGTCGAGGCGTACGACGAGCTCCTCAAGCTCCACCCTCGGTTCGTCGAGGCGTGGATCAATAAGGGCGCCGCCCTCCATGATCTGAAGGACTATCCCTCCGCGCTGGCCTGCTACGACAAGGTCCTGTCCCTCCGCCCGGAGCACGCCGCGGCATGGAACAACAAGGGCGCTGCCTTGCTCCGCCTCGGGGACCCGGCGCGGGCCGCCGAGTGCTTCGACCGGGCGCTCCACTTCAACCCCGATTTCTACGATGCCATGGTGAACCGCATCTTCCTCTCCGAGAAGCAGGGCCACCACGGGGAGGCCGCGTTCTGGGCCGACCGCGCCTTGCGGATTCGTGAGGCAGGTTGGCTCTGGTACACCAAGGGCCTCGCGCACCTGGGACTCCTCGAGGCGACCCTCGCCTCCAAGTCCTTCGAGCGCGCGCTGAGCTTCGACCCGTCCCTCCGAGACGCCAAGGCGGGTCTGCGCCGGGCGAGATCCCTGCGGGAGAAGGTGGACTTCTACCGCGGCGTCTACGACTGCTTCGGGATGCACCTCTCGGGCGATCCGGGCTGTGCGGAGTGCGAGATCGCTGCAAAGTGCCGGGAGGTGACCAAGTGAGCCTTCCTTCCCTCGCGGAGGTGGAGCACGCGGACTGGCCCACCCTGGAGAAGATGTGCGTCGACTTGGGCCTGAACCCCAAGGGCCGGAGCTCCGTCGTACGGATGCGCGTCCTCGACCACATGCGCCGGCGCGTGCGCCCCGAGGCCTGGCGGCCCGGTGCGTCGCATCAGGCTGCCCTGCTGACCCGCCTCGGACATCCCGATGCAGCTGCCCGCCTGTGGGAGTCCATGATGCAGCTGGACGAGCCTGCTCCCTGGATCGGCTTGGGTCGTGCCCAGCTGGGCGCTGGCGAGCTTCGGGAGGCGGCCAAGGCGTTCGACCGCGCCATCCAGATGGGGGACGCCACGGCAAACCTGCACCGGGCGGAGTCCCTCGCCGCCGCGGGGGACTACGAGGGCGCCGTGCGGGCCTGCGACGCCTACCTGATCGCGCGGCCGCGGGAGCTCCGTGGCCTGCTGCTGAAAGCCAACTTCCTCGCCCGTGGCGGCTGGACGAACGAGGCCGCCACCGTGATGCGGGATGCGTTCGAATCCCATCCCGACGCGAAGGAGATGTGGCGGGGCCTGGGAACCCTTCTCCTCCGGGCGGGCCGCTATGAGGCCGCGTCCGAGGCCTACCACGAAGCGTTGCGGGCCAATCCCAGGGATTCCGAGAGCTGGACCAACCGCGGTGCGTCCCTCCTCCTCGCGGGACGGACCCGCGAGGCCGTCGGCGCGTTCCGGGAGGTCCTCGAGACGGATCCGCGCCAGGCCGCGGCCCTGAACAACCTGGGGGTCGCATACCTCCGCGAGGGCCAGATGAAGTCCGCGGCGGTCAACTTGGAGCGTGCGGCGAAGCACATGGAGACGCCCCAAGTCCTGCGGAACGTCGCGAAGGTCCAGGAAGCGACCCACCAGGTCGCCGCGGCCGCCGAATCCTACGGACATCTCCTCGCCCTGAAACCCCGAGATGCGGATGCCCTGGCGGCGCAGAAGCGACTGCGGCCTGCACGTCCCCGCCGCCGGACACGGTTGCCGTCCGGAGCGCCGCGGCGTCGCAAGAAGGCGCCGCCCCCGCGTCGAGGGAAGAAACCGCGTCCCGGCCGCGCGTCCCTGCGTGAAGTCTCGAAGCGACGCGGCGGGGTGAAGCGGCCACCCCGGACCGGACCTCGCAAACGGACGACCGCAAAACGGAAAGCGCCCCGCCGACGCTAGACGAGGGGTCTCACAACGCTCAAGCCCGGGCGCCCCTTCCCGCCTTGTGTGGCCATCCGCGAAACACATCATGCGGGCGTGTACACGGACGGCGTCTGGCTGTACACGCGTAACCTGGTTCCCGGCAAGGCCGTGTACGGCGAGGGCCTGACCACCCAGGCCGGCGTCGAGTACCGGAAGTGGGACGCGGCTCGAAGCAAGCTCGCGGCGTATCTGAAGCTCGGAGGGCAGGTATGGCCGTTCCAGGCCGCGTCCTCGGTCCTGTACCTGGGTGCCGGCAGCGGGACCACGGTGAGCCATCTTTCGGATATCTGCGCCAAGGGCGGTATTGTGGCGGTTGAGATCGCGCCCCGCGTGTTCCGGGATCTGGTGTCAGTCGCGGAGGCGCGCCCTAACCTGATTCCTATCCTGGGAGACGCCGGGCGTCCCGAGACGTACCGCAGCCACGTTCCCGCCGTCGACGTGCTGTACCAGGACGTGGCCCAGCGGGACCAAGAGGCCATCTTCCTTCGGAACCTCGAGTTCCTGAAGCGCGGTGGCACGGGCCTGCTCATGGTGAAGGCCAGGTCCGTGGACGTTGCGGCGCGGCCCTCGGAGGTCTACGACCATGCACGGACCTCCCTCTTGGGGCAGGGCCTCCGGGTCTCCGAATTGCGCCGGCTGGATCCGTTCGAACAGGACCACGCCGCCATCGTCGTCCGGAAGCCGTAGGCCCGAAGTCCGCGCGGTCGTGGAATGCCCCGGGCCATCCTCCCTGTTCCCTGCGCGGTCAATCTTAAATACCGGCGCGCGGTATGCGCCCTTCCTTCCGAGGAACTTCGATGGCACGCCTCCATGCCAAGCGCAAGGGGAAGAGCGGGTCCACCCGCCCGTTCCTCAAGACCGGCCCCGAGTGGATCCCGCTCGAGAAGGCCGAGATCGAGGAGACCGTGCTCCGCCTGCATCAGGAGGGGCTCTCGACGGCCGCCATCGGCATCCGCCTCCGGGACGCCTACGGGGTCCCGAGCGTGCGCCTCGCGACCGGGAAGAGCATGACCCAGATCCTCAAGGAGAAGAATGTGAAGTTCGCCACGCCCGAGGATCTCGCGAGCCTCATCAAGCGTGCCGCCTCCCTGCAGTCCCATTTCCAGGAGCACACGAAGGACCTCAGCAACAAGCGCGGCCTCCAGCTCATCGAGTCCAAGATCCGCCGCCTCTCCAAGTACTACAAGGAGGAGGGCATCCTCCCCGCGGACTGGGACTACTCGGCGAAGCTCGCGGAGCTCCAAGTGAAGTAGGTGCGCGGATGGCCAAGCGCCTGGAGGACTTGGCGCACCAGGGCCTGCTGGACCGCGCCCGTCGCGCCGCAGCCTTGGTGGACGGCGTATCTCGTGTGCGGGTCCTGTGCCACTACGATCCGGACGGGACCACATCCGCGGCCATCCTCGCCCGCGCCCTGATGCGCCGCGGGAAACGGGTGCACGCGACCATGTCCCACGCCCTCGACGCGGCCACCGTGGAGCGGATCAAGGCCGAGCCCAACGAGCTCCTTCTGGTGAGCGACATGGGCTCCGCCCAACTCGACCTCTTGGAAGAACTTCCCTTCCCGGTGATCGTCTTGGACCACCACAAGCCGCTCCGGGATTCCGAGCGCGTGGTCCACCTGAATCCTCATCTGTTCGGCATCGACGGCACCCGGGAGATGTGCGGCGCCACGACGACCTGGACGTTCGCCCTCTCCTTGGACGAGGCGAACTGGGACCTCGCGGGAATCGCCGCGGCGGGTGCCATCGGGGACAAGCAGGACCTCGGCGGCTTCGTCGGGGCGAATGCGGCCCTCTTCGCGGAAGCTGTCGACCGCGAGGTCCTGGTGCCCGAGCGCCGACTCGCCCTCCGGGACCGCCCCTTGGGCCAAGCCCTCGCCCTCTCCATCTCCCCGTACTTCCGCGGGATCGGCGGGCGTCCGGACCAGGCCGAGGCGTTCCTCCGCTCCGCGAGCATCGATCCCCACGCGACCCTGCGGCAGCTCGAGCCCGCCCAGCGGCGGCGGCTCGCCTCTATCCTAGCTGCGCGCCTCATCGAGCAGGGTGCCGCCCCGGAGGCCCTCGATGTCCTCGTGGAGGATCGGTACTGGATCGAGCCCGACCAGATGTATGCCCAGGACCTCGAGGCCTATGTGAACAGCTGCGACCGCCTCGAGCAGATGGGCCTGGGCATGGCCGTCTGCCTCGGGGACCGGAATGCGCTCGGGCGAGCGGAGGCTCTGCTGGACCAGTACACGAACCGCGTCCTCGAGCATCTTCGCACGCTCGAGACGGAGGGCCTCTTCACGAAGAGGCATGTGCAGTTCTTCTACTGCGAGGAAGCGAGCCTCGCGGGCTCCGTCGCGGGCGCGGGAATCCAGTTCTACTTCGACCAATCCAAGCCCGTCTTCGGCCTCTCCGTGATGGAGCGACAGACCAAGGTCTCCGCCCGCGCGACGCGCGGCCAGATTGCCCAGGGCGTGGACCTGGCGGCTGCCTGCCGCGAGGCGGCCGAGTCCCTGGAAGGGGACGGGGGCGGGCACAACATCGCCGCGGGCGCGACGATCCCGAAGGGCAAGGAGGAGAAGTTCCTCACCCTGGCGGACGAGATCGTGGGACGCCAGCGGTCCGGGTCGGCGCACTAGCCGTTCGCGAGCTCGCGGTTCACATCGAACGTGTCGATCGCGTCGCGCAGGTCCGACTCCTCGATGCCACCGGTGAAGCGGTCGAGCCGCGCGAACTCAGTCGGGTCGAAGCACTCGGGATCCACGGGGACCAACATGGTGACCCGTCGGGGCATGACGTACTCGTTCAGGTGCTCGAGGAAGAGGAGCATCTTCAGGAAGCCGAGATGGATTGCGATGAACTCGATGCCGTCGAGCAGGACCAGGCATCCGTCCGGATGGCGCTCCGCAAACTGCTCGATGGCGCTCGAGAGCGTGCCGACCGCGGTCGGGTCGAAATTCCCCTCCCCCGGACTACTCGAGATCCACCACAGGGTTGCGTGGGCGAGACCGTACTTGGCCCGCAGGCGCTCCGGATAGATGCGGCTCACGCAGAGGACCGCGTCGCCTTCCTCGGCGCAGATCTGGGCGAGGCGGTACGTGGCGTCCACGGACTTCCCCTTCACGAGGTAGCATACTCCGTCCTCCAGGGGGAATGGGACCGAGAGCCGCGGCTTCTGCCCTCCGTAGGCCTGCGTCATGCGCATCCCGACTCTATAAGGGCGGGGTTTCGTTCTTCAGGTTTGGTACCCGATTATCAGGAAGCCGCTTCCCTCCCAGGATTGTTCGCACGAAACGGGACCCAGGGGACGGTTGTGTGGCGAGGAACGCGGGATGTGCGCACCTGTGCTCCTGGAGCGGCGCGGTCAGTACGTGTCCAAGAGCTTGCTAACCTCGCGTGTCTCCAGGTCCGTCTTGAGCGCGGGAGACTCGAGCACCTTCACGTTCCGTTCCAGGAGCGCGAGCTCCTTCTCCTCGAGCGTCTCCGGGCTCACCGGCAGGAGCAGGATGCCGTGGTGCTGCATGATGAACTCGTTCACGTGCTCCACGAACATGAGCGTCTGCAGGAAGCCGTTGTTGATGATCAGGAACCCCAGGCCGTCGAGGAGGATGACGCCCTCGCCGCCGTTGTCCTCGATGAACTTCTGCAGGACCTTCGCGAGCGTCCCGATTGCGGTCGGGTTGTGGAAGTCCTCCCCCGGCGTGTGGCTGAGCCAGAGGATCCGGACGTCGGACAGGCCGCGCTCGCGGCGCACCCGTTCGGGATACTGCCGCGTGACCACGAGGCCCGGCAGCTTCTGTTCCATGAGGACCTCGAACAGGCGGTAGCTCACCTCGGGCTTCTTCTCCTTCACGAGATAGCAGACGCCCTTTTCGATGTCCATAGGCAACCCAGTTCTCACGACGTCGTCCTCGGACCCGTACGTCTGGTCCTGTGCGTGCACCCATCCCATGTTTTACGCAAAATCGGTCATCGCCTCTTTAAACCTCTTTCGAGATTATCAGCCAGGATTTTGGATGGGATTTCCGGGAGGTAGATGAGCGTCGTCTTCCCGACGACGCCCTCGCCGCTGAGCTTCGTGTCGATCAGGCCGAACGCGTCGAGGTCGCCGACGTACTTCCAGAACTGGGTGTGTGCACGGCGCTTCTCTCCATACTCCTCGCAGACGAGCTTGTAGGCCTCCTCCGCCTCGCCCATCGTGATGTACGCCTTCCGCCGGATCTTCCGCGCGATGGCCAGGAGCACGAGCTTCTTCGGTGTGTCCAGGAGGCCGAGGCGTTCCTCGAGCCCCGTGGGATGGACCTGGGACTTCGCCCCGCGGACGTCCTCCGCGGTGACCGTCTCGGACCCTTCCTCGTCCGCGAGCATGCCCGCCTTGTCCAGGAGCTCGATCGCATAGCGGGCGTCCCCCAGCTCCGAGGCGATGTCCGCGATCATGTCCACGGTGTCCTCGTCCAGGGTCCCGGGATGCATGGCGAGGCGCACGCGGTCCGCCATGATGTCCCGGAGCTCCTCGTAGCTGTACTTGGGGAACTCGATCACGTTGGAACGGCGGAAGGTGCTCAGGGCGGCCGCGTCCATGTAGTCCAGCGCGTTGGGTCGCTGGGAGACTAGCATCATGGAGATGTTTCCCTTGGCTGCGGCGCTCTCCTCCGCGATCCGCGCGAAGGAGTAGATGAGGTCCGCCCCGCTCTTCTTCAGGAGGGCATCCACCTCGTCCAGGATCACGATGAAGTGGAGCCGGTTCTTCTCCAGATGCCTCCGGAGCGTCTCGAGCTTCTCCGAGATGGAGAAGCCGCGGTCGGGGAAGTGAGGGTCGAAGTGCCGCACCAGGGTGAGGAGGACCGCGTCGTCCTCCAGGTTCTTGCGGCAGTTCACGGGCATGTAGTCGAGGGCGCGCCCCTTCTCCTCCGCGAACTTCTTGAAGTCCACGCAGAAGCGCTTCGCGCTGTGGGTCTTCCCCGTGCCCACGGGCCCGTACAGGAACGCGTTGCTCGAGACGCCCGCCTCAACGATGGGACGGAAGTAGCTGAACATCCGCTGCATCTGGGCCTCGCGGTGGACCATCTTCTCGGGGACGTAGTCGAAGGACAGCTTCCCTTGGTCCTTGAACACGGAAGGCCCGGCCCGGAACGACACGAACGCTCCATCGCGGCTCCGTTCGATAAACTCTTTGCCCGGCGGGAGGAACCCAAACCCCATGAGGGTCCGTGTCCTTCCCGCGACGTGGCCGACCGGTTCTTCTGCTTCGCCTGCGGCCGCGACCACCGAGCGGGTTCCGAAATTGCGGCGGGACACCGGCGATACAGCATCGAGGGAGGCCGCGAGTCCGGCGGCATCTTCGACGACCTCCGCGAGTTCTACCTCCAGACTAAGGGCATCGACGCGGCCTTTCGGACTCTGGGGTTCGAGGGCGTGCGAATCCATCCTCCGCGGTTCGGAATGGGCTGGCCGAGCCGCGAGTCGATCGAGCGCGCCTTCCGGGAGCGGGCCAAGCGATTCCATCCGGATGCGGGCGGCGACCCCCACGAGTCCGCCAGGTGCAGTGGGCTGTCGAGGTCCTCCGTCGCTACCGTCCGCGGGAGGCGTGATCCAACTCCCCGCAAGGTTTTCAGGTACCGTACACAGCGTCTCGCGACACCGCAAACAACGCCCTGGCTGCGAGCTCGAGGCCCGCACGCGGGCGAGCTCCCGCGTGGGGCCGTAGGAGGTCGGGGCGTTCCGTTTTGAGGCCAACATCCGTCGCGAAACTACTAAGGCGATCGGAGCCCCATTCGGGTCGAGGGAGTGGAGAGGTGCAACCGAAATCCCAGGATAAGGCTCCACCTGGCTCGCCTTCCCCTGCCCCACAACGGCCTCGACTCGCCGCGGAACGGGAAGGTCTTCCGTATCTCGCCGCAGTCAAGACAGCAGCGCGATTTCTCAGGAACAAGGAAAAGCGAGCGGTCCTTGGACTCCCCATCGGGTTGGCAGTCATGTGGTTGGTCGGGGCGCCACTCCTGCTCGCATGCACCGACATGAGATTTGGCCAATGCTTTGATCATGCCTACGGCCCCATCGGCGGCATCATCATGCTCGTTGCCGGAGCGTTCGCCCTCTTTGGCTTCGTCTCCCTTCTGACGTATCCCAAGAAGTACGTGCCCCGGACGTGGGGGATGCGCGCAGGGGTCGATGTGGTCCTCGAGGCCCGGGCCGAAAGGCAGGCGCGTTTCGTGTTCGTCGCGATAGTCGGTCTGGTCCTCGTCGTGGCCGAGGCGTTCCCATTCTACAGTCTCGTGCAAGTGTGGGGATTCGACGCGGTCGGTACCACAGCCGACATCGCGCTCTTTGCATTCAGCGACCTCCTGGTGTTGTTTTTGGTCTATCTGTGGGCGGGCGTGGACTAATCACCACCTGCTCCCGGTCGCCCTGGTCAGGGTGATCTGTGGCGTCTTGGCCAACATTACGAACAGAAGGGGCCTTACGGCGCTCGGCGAAGTCTTGCGGCGTGCCGCCTTCCGAGTGGGGGCAAAGCGTTGTGTGACGTATCCCAACGTTTATCGCGATTCCGGGACTTCGACTCGGCCGGGTGCTCCCATCCCTCTGGAGGCCGATCTCGAGCTGCTTCGGTCTGCACACTGGAAGGATCTCCGGCAGCTGGCGGAGCGCCACGGCGTCCGCATCCGTGGCCTCAAGACGAAGGACGAGGTGGCCTCCGCCCTCCTGGCGAGCGCCGCGGCCGAGGAGATTGTTCGGGAGCTGGAGGTCCGCGTGGGCAAGGGACCCGCCACGGACCGCGCACGGGACCGCCTCGTCGCCACGCGCGATGTGATTCGGGAGGCCGCAAACCTCGGCGCCGCGGTCGGCGCCGCGGAGGACGCTTGGCGAGCGGCGGCCCAGGCGGTCGAGCGGCGAAACCTGTCGGCCGCGGAGGCCGATCTGGACCGCGCGTCGCAGCTGGCCACGGAGGCCCGGGAGCGCCGCATCCGCGAGATCGACGATGCGCTGTCCGCGGTGGAGGACCACATCTCCGCAGCCCGGAAGGTCGGGGCCGACGTGGCGGGGGCCGAGGACCTCTGGCTCCGCGCCCGGTCTGCGGTCTCCGAGCGGGAGTACGTCACGGCGGGTGACCTGGTCAAGCAGGCGGAACGAGCCGCCATGCAGGGCCAGCAGCGCCAGATCGAGCAGGCGATCCAGCTTCGCGAAAGCCAGATCGAGCGTGCCCGTTCCATCATCGCGTCGTGCGAGCCCTTGCTCCAGGAGGCCGAGTCCTACGATCTCAGCGTGGCGGACGTCCGCACCCTGTTGCGGCAGGCCCGCGACGTGCTGGCCAAGGGCGACTACCTCGCGGGGCTGACCTTCGCCCGAAATGCGGAGGAGGCCGCCTACCGCCTCTCCTCCCAGGTCGAGGAGGAGCGCAAGCGTCGCGGGATCGTGCGCCCCGCGCGCGGCGTGTGCGGCGTCTGCGGGTCGACCCACCTGACCTTCTACGAGGACGGCTGGGGCACGTGCACGGATTGCCGGAGCGAGTTCCGATGGCGGGGGCCGCTGGGCGTCCGGGAGCGGCTTAGAGGGCTCCTTGGTACCTAGGCTGTCCGACCTGGCGGAAGAAGCCCCGCAGCACGTCGCCGCGCGTGACGATGCCCACAATCTTCTCCCCTTCCACGACGGGGATGCGGTGGATCTTGTGCTGGACCATGAGGCGAATGGCCCGCTCCACGGACTCGTCCGGGCCGACCGCGTGGATTTCCTTGGTCATGATGTCTTGGACGAGGCGGTTCTCCACCTCCTTGAACGCGGCGAGCGCTTCGCGCTCCTTGATGATTTCGACGAAGGAAATCCCGAACGTGATCTCGGGCGGCATGAGCATCCGGAGTTCCTTGTGTTGGGTCTTCAGTGCCTCCAGGATGTCGACCTCGCTGAGCATGCCGACGATCCGCCCCTGATCGTCCACGACGGGGCAGCCGCCCACGCTCTCATCCGCGAGGGTGATGGCCGCCTCCCGCAACGTGGCCGTCGGCTTGAGCGTGATGGGCTTCGTCGACATGACGTCCCGGATTCGGAGGGCCATGGCCGCACCCATGGGACGGAGGCCCATAAATACGTCGCCATAGGTTTTTACCGAAGCCTCGGAATCCCCGCGCGATGGCCCGCTCCAAGGTCCTCCGTCGGAAGGTGGAGGACATCGATCTCTCCCATGCGGCAACTCTGGACGCCCTCGTGGCCCAGATGCAGGCCGCGGGCGGATTCACCGCGAAGAAGATTGCGGACGGGGTGGACATCTTGCGGACCATGTTCTCCCGCGACGACTGCCGCACGTTCCTCTCGTTCCCCGCGGCCCTCATGGCCACCGGCGTCCGCGGCGTCTTGCGCACGCTCGTGGAGAAGCGCTTGGTCGACGTGGTCATCACGACCTGCGGCACCGCAGACCACGATCTGGCGCGCGTGTGGCAGCCCTACTACCACGGCGAGTTCGAGATGGACGACGTCATGCTGCACCGCGAGGGCGTGAACCGCTTGGGCAACGTGCTGGTCCCGAACGAGTCCTACGGTATCATCCTGGAACGGAAGGTCCAGCCCATGCTCCGGGACCTGTACGATTCCGGGAGGCGGAACCTCTCCACGAAGGAGCTTCTCTGGGAGTTCGGTCGCCGCACGGAATCCAAGGAATCGCTCCTGTGGTGGGCCTGGAAGAACCAGGTGCCCGTGTACGTGCCCGCGCCCTTCGACGGCTCCGTCGGCTACCAGCTGTGGTCCTTCTGGCAGGAGCACAAGGACTTCCGCCTCGACCTGTTCCGCGACGAGCAGGACCTCATGGACCTCGTGTTCACCGCGAAGGAGGCGGGCGCCCTCATGATCGGCGGCGGCGTTTCCAAGCACCACACAATCTGGTGGAACCAGTTCCGCGGCGGCCTCGACTACGCGGTCTACATCACGACCGCGCCCGAGTGGGACGGCAGCCTGAGCGGCGCGCGCGTGCGCGAGGGAATCTCCTGGGGCAAGGTCAAGGAGAATGCCCGCCAGCTCACGATCGAGGGCGACGCCTCGGCAATCCTGCCGCTCATGGTCGGAGCGGCCATGGCCCCGAGACGCCGCTGAGGTGGATCACTTCACGAGGTAGTAGCCCGCGGCCTTCTCGCGCACACGGCGCTTGGCATAGCCCTTGGACTCGAGCTCTTGCAGGGACGACAGGACCATACCTTTGGGCAGCTTAGCCATCTTCGTGATTGCGTCCGCATCCCGCATCTTGTCCTCTGAAGTGGCTCCTGCCGACTTCATGACATCGTAGACCTTATTGGCCCGGTCCGACACGTCCTCGAGGGGCATCTGCCCGCCTCCTTGGCGGCCGCGGGTAGTCGAGCCGGTGTTAAATAAGCTTGCTCCCTTCTTCGACGCGTGAGTCGTGTCGGTGTCTGCAAGGACCGGCTCGCCGAGGCCTTCGAGCGGTTCGGCCGCATCCCCGTGATCAAGAAGACCGAGACGGTCCCCGTGTCCCACCCTATTTTCCGTTTGGACGAGTCAGTCCTGTGGTGGGCCGCCGGCGGCCTCCTGCACGACGGACGCGGCCACGTATTGCTCCTGCGCCACATTTCCTCGAAGGGCTGGGGCGATTTGTGGCTCACGCCGGGCGGGAAGCTCGAAGAAGGGGAGACGGTCCTGGAAGGGTTCGAGCGTGAGGTCCGGGAGGAGGTGGGGGCTGGAATCGTGGAGCCCATTCTGACGAAGCTCCTCCAGCAGAACCTCACGGACGGGAAGCGGGTCCGTCCCGGCTACTTCGCCCAGTTCCTCGCGCGCATCGATGGCGAGGTGCACGCAGGACCCGACGTCCTCGAGGTGCGGTGGTTCGACGAGCTCCCAGAGGACATGGCGTTCCGTGAGGACTACGTGGACGACATGCGCCGGCTCCCGCGGTCTGGCTAGCCGCATCCCGACGGAAATCTCTATGGAGCCTTCGTGAGTTATCCAGGAGAGGTATGTCGCGCAGGCCGGCGCTGCTCGTGGTCGACGTGCAGAACGATTTCTGCCCGGGCGGGGCGCTCGGTGTTCCCGATGGCGATCGAATCATCCCTCGCATCAATCGCACCATCGACTTGTTCGTGCGCCGCCGTCTCCCTGTGCTCGCCACCCGCGACTGGCATCCCAAGGTCACGAAGCACTTCAAGGAATTCGGCGGCGCGTGGCCGCCCCACTGCCTCCAGGGGACCAAGGGGGCCCGGTTCCACCCGGGCCTCGCCCTCCCGAAGGACGCGGTCATTCTGTCCAAGGGGATGGACCCCGACCAGGATTCGTACTCCGGATTCCAGGCGCTCAGCCCCCAGGGACGGGACCTTGAGTCCGTGATTCGCGACCACGGGATCGATGAGGTCTTCCTGTGCGGACTGGCCACAGACTACTGCGTCCGCGCGACCGCCCTCGACGCGGTCCGCCGCGGCATCCGGGTTCGTGTGCTGCAGGACGCCATCCGCGGTGTCGACCTGAAGCCCGGGGACTCCAAGGCCGCGGTCCATGAGATGCGCGGAGCGGGCGTGCCGTTTTTCGAGTCGCGGGGAATTGCGAAGCTCCTGCCCCCCGTCTGACGCGGAGTCGCCGGCCACCCGACGGCGTTGGGTCAGGGGTCCGTGTCCCCCGTCGGGAGGCTCTGCGGAAAGCCCTCGGAATTCCGAAATAGGAAGCGGCCCATGCGTGACGTCGGAGGGATCTCCCGTATGCCGCGTCGATTGCAGCCCGAGCGGATGGTGGCCTTTGTGGGGATTGTCTGGATCGCCGCGGCGGGCTTCCTCCTCGGACTCACGCCCTTGCCGTTCTTCGCCGGCATCATCGGACTCTTCACGCTTCTCGGCGTGCTCGTGGCGTGGGACGCGAGGCGTCTCGGTCAGAGCGGATGGACGTGGGGCTTTGCGACTCTGTTCTTCGGCCCCTTCGCCTTCATCCCGTACGTGTGGTACCGAGCAGGCCTCCAGGCATCCGCGGGTGTGATCCGGTCGGACCGCATGCACAAACCCTCGTGATTCCCGGCACAGGCTTCGGCGGGCCGAGATCACGCGACCATCCCGCTTTAC
>CAZJIP010000006.1:0-35483 GCA_964546105.1 uncultured Methanomassiliicoccales archaeon
CCCTCCAGGCCTCCGGGCTGTCGTACCACTCAACCGCCAAGACGCCGTGGACGTCTAGGATGACGAGGCCGCACTGCCCCGGCTGAACCGGCATCACCCCAGGGGCCGGGTGGTTCTCCGGCTCGGTAGCCTCGGACTCCGGAAGAGCGACGACGAGGTCGTCGGAACCACCGCGGGATGCCCCGGTGAATTCCGCGACGGCAGCCCAGACCTGCCCCTGGTCACGAGACAACAGCGCACGGCAGACCGGGCCCGGTGCCAGCCGCCGGTCGAGGACCAGGCTCGCGCCTTGCGTAAGAGCGCGCGACGGGTGGACGCATTTCACCTCGATGGTCGCTTCGGATCGCGGGCCGAGGACAACGCCCGTGGTGGTGCCGCGGGAGGCCGTCGCGTCGCTCCGGAAGAGCGTGCCAGGGGGCAGGAGGACCGCGAACGGGGCGTCGTTCCGGACCGTGAGCCGATCCAGCCTCCCCGAATCCACGGCGGAGATCCATTCGGGCGCCTCGGTCGCGAGGACGCAACGACGGGGCCGCGGGACAGTCCGGACGATAGGAAGAATCGCGGTCGAACCGTCGTGGGACAACCAAGGCGTTCCCATCGTGAGCCCGTCGTCCCGGGCGAGCGCGTGCGCGAACCGCGCGAGGGGTGCATCCCCATCTCGAGGCATCCCAGTCCTTCTTGAACCGGATCGACGAGCGGGATATCCAGTATTTCAGCCTATCAATGTCAAACGACCCCGCGTTGACAAAGACAGAATACGCGCTCCGATTCCGGGGCGCACCCGAGCACGGCTCCAAGTCGGACCGCACATGGCGCAGGTTTTGCGAGCCGAAGTAGGAATCCCTATGAGATACCTGCGCCAGGGCTATCCTTCCCCACGTCCTACTCCTCTCAAATGCGACCCGACGAGAAGGAGTTCCTGGGCAACGTGCTGAAGATGTCAGCCGTAGCCTGGTTTATGCACACGTTCGTCGAGGTCCCCCTTCACGAGTACGGACACTACTGGGCGGCATCGCTTCTCCGGGTCCCCATGTACATCGACGGAGAGCGCCTGATCTGGGCGACGAGCCAGGCCGTCTCGCCCATCGCCCACACCCTCATCTTCGCTTCCGGAGGCCTGACCGCGGGAGTCCTGTTGTTGATCCTGTTCTTCTTGATGCGGCGGCCCTACAGCTACGGACTCATCCCGCTGGTCGCCGCGAACTGGGCCTACGCACCGTTCGATGGCATGACCCTCGGCTTCGACCTCGGGCTCATCGCTCTGGTGGCCGTTTGGCTCTTGCTTTTCGGATTCTTCCTCGCGCGCTTCCTGGGCTGGGGGCGGCCTAAGGCAGCTGCCGAGTCCCCGAGACCTGAGGGCGGCAGGCCCGTGCCGCATTAGACACGGCTCCCGCGTCCACGGGCCCGCGGATCCAACCGGCGCGCGAATCCGGACGGGCGCGAGGGGATTCGAACCCCTGTCTTAGGCTCCGAAGGCCCATAGCCTAGTCCAAACTAGCCGACGCGCCCGGCGGCCGAACCGTCCCTGCCGATAAAAGGGTTCCTTCCCGGGGGGTGCCTAACGGGTCAATCGGCGACGAGCTTCTTGTAGGCCGAGGCGTCTAGCAGCTTGGAGGCTTCCGCGGGGTTGCTCATCTCGAGCAGGACCATCCATCCCGCGCCGTAGGGGTCCTTGTTCACCTGCTCCGGCGTGTCATCGAGGACTTTGTTCACCTCGACCACCTTGCCGCCGACGGGGGAGAATATCTCGCTCACGGCCTTCACAGATTCCACGGTCCCGAGGACTTCGCCTTGGGCCACCGTCTTGCCGATGGGCGGGAACTCCACGTAGACCACATCCGTCAGCTGGTTCTGCGCGTGGTCCGTGATGCCCACCCGCGCGCGGTTGCCTTCGATCTTCGCCCACTCGTGGTCCTTCGTGTAGCGGAGCTCCTCGGGGATCTTCGACACAACGGCACCGGGCCGCCACCAAGCCGCGGACCCAATATGAGGGTTTCGACCGTCCTAGCGGTTCGGGCCCTTCCACTTCGCGCCCCAGGCCTGGTGGACGAAGATGTCCTCGCTCCGGATCTTGTGGATGTGGTGCGCGATGATCAGGATGGCCACCAGGGCGATCCCGCCGACGAAGAGGAGGAGATAGATCGGGTTCCGTGCGATCGCCGAGAAGAACTCCGTGATCGTCGTCCCTAGGTCAGCCATGGCTCGACGCTTCCGCGAACAAGTTTCCAGGGCCCCGGAAAAACCTTTCTCCGTGAAGCCCGGATTCGATAATGAGTCGCTCCAGCTCACCCTCTTGGAAGAGATGATAGTAGCGGGGGATGACCACGCCGTCGGGCATGGTCCAGGGGACCTCGATGTCACCGCGGACCTCCGCGGGAAGGTCCTTGCGCGCCTCCACGGCCTTCCGGAACCGCGGCTGATCCATCGCCCAGACGCTCACGAAGGAGCGGCCTCCGGCCATGAGGACGCGTCGGATCTCCCGAAGGGCGCGCAGCCGCTCGTCCACGGACGGCAGGTGGTGGAGGACCGCGACGCATAGCGCCGCGTCCATGGAGCCGCTCCGGAGCGGCAGGGCGGTGGCCTCGCCCTGGATCCAATCGATGTGCTGGCCCCAGGTCCGGCCCCGCGATCCGCGGCGGCCGATCGTGAGGAGATTCCGGGCGAAGTCCACGGCGGCCAAGGTGTGGCCCTCGGCCGCGAGCGTGCGCGCGTGCCGCCCGTTCCCGCACCCGACGTCGACGATGCGGGCGTTCGGTGGCAGGCTGGCGGCGAACGAAAGGACCTCGGGCCAGGGTTCCGCCCGGGAAGCCGCGAAGGGCTCCGCGATGCGCTCGTACGTCGCGCGCACGCGCGCCTTGGTCACGGAGGCCATCCGGGCGACAAGGGGTGAGGCGCACGATAAAGGGCTCGCTCAGGCCTCGAGGGGGACCCGGTCGACCTCCGCGATGACGCGGCTCCGGATCTCCGTTAGGGAGGGCAGCGGTTCCTTGGGCTCGCCGCGTTCGAGGTACTGGACGTAGGCGGCCTTCATGGCCGTTCCGCACCTGGGGCACTTGCTCACGCCGACCTCGTACGTGCCGTCCTTCGGGCAGCGGAGGGGTTCCTTCCGCCCGCCGAACTTCCCGCGCTTGGCCACGGGCTTGCCCTCGATCTCCACGATGTCGCAGGCGAAGTCAATCGTAGGGGCGTTGCTCAGGGATGTGCCGATGCCGAAGCCGTCCGCTCCCGCGGCCAAGAGCGCCGGAATCGTCTTCTCGTCGATGTTCCCCGAGACGTAGATCTTCACGTCCTTGTGGCCCCGCACGTCGAGCTCCCACCGGACCTCGCGGACGATCTGCGGGAAATTCCCGCGCCGCGACGACGGCGTGTCCAGGCGGACGCCCGCCAAATTGGGAATTTCCTCCAGGGCCAGGAGGGTCTCCGTCTTCTCGTCGTAGTAGGTGTCCACCAGGGCGATGCGGGGAATCTTCTTCTCCATGTACTTCTGGACCGCGTGGAACGCCTCGCGGGACCCGCCCATGACGATGACGAGGGCGTGGGGCATGGTCCCCATAGCGGGCAGGCCCAGGAGGGAGGATCCCAGGGGCGTCGTAATCGCATCCAGACCGCCCACGTACACGGAGCGCTCGATGAGCGGCGCGATGCCCGGATGCATGCGGCGGACGCCGAAGGAGAAGATCTGCTTCCCGTTGGCGAGCTTCCGGAGCCGCGCCGCCTTCGTCGCGATCCCGCTCGTCTGGCAGATGAGGCCGAGGAGCGGCGTCTCGAACAGCGCCCAGTCGCCGTAGGGCCCCTCAAGGGTCATCACGGGCAGCGGCACACCTCGGGGCGTGCGCGGCTCGAACAGCGTTCCCTCGGACAGGGACCACAGGCTGACGTTCTTGCCCTCCAAGAGGCGGACGGCTTCCTCGACGCCTGCGAGGATACCCCAAGGCCATCCGTTCGGCAGGCCACCTGTGGTAATCTCGGCATCGACGACCGTGCGGTCCTTCCCCGCCTTCTTCAGGACGTCCAGAGTCCGCAGGAAATAGATGTCCGTCGTCTTGCCGGCGCGGATCTCTTCCTCCGTGGCGACATAGAAGTCCCGGCTCCGGTCCGAGCCCGTCATGGTGTCGCGGCCGCTACGAGCCTCGGGTCTTATAGGTTTTGGTCAAGTGGTTGTATGACATCCTCGGGAGATTCTCACTTTCACTGGCCTCCCCCCCGTAACCTCTCCCTCCATGGACGTCCTTCCCCTTCCTCGTCATCCCTCCGGTGGCAGACCACCGTCCGAGAGGCCCGCCCGGCATAACGCGCTCCGCGCAGAACACGGGCGGGCCCGGGGTGCGACGATGGGGTCGCATCCCGGAGCCGCCGACCACCGCCTTCGGGAGAAGGCGAGGGCCGTACGGTTCCGGCCCGGTGCCCTCCGCCATGATGCGATGAGTCCCCTCTACGACCCGCCCGCGAGGCGCGGTCGCACGAGAGGAGCCGAGCGGAGTCGAGTGGGTTGCGAAAGGGGCCCAACAGGGCACCTCCCGCAAACGTCACAGAACCTGGTCAGATTCTATCGCCCGGCCACGAGGCGCTCCCCATATTCTGCCAGAGTCTCCGCCGTGCGTACGGTCTCCGTCAGCGACACGCGTTCGTCGGGGATGTGGATGCGAGCGGTCTCGCCCGGTCCGAAGACGACGCACCGCGGATTGTGGGGCGCGTACCACGCCATCTCCGTGGCGTAGGTTACCGCGACCACCTCAGTACCCGCCAAGTCGGCGAGCAGGCGGACGTGCGGCGCGTCGAACGGCACGGCGGCCGCAGGGACCTCGTGGTAGAGCTCCAGTTCCGCCTTCTCCCCTGCCGCGGCAAACGCACGATGGAGCAACGCGTCCACATCCGCCTTGGACAAGTTCGGCGGGTTGCGGCAGTCCAGGTCCACGACGCAGGAATCGGGCACGACGTTGGGCGCGACCCCGCCCTGGATCCGGCCCACGTTGATCGTGATGTCCCGCAGTCCGTCCTTCGGGTGGGCGTACGGCTCCAAGTGGGGTAGCACACGGGCCATGCGATGGACCGCGCTGTCCCCCAGCTGAGGCATGCTCCCGTGCGCACTGCGGCCGCGGATGGTCCCGTGGTACCAGAGGACCCCCTTCTCGCTCGCGATGACCTTGAGGCCCGTTGGCTCGGTGACGACGACGCCGGCGGCCTCGCGGACCGCCGGAGAGGAGGCGAGGGCGATGGAGGCTTTCATCGTGGTCTCCTCGTCCGTGGTGAAGAACAGGGACACGGGCTTCCCGCGGTCCAGGAGACGGCGCGCCGCGGCAAAACATGACACACAGCCTGCCTTCATGTCTGCCGCGCCGCGGCCGTATAGCCAGTCTCCGTCCCACACTCCCTGGTCCTTGGTCCATCCGGAGGCCACGGGGACCGTGTCGAGGTGGCCGTTCAGGAGGACGCCCCCTTTCCCGGAGGACGCCTCGATCGCCTGCACGTCGCGGTGGACCGTTGGGCGCAGCCCGAGCTCCTCCAAGGCGGCTGCAGCCGCCGTCAGTATGGCGGGCATGTCCGGCTCCGTGACGGAGGGGATGCGTACGAACTCCTGCAGCAGCGTACGTACGTACTCGGTTTCGTTCATGTGCCTCGCCGGTCGAGCTCGTTCTGGACAAGGACGATGGCCTGATCCGTATGGACTGCATGAGGGCCGAGCCCAATGACGAAGGCGTCGCGCGCGAGCACGGCGCGTTCCTCGGCAGGGGTCAGGTCCTGGTTGTCCGAGAGCACGAACGTCGCGTCCGCGGGAACGGGCGTCGTGCGGATATCCTTGCCGCCTTCCTTCAGGTAGACAAAGGTGGGCCCCAGGCGGTCGAGCGCCTCCGTAAAGGAAGCCTTCGACGCGAGGATTCCCGGCGAGACCTCGCGCTCCACGCGAGAGCCGTGCTCCAACGCCTTGCGGAGGAGTGCGGCGTTGCTGCGGAGATCGGGCTGGTAAGACCGCACACGGTGCCCGAGGATCCGCACGAGTCGCGGCGGATCGGGAGGTCCCAGGAGGAGCAGGGCTGCCTCCGCATCCCGGCGGATGTCATGGGCGAGGAGGAGGGCTGCGTTCGCGGCGCTCAGGAGGATGTCCATCCGACCCGCCGCGCCCGCTAAGTCGTCCAAGGAGAAGTTCGGGGTGGTGACCGCGCGGTGGCCTACAACCAGGAAACGGCGCACGGCGGCCGATAACGGGAGAGGCCCTTAAGGACTCACGGAGGAACCGGAATCTGGCCGGCGAACCCCATCGCGGCCATGCGGTTCACGATCTCATGGAGCTTCTCGACGGACCAATCGTCCTCAACGATCTTCTCGAACACGCCTTGGGTGACGAAGGCCACCTCGGCGCGGTTGAACAGCTCCATGTACGGGACCACCGCCACCCGGAGGACGGCCAGGTTCCCGGAGGGGTAGATCTGGGCCTCGGCTCCGAGCCGGTTGCCCGACTTGGTCAGCTCGCCGAAGGGCACAATCTTGCGGACCAGGTAGGCCTTCGCCTTGCTGCCCAGGATTGCTTTGTGCAAGTAGTACTGGCCCGTCCAGTCGTGCTGTTTGATGTCGAAGCCCGAGTCGACGAGGGCCTTCTCGTAGGCCGCGAGGAGGTCCTGCACTCGCCGCCCGGGGAAGACGAGGACCGCGGTCGCGCCGGAAGTCATGGAATCGGAAGCGACGGGACTTCCGAGCCTATCAAGGGACGCAGGCGAATCTCGTCATTGATACGGAGTCAGGAGCGGGCCCGGCGGGAGACGCCGAAGGACTCCAGGGAAGGCCGGGAAGGGAGTTGCTCAAGGAGCCTGCGGTGATCCGGCACGAGCGGCAGCCCGCGTGCCTCCTCGACCGTCGCCCAGCGAGCGGATGGGAGAAGGGCGGCTCGGCCCCGCGGCACGCAGCGATACACATGCCCGGACCATCGGCGGTGAGAGAACGTGTGCGCAACGGGAGCCACCTCCTCCCGCACGTCGACGCGAAGACCCGTCTGGTCCGCCACGACGGATCGGAGGGACGTACGGTGCATGCGGCCCGTGGGCATCTCACCCCCGGGCAGCGACCACAGGCCACCCAGGATCTCGGACTCCGGACGGTGGACGAGGAGGATGCGGTCCCGCGAGCGTACGTACGCAAAGGAAACCGCCACGGTCTTCGGCCGTCTTGGCGCCGGAATCCGCGGCAGGGACGATTCCACGCGGGCCCGGTGGGCCAGGCACCCCTCGCCGAGCGGGCAGGTCGAGCATGCAGGGCGGCGTGGAACGCAGACGGTCGACCCGAGCTCCATGAGGGCTTGGTTGAACACACCGGGCCGCTGCGGTGGCACGAGCCCCCGGGCTAGCTCCAGTATCCGGGCGCGTCCGGCCGCCGTGGTCACGTCCGTCTCCACACGGAACAGACGGGACACGACGCGGGTCACGTTGCCATCGACGGCCGGCACGGGCTCCCCGAACGCGATGGATGCGACGGCTCCTGCGGTGTATGGCCCGATCCCGGGAAGCGTTCTCAGGGTCGCTGCATCCGAAGGAATCCGCCCCCCATGGTCGCGGACGATGACCTTCGCGGCGGCGTGGAGGTTCCTCGCCCGGCGGTAGTAGCCGAGACCTTCCCAGGCGCGGAGGATGTCTGCCTCCGGGGCCGCCGCGAGCAACGCCACGTCGGGGAACCGCTCCAGGAAGCGCTCGTAGTACCGCGTCCCGGACGCGACCCGGGTGCGCTGGAGCAGGTATTCCGCGAGCAGAATGCGGTAGGGATCCTTCGTCCGGCGCCAAGGCATGTCTCGATGGCCCGCGTCGAACCATGCGAGCAGACGCGACCGCACCTCGGACGGCGAAGGGGCTTCCACGCCCCAGCCATGGCGGCGCCGCTACTTAACGGGCCGCGAAAAACGAAACCCTTTCCCCGACGGCCCCGATGGGGCGGGGGATGAGCTACCGCGGGTCCTTGCTGACGCGAATCGCGGGGACCGTGCTGATTGCTTTTGTCTGGTTCGCTTTCCTCCTCGCATACCTGACCTTCTTCCCGACTTCGGACGCCGCGACGGACCTGACTGTCCCCCTCATCGCAGGCATCGCAGACGCCGCGGCCATCGGGATCCTGTGGCTCGTTTGGTTCCTCCGCGACCGGAAGAGCATCTGAGGCCCGCGCTCACTTGAAGATCTCGCCCGTCTGGCGGCTCCACCAGAGGAGGTCGAGGACGCCGAGGGAAATGCCCAGCGTCTCCGCGAAATCGGCCATCCGGTTCTCGAGGGCGAGGTAGCGCTTCGGGGTCAGGGACTTCGGCATGCGGCCAATCACGCGGTGCCGGAGGAGGTTGCGCAGGATGTGGCGGTCCAGGATCGCGAGATCCTCCCCACGGCCGATGTTCCGGAGGAAGTGGCTTGCCTCCTTGAAGCCCAGGCCGTCGACCTCCGCGACGAGCCAGGTTCGAGCCTCCCTGGGATCCGCGAACCGGCCCAGGGTGGCCCCCAGCGTGGACCCCTCTGGCGAGAAGAAATACTCGCGCGCGCGTACGATGTAGGCCGCCTTGTGGTTGTGGAATCTGGTGCGATGCCGGAGTGCGCTGGCAATCTTCCCCGGACCGCCGGACCAGAGGAGCCCTTGCTCGGAAAGAAAACGCACCGCGGCGTCGCTGCTCCGCGCACTCGACTGGATCGCCAGAATCGCGAAGCAGAGTTCCTCGAAGAGCTGCTCGTCGGTCCCGCGGCCGACGCGGCGGAAGTGGGCCAGACGGGCCTCGATGGCGTCCCGCTTGGAGGCCAACTCCTCCCGAAGCGCGTCCAGCTCCCGGTACGCGAGCAAGGGTGGCGTCTAGGGAACTGGGTTTCATAAGTCTATGGGGACACGGGTGCCGAGCACGAGCCGGCGCCCGCGGAGCTGCGCCCGGCGAGCCGACACCTCCACACCGGCGTCGATGGCAGCCCGCAGGGCTGCGCCGAAGGGCGGGTCCGTCACATCGTTTGGGGAGAAGCGAGACGCATGCCGGACCACGACGAACAGGAGAGCCGCCCGAACGCCGTGGCGGACGAGGGACGCCAGCTCGCGCACATGCTTCGTGCCGCGGAGCGTGGGGGCGTCGGGGAAGAGCCCGCGGTCCCCGACGACCAGGGAACACATCTTGACCTCAAGCCAGCAACGACCCGGCTCTTCGAGGACGAAGTCGAAGCGGGAGTCGTGCCGGCGGGCTTCCGGGCGCACGACGCGGTACCCCGAGAATTCCGGAAGCGAACGGGCACTCAGCGCGTCCGCCACCGCAGTATTGGCGAGGCGCGTGTCCAGACACACCCACTCCCCGCTGCGGCGCACCGCGAGGACGTCGAACCCCGTGGAGCGCGAAGCCCCCGCAATCGGGACGAGGCGGAGGGAGACACCCGGGAGGAGGAGCTCCCGGAGCCGCCCGGGATTGGGCAGGTGGGCATCGGCCAAGCCATCGCCCAGCTCCGCGCGGACTCGGAAGCGGTTGATCCGGGTCACGAACCGGGCGTCGACGAGGGCGTCCCTCATCCCGTCGCGTTCCAGTCGCGGAGGAGACGGACCAGGAGTCGCACGCCGTATCCCGACGCGCCCTTGGGCAGATATTCCTTCTTCGGAGAATCGGGGCCGTTCTCGATCCACGCGGTCCCGGCGATATCCAGGTGGGCCCAACTCATGCCCTCGGCGAACTTCTGAAGGAACTTCGCGGCGGTGATTGGGCCAGCGGACCGGCCGCCCGTGTTCTTGACGTCCGCGGAGTCGCTCTTGATCTGCTCGTCGTATTCGTCCCACAGGGGGAGCCGCCACAGCCGCTCCGAGGTGGCCGCGGCGGCGTTCTCGAGGCGCTTGGCGAGCGCCTCCTCGTTGCTGAACAATCCGGCGGCATGCCGGCCCAGGGCAACCTTCACCGCGCCCGTCAGCGTGGCCAGGTCGATGACCGCCTGCGGCTTCAGGGTCTTCGCATACCCCAGGGCGTCCGCCAGGACGAGCCTACCCTCCGCGTCCGGATTCAGGACCTCGATGGTCTTGCCTCCGAACGAGCGGACAATGTCCCCCGGCCTCTGTGCGCTCCCGCTCGGCATGTTCTCCGTGAGTGGAGCCAAGGCGACCACATTCATCGGGAGCTTCAGGCGCGCGGCCGCGAGGACCGCGCTCAGCGCCACGGCGGCTCCGCCCATGTCGTACCGCATGAGCCACATGGGGTCCGTGCCTAGTGCCTCGAGTGGCTTCAGCGCAATTCCGCCCGAATCGAACGTGATCCCCTTCCCCACGAGGACGATGGGTTTGTTCTTCCCGCCACCGTCGTGCGACAGGACGAGGAACCGCGGAGGCTCGGCGCTTCCCTTGGCCACCCCGAGCAGGCATCCGAATCCCATCTTCTCGAGCTGCTTCTCGTCGAGGACAGTGAGCTTGGCTCCGGCTTCCTTCGCCGCATCCCGGAGGCGGTCGGCGAACATCCGCGGCGTCTTCGTGTTGCTCGGGGCGTTCACCAGGTCGCGCGCGAAGTTCGTCATGGTCGCGATGACGGACGCACGGTGGACCGCATCGCGCATGACGCCCGCCGCGGCCTTGTCCAGGTTCACAAGGGTCACGGACTCGATCTTCTTGCGGTCGCTCTCCGTCTTGTGCTCCGTGTAGCGGTACAGGCCCAGGAGGGTGCCTTCCACGACCGCTTCCGTGGCGTCCCCGAGATCCAGGTCGCCCACGCCGGCACCGTGGACGATGGACGCGAACGTCCGGAGTCCCATGTCGCGGATCTTGATTGCTGCGGCTGCCGAGACCTCACGCACCCGGTCCAACGTGAAGTCGTCCCGCTTGCCCAGGCCGACGACCAGGACACGGTTCCCGGGAATGCGGTCGAAGGTCGGGAAGACCGTGATTTCCTTGAACCGACCTGTGATGTCGCCCGTCGCGATCATCGCGGTAATCTGATGGTCAATCGCGGTGTCCACGGCGCCCGTTGCGCCGCCCGGATGACCGACCCCCTCGAACAGGTTCACGACGACGACCTCGTCCTCCCACCGAGCGATGTCGCCGACCTCGACATTGATCTTCATGGAAATCCCCGGCTCGACGACCTCATTCGCGAGGGATGGATAAGCTTCACGGCCATAGAATGGGACCGCAGGCCCTGGGAGATTCGGGTGCTCCTTGCACGACCGCCTCACGTTTAAATACGGGGGTCGGCTACGACGCGATCATGTCCGTCGCACACAAGCTACTCCGAGCCCTCGACCGAGTCGCGCCCGCGCCGGTCGCCTATGCCCACTGCGACATCCCCTGCGGGATCTACGATCCCCACCACGCCCAGCTCGCGGCGCACACGGTGATCCGAATGGTCGACCTGATCGGCCAGCTCGAGAAGCCCGGCCCGAACGCCACGCCCGAGCAGAAGCAGGAATACCACAACAAGCTCGCCCGCTACATCGCCACGAAGGAGCAGCACGCGGAGATCTACAAGCACGAGATCCGCATCCTGTACGGGGATTACTTCAAGCCGGAGCACCTTCAGCAGTTCCCGCAGCTCCACGACACGGTCTGGAAGGCCCTCAAGGCGGGGAGCAAGGGACGCCAGGAGATCAACCTGGCCGCGTCGGAAGACATGCTCAAGCTCGCCAACGAGATCGCGGAGGCCTTCTGGAAGACCAAGGGGATCGCCACGTACAAGGCGAAGGCCCCCTACCCCACGGCCCGCGAGACGGTGTATCCTAAGCTCGGGTAGGCGATACGGGGGTCGTGTTCCCCCTGGGTCGGTTCCGCGTCGAGGACCATAGCATGGAGCCCGCGCTCCGCCCCGGGGACTACGTGATTGTGAACCGCTGGGCCTACCGCAAGAGGGAGCCCGAGGCGGGGGACATTGTGGTCCTGCAGAATCCGGAGGCCCCGCGACAGTTCCTCGTGAAGCGCATCATGTCCGGGGACCGCCAAGCGGGCTTCTTCGTGCTCGGGGACAACGACGCGCACAGCCGAGACAGCCGCCACTTCGGCATGGTTCCTCTCCACATGATTTCCGGCAAGGTGCGGCTTCGCGCGAAGGCGTGAGGTCCGGCTCGGCGCGGAAGGTTTATCGCGAACTTACGTCTCGGCGATCCGGGTGATGAGGCCCACCCCCAACCGCCCCGCCCAGGGCTGATGGCTTCTACCGCGAACTGGGCGAGGCGGCACGGCGGCCCTCCGGGTCCCGGCGCCGCAGGACGGGGCAACCATGGACTGGGACCAAGTGAAGCTCGTGGGACTCGTGGCCCTGGGTGGGGCCTTCGGGAGCGTCGTGCGGTACGTCGCGTCGGGGTACGTCACCCGGGGCGACTTCCCCTGGGGTACGTTCTTCGTTAACCTCACGGGGAGCTTCCTTCTGGCGGTGCTGTTCTTCCTCGCGATGGGACGTGGGTTCATCACATCGGAGCTGCGAGCCTTGGTTTTCATCGGGGTCTTCGGCGGGTACACGACCATGTCCACGTTCAGCCTCGAGACGGTCACCCTCATGTCCGAGGGGCAGCTTGGCTGGGCCGCGGGAAACATTTTCCTGAACGCAGGGCTATGCGTGGTCGGGGCGTACCTGGGGCGGGCGGTTGGAATCTTTCTAGGGGGCGCGTGACATGGACCTCGAGGAGAAGGCGGTGCGGGTCAAGGTCTATGTGGGGGAATCGGATCGCTACGGCGGCCTGCCCGCGTACAAGGCCGTGGTCCACTACCTGCGGGAGCAGGGGATCTGGGGGGCCACGGTCACCCGCGGCGTGTACGGGTTCGGGAAGCGAAGCCTGCTCCATACGTCGACGCCGCTGCGGCTCAGCGAGGACCTGCCCATGATCATCGAGGCCGTGGACTCGGAGAAGAAGATCGCCGCAGTCATCCCGAAGGTCAGCGAGATGGTCAAGGGCGGGCTGATCACCGTGGAGAATGTCCGCGTGATGCGGCACCTGGGTTGAGGGTTCAATCCCACTTCTCGAACCGTACGAGGGCGAACCCCAGCTGCTTGCACAGGTTCTGCACGTCCTCGACCATATTGTTGAGCCCGCAGATCAGGACCTGCTTGCTCGCGTAGTCTTTGAGCTCGTTCTGGATGATCTTCTGGACGTAGCCCACGCGCCCCTTGTAGTCCGGCGTTTCGGGGCGGGAGACGGTCGAGTGGTAGTGGAAGTTGGGGTGCTCCCTCTCCCACTTGAGGAAGAGGTCGTGGTAGATCAGCTCGTGCGTGTAGCGGGTGCCAAAGACCAGGTGGAGCTCGTGCCCGTCGTCTAGGTTGTTCGCGAAGATGTGGCCCAGGTGGGACACGAAGGGGGCCACGCCGGTCCCTGTGGCGACGAAGACCGTGTCGTACGCGAGCGGCTCCTGCAGGACGAAGCGCCCGAGGGGCGCGATGGACGCAAGCTTGGTCCCGGGGGCGAGGTGGTGCATGTGGTTCGACATGAAGCCGCCCTCGACCACCTTGACGCAGAGCTCGAGGTAGTCCTTGTTCTCCGGCCAGGAGGCGATGGAGTAGGGCCGGGAGATCTTCTTGCCCTCCTTCTCCGCGAACATGGAGATAAACTGGCCGGGCTCGAAGTCGAAAACGGGCTCGTTCTCGAACGTGAAGCGGATCAGGTAGGTTTCCGGGGCCTTCGGCGTGATGTCGAAGACCTCCTTCACGATCGCGGTGTGCTTCCCGGACCGGAATTTCGGAGGCGCCTCCTTGATCACGGGTTTCGCCTGCGCCACCGCGGGGGTGGGGGCCGTGCCTTGCATCATGCGCACTCGGGCACCCCCAGGCCCAATTTAAACGTTTGTCCGCAGTTGTCGTGCACCGGAAATCGTTCAGGCTTTCCTAATTCAGGGCTACTTGGTCGTGCCGTCGACGATCCGCACGCGGTTCGTCATCCTGCGAAAGGGGTACTTTGATGACGGGGGGCGTACTCACGCCGCCCTATCGGCGGGTATGGTCAGATCAGTCGTGTCGAAGTCCGGTGTGGAAAAAACCCAAGCGGCCTGTGCAGAGGAGTTCGGCAGCGGCACCGGCGGCCAATTCCACCTGCACGCGCGTGACAAGCCGCTATGCGGCAGCTACCGCATTGACCGGCTCATTACCGCGTCGCCGAAGGTCGAAGCGGTCGGCGTCCATCACCTTGTTCCACGCCGCCACGAAGTCAGTCACGAACTTCGCGTGCGCGTCGGCGGAGGCATAGACCTCGGCGAGGGCGCGTAGCTCGGAGTTCGAACCGAAGATCAGGTCGACACGGGTGCCGGTCCACTTCAATTCGCCGCTCTTGCGGTCGTGTACCTCGAACACATTCTCATCCGAGGTCGCTCTCCACTCGGTGCGCATGTCCAACAGGTTCACGAAGAAGTCGTTGGTCAGCGTCTCCGGCCGCTTCGTGAAGACGCCATGTTGCGACTGCGCAAAGTTCGCGTTCAGGACACGCATGCCGCCCACTAGAACCGTCATCTCGGGCGCAGTCAGTACCAGCAACTGCGCCTTGTCGACTAGAAGCTCCTCTGCCGGCACGGGGAATTTGGACTTGAGGTAGTTGCGGAAGCCATCCGCAACTGGTTCAAGATAGCTGAAGGACTCCACATCGGTTTGCTCTTGCGACGCGTCCGTGCGGCCGGGCGTGAAGGGGACCGTCACCTCGTACCCGGCCTTCTTCGCGGCCCGCTCCACGCCCGCGCAACCGCCGAGGACGATCAGGTCAGCGAGTGAAACCCTTTTCCCGTCGGACTGCGCGGTGTTGAACGCCTTCTGGATGCTCTCTAGAGTTGTCAGCACCTTGGTCAGTTCGGCGGGCTCGTTGACTTCCCAGTCCTTTTGCGGCGCAAGGCGGATGCGCGCTCCGTTCGCCCCGCCGCGCTTGTCGGAGCCGCGGAAGGTGACTGCAGATGCCCATGCGGTCAAGACCAGTCGCGAGATGGACAGGCCCGAGGTCAGGATTTTGGCCTTCAGGTCCGCAATGTCCTTGGCGTCGATCAGCTTGTGATCGACGGCGGGGACCGGGTCTTGCCAGATCAGCTCCTCCGCCGGGACCTCGGGTCCGAGATAACGTGCGCGCGGACCCATGTCGCGGTGCGTGAGCTTGAACCACGCCCGGGCGAAGGCATCCGCGAACTCGTCCGGATGCTCGTAGAAGCGCCGGGAGATCTTTTCGTAGACCGGATCGACCCGCAGAGCGAGGTCCGTCACCAACATTGTGGGCGCGTGACGCTTCGACGGGTCGAAGGCATCCGGAATCGTCGCCGCGTCGCCTTTCGCCTTGAACTCGTACGCGCCAGCCGGACTCTTCGTCAGCTCCCATTCGTAGCCGAACAGGTTCTCGAAGAAGTTGGTGCTCCACTTCGTAGGCGTCGTAGTCCAGGTGACCTCCGGGCCACCCCCGATCGCGTCTTTGCCTTTGCCTGTGCCGAACTTGCTCTTCCAGCCAAGGCCCATCTCCTCGATGGGCGCTGCCTCGGGTGCCGGCCCAACCAGCTTTGGATCGCCAGCGCCATGGGTCTTGCCGAAGGTATGTCCGCCGGCGATGAGCGCGACGGTCTCCTCGTCGTTCATGGCCATGCGCTTGAAGGTCTCCCGAATGTCCTTGGCCGCGGCGCGCGGATCTGGCTTGCCGTTCGGTCCTTCCGGATTCACATAGATGAGACCCATCTGAACGGCGGCAAGAGGATTCTCGAGCTCCCGGTCGCCCGTGTACCGCTTGTCGGCAAGCCAGGTGTCCTCCTTGCCCCAGTAGACGGCTTCGTCGGGCTCCCAGACATCCGGTCGCCCGCCGCCGAAGCCGAAGGTCTTGAAGCCCATCGACTCGAGCGCGACGTTGCCGGCGAGGATCATGAGGTCGGCCCAGGAGATCTTGCGGCCGTACTTCTGCTTGATCGGCCAGAGCAGCCGGCGCGCCTTGTCGAGGTTCACGTTGTCCGGCCAGGAGTTGAGTGGCGCGAATCGCTGCTGACCGGTGCCAGCGCCGCCGCGACCATCGCCGATGCGGTACGTGCCCGCCGCGTGCCACGCCATACGGATGAAGAGTCCCCCGTAGTGGCCGAAATCCGCAGGCCACCAGTCCTGGCTGTCCGTCATCAGCGCGTAGAGGTCCTTCTTCAACGCTTTGAAGTCGAGCTTCTTGAACTCTTCGGCGTAGTTGAAGGCCTCGCCCATCGGATTGGACAGGGACGAGTTCTGGTGAAGAATCCTGAGGTTCAGCTGATTCGGCCACCAATCCCTGTTCGACCGCATTCCGACGTTCGTCGTTCCGTGCACGACCGGGCACTTGTCCACGTTCTTCTTTGTCTCTACGTTCACGTTCTCCTTCGACCCCTGCTGGTCTACGTCGACCGGTGCCATCTCATTCCTCCCCGTCGTCTCTTTCCTGGCCTTGTCGGGGCCGTGTGGGCCCTCTCGGACTTGTCAAACGCCCGGACCGTCGGGACGCGCCTTCCCCATCGAGCATGCGGATGTCGGAGATAAGGGTTATCATCAGATAATGGCTATCCGGTGTTCCTCGGAGGATGGCTCTCCTGGGCGGGCCAACCTTTATTGGCGCCCGACCGTTTCAGTTCTTCCCGTGGCGCCGCGACGAGACGTCCAACGCGCAAAAGCGCTCCTGGAAGGGAAACGGCAGCGGGTGACCCCCCAGCGCGTCGCCTTGCTCGCCGCTCTCCTAGGCGGCCCCTTGCATCCCACCGCGACTGAGCTGCACGCGAAGCTGAGGATGGGGCAGCCGAGCTTGAGCTTGGCGACCGTCTACAAGAACCTCGCCACGCTGGCCCGGATGGGCATGGTCGTCCAAGTGAACGTGCCAGGCGACGACGACCGCTTCGAAGCGAACCTCCACCCCCACGCCAATTTCCTCTGCACGTCGTGCCGCGAAATCACGGACATCGACGGTCCGCAGTTCGAGAAGTTCGAGGACCGCGTCCGAGCGACCATCAAAGGCGAAATCGATCAGGTCCAGATTCTGATCCGAGGCACCTGCGCACGCTGTCGGCGTCGCGGCAGGAATTGAGCCGTGTGGCACGACGTTTAACCGGACGGACGCGCGTACCGTTCGATGCGCCGAGTAGCTTCCGCCACCATGCCGCATCAGGAGGAATTCCGAGATTCGCGGCTGGACGTCCAGTTGACGGACCTCGCGGCAGCGGGCTTCTTCTCGAGGAGGACGTAGGCACAGACGAGGCCCGCGACCGCGCCTCCCAGCAGTCGGCCGATCCAGTAAACGTAGTAGTTCGTGAAGAATCCGGCGAGCGCCGCAGGGCCGAACCAGCACGCAGGGTTCATGGCGGCACCGGTGATCGGCCCCTCCGTGAGGACATCCAGGGCGACGGTCAACCCGATGGCCATGCCGCCCACCGCGTGGAAAGCGCCCTTCGGATCGATGCCCGTCCCGTAGACAGCGAAGACGAGGAAGAAAGTCAGGACAGCCTCCACGAGAATCGGGGTCCCGATGGCGACGCCCGAGGCAACCGCAGGAGCGCCGAGGTAATTCGGAGCCAAGGCACCGGCCGGAAGATCGGAATAAGGAAGGCCGCGGCCGTTAAGCCCCCGAGGAGCTAGGAGATCCAGTACACGACGGCGAGCTTGAGGTCGAGCGGGCGTCCCGCGAAGGTGCCGAACGTCACGGCGGGGTTTAGGTGTCCGCCGGAAATGTGGCCCGTGGCGGAGACCATGACGCCGATTGCGAGCCCGTGCGCGAGGGAATCAAGAGGAGCCGTGCGTTCGGGTCGCCTAAGCGAAGTAGGACGCGGAGCCGCGGTCGAAGTTGGGTACGAATTCCAGATGGAGCTCCTGAGGCTGCCAGGCCGCGTCCGGGAAGACCAAGTTGGGGAAGAATTGGGAGAAGTCCCGGGAAATCTGGGACACGAGGTGCTCCTGACCGAACAGGGCCTGCGCGATCGCGCGGGCCCGGTCCCGGCAGACGAGCTCGTCCACGAACCCGACGGAGTGGAGGTACTCGTGGAGGAGGACGTAGAACGCGTAGGGCTTGTACAGCTCCGGATTCGTCTCCTGGATCCGGAGCAGCGGGACCTTGTTCATCACAATCACGTTGGTCGCTACCGGATAGAAGGCGCCGAGGAACCCCTGGGGATGGTTTCCCAGGTCCGCGAGCGCGAGCATGAGGCCCGCGCGGTTGCGGCCCAGGACCGCCGACACCGCGCGCTTCACGACCTCGAAGAGGTCCGCGAGGTTTCGCGCCTGGTCCAGCTGCTTCGCGTAGTCCATCGGACGCGTCGACGTCGCCGGTGGAACTTAAGGACTTGCTCAGGGAGAACTTACCACTTCGCGCTTCGCAGACGCGGTTCAGCTCAGGGCCGGAAGAATCCCCGTGGCTCCTACAAGGAAGATCACACCGATGATGAGGCTGAAGACCGCGGCGACGGCGGCCACACGGCGAAACAGCTTGGGGCTCGTGGCCGTGCGCGAGTAGCCCAGGGCCGCCAGGATGGACTCGATCGTGTTCGTGATGAAGACGCCGAGGACGAACGCGAGGACCACGGTGGCGCCCGCGAAGGCGCCGCTGACCCCGCCCGCCAGGATGAATAGGAGGAGCTGGGTCGGCGTCTCGCCCCCGATCCCGTGGATGATCCCGATCGTGTACGCGGATGCGGGTCCCGCGACCTTGAGGTCGATGTCCCGATGCTTGCGGATGCGTCCCGTGATTCGCATGACGGCCCGTTCGTACCCCCGCAGGAAGCCCGAGGCGATCAGGACCCAGCGGGACTGCATCCGGACCGCCTCGCCGGGGTGCCGGGCGAGCATCTGGATCACGTAGACCCCGAGGATAATCAGGGTCGCGCCCACGACCACGGTCATGACCGTGTCGACCTCCGGGGGTAGACGGAGGCCGATGAGGACGGCGGCGAGGCCCAGGACCGCCACCACGGTGCCGTGGCCGCCGGCGTAGAACCAGCCGATGACGACGCCGCCACGGATCGTCTTCTGGCTGCTCGTGATGTCCATGATCGCGGAGATATGGTCCCAGTCGACCCCGTGCCGCAGGCCGAGACCGAGGGCCGCGATGACGAGGAGCCACAGAGGGACGGGATCGCTCATGCCGAGAACCGCGGTGTTACCCGCAATGGCTTCGTAACACGGCTTCGCGGATAAGGTTTGGCATGCGGCGCCGGCCGCTGGGAAACGCCAGCTTCATGCCGGAGTAACACTTGCTCGCGGCGGGCGTAGCACATGGCCGTCGAGCGCATCGGGGTCTCCCTGGAGGGATCGCTGCTCAGGGAATTCGACCGGTACGTGAAGGAGAAGGGATTCGCGAGCCGCTCCGAGGCGCTGCGCGAGCTGATTCGCCAAGGGCTCGTGCGCCGGCAGGTCGAGGCGGGCGGGAAGGTCGTGGGAACCATCACGATCGTCTACCGGCACGACGTGGGCATGGTGACCCACCGGATCCTGCACCGGCAGCACGACTTCCTGGGCTCCATCCGCGCCACGGCTCACACACACCTGAGCGAGGAGACGTGCCTCGAGGTCCTCATCGTGGAGGGCGACGCGACCCAGGTCGCCGAGCTCGCGGACCGGTTGCGGACCGTGAAGGGCGTCCTGTTCGCGGAGACCGTCGTGGCCCGCGGCGACCTGCGCTGAGCCGACGAGCCACAGTACCAATGCTGGGAACGCCATCGATGTTTTTATGAGGGGGCAGACGGACGCTCCCACGACGCCGTCCCACGCGGACGCGTCGGGAGCCTGCATACCATGGCCTTGCCCCTCGCCGCCTACGCTGCAACCCGGAACCGGAGATCCACGCCCACCCTGCCCTTCGGCTGGGGGGCCGTGACGGTCCTCGCCGTCGGCGCGATCCTGCTCATCGCCGGCATCCTGATCATCCTCTACGGCATGCTCAACTTCTTCACGAGCGTCATCAACAACGCGCTGAGCCCGGACTTCTCCATCTCGGGCTTCTTCGGCGGCTTCTTCGGCGCGATCATGCTCTTCGTGATCGGCGGCGTCCTCGCGGGCGTCGGCGGCTGGATGGTGCGCCTCTGGTGGCTCTTCCTCCTCTTCGGCGCGGTGGCCGGGACCGGCGCGTCGGCGGACACGGTGCGCGGGCGCGAGGCCCTGCGCTCGGACGGCGTGATGGTTCGCTGCCGCTCCTGCAGCCACCTGAACCCCGAAGAGGCGAAGTTCTGCCTGGCCTGCGGGAAACCCATCTGAGCCTGCGGAACCGCCTCCATTCGGAACCTATTTGAACGAAAGCGGGAAATCCCCGGGGCCATGGGGCTCCTCATTCGATTTGCTCGCCAGTGGGTGGCGGGGGAGACCATGGACGACGCGCTTCGCGTCGCCCAGGATGCCAACCGGCGCGGCATCCAAGGCATCGTCAACCATCTGGGGGAGCACTACCACGAGAAGCCGCCTGTCGAGGCGACCACGGCGGAGTACCTGCGGCTCGTCGCGAAGCTCCGCGCCGCGGACGTGCGGACGGATGTGAGCGTCAAGCCCACCCAGTTCGGCATCCTGATCGACAAGGAGTACGCCCTCTCGCAGATCCTCCCGGTCCTCGACGCGACGAAGGCGTGGGGCCACATCCTCTGGGTGGACATGGAGGGCGCCTCGACCGTGGCGGACACGATCTGGATCTACGAGGACCTCCTGAGGCGGTACGACAAGGTGGGACTGTGCCTCCAGGCCAACATCCGCCGGACGGAGGAGGATCTCCACCGCCTCCTGGCTCTACACGCCCGGATCCGGCTCGTCAAGGGAGCCTACAAGGAGACCCCCGATGTCGCGTTCACCCGACGGGCGGAGATCGACCAAGAGTACCTGCGACTCCTGCAGATCCTGTTCGCGGAAGGCTCGCACTTCGCGGTCGCGACCCACGACGGCCGGATGATCGCGAGGACCGTCGAGCTGGCGAAGGAGCATCCCGGGGTGGCCTTCGAGTTCGCCATGCTCCAGGGAGTCCGCGATCCCCTGAAGTCCGAGCTCGTGTCCCAGGGGCACGCGGTCGCCGAATACATCCCGTACGGGCCGACATGGCTCCCGTACTTCACGCGCCGGTTGCGCGAGCGGCCACGGAACATCATCACCATGGGGCGCTCCCTCGTCAGCGGTTGGGACCGCAGGGCTTTTGCGCGTCCCATCATTTTCGCCGGTGTGGACCGCGCTGCGTTCCGAAGGAGCATGCGCATCTTAGAGCGACGCCATCCCCTCCGCGATTGGTCTCAGGGCATGACCCCGTTCGAGATCCTTATCTCGACGGTCCTCTCCCAGAGCACCACCGTGGCGAATGAGCGGCGGGGTCTGGCGGGCCTCCGGGAGGCGTTCGGGACCATCACGCCGGCGGCCCTGGCCGCCGCGTCCCAGCGGGACATCGCGCGGGCGATCTGGCATGCGGGTCTGGCGGGCCAGAAGGCGCCGCGGATTCGTGCAATCGGCCACGAGGTGCTACGACAATGGGGAGGCGACCTGAATTCGATCTTCCGGCTCCCGACCCGGGAGGCGCGGGAGGCGCTCATGGCCCTTCCGGGTGTGGGGCCGAAGACGGCCGATGTGGTCCTCGCCATGGCGGCGGACCATCCCACGTTACCTGTGGACACGCACATCGCGCGAATCGCACGGCGTTGGAACCTCGTGTCAAAAAACGATTACGAGACCGTGCGGGGTGCACTCGAGGCATGGACGGCGCCGCGGAAACGGAAGGCGTGGCATCTGGCCCTCATCGACCACGGACGGGAACTCTGCCGCGCGCGGAATCCCCGATGCGATGCATGCCCCATCCGGCCCGATTGCGATTGGTTCCGTGCGCATCGTGCGTCGGGTGCGAGGGCCGCACGCCTGAAGGAGTCAACGAGGCACACTAAGTAACAAAGGGTTAAGAACCGCAAGGGGGTTGGCGCGCATTGCGACCGACCTTGTCTCTGAACGACTACGTCGAACTCATGAAGCTGCGCATCTCCGCGCTCCTCCTCCTCGTGGCGGCGGCGGCCTATCTCGCCACGAGCGGGCCACGGATCGACCTTGTGGCGTTCGGGTTGCTCATGCTGACCGGACTGCTCGCGAGCAGCGGCGCGAGCGCGGTGAATCACTACATCGACCGAGACATCGACGCGGTCATGCGGCGCACGTCCGCGCGGCCCTTACCCGCGCACCGGATCGACCCCGCGAGCCGCGCCCTCACGTTCGGCGTCGGCTTGACCGCCGTCGCCTTGGGCGTGGCCTACCTGGGAATCAACCCGCTGACCGCGGCCATGATCGGACTGGGATTCGCCGTCTACGTGGGCGTCTACACCCTGGGCTTGAAACGGACCCACGTGAGCAACATCGTGATCGGCGGGTTCGCGGGCTCGTGCCCCGCTCTCGCCGGATCCGCCGCGGCAGCGAACGCGATCAGCCTGCCCGCGGCGCTCATCGCCCTCCTCGTGTTCCTCTGGACGCCGAGCCACTTCTGGGCGCTCGCCTTCCGCAGCCGTGAGGACTACCGGCGCGCCGGCCTCCCGATGCTCCCAGCGGTCAAGGACACGGCCACCTCCGCGCGGGCCATCGCGCTCTCGTCCGCGACGGTAGCCTTGGCGAGCGTCTCCTTCGTCTTCACGGACGCGTTCCACGACGCCTACTTCGTCGCCGCAATCGCCCTGAGCGCATTCCTCCTGTACCTGACCGTTCAATTCCTCCGCGAGCCCACGCAGGAGCGCGCGTGGGCGGGCTACAAGTTCTCGGGGATCTACCTCGCCCTGATCCTCCTGGCGGTCATGGCGGACGCCCTCCTGCCCCTCGCGCTCTCCCTGTAAGCCCCGCCGAAAATCGAGGGCGAGCGCCGCGACTCCGCACCAACTCACCCTTTACTTTTAATAGCACAATGGAACTTAGAGACACCCAACCACACGACGGTGGAAGGCATGCCGGGGCAGACCCTTGTTGAGAAGGTACTCTCCCGCGCCTCGGGCCATCCCGTGCGCGCCGGAGACATCACGATCGCCAAGGTCGACTTGGCGTACGTCCAGGACGGGACGGGCCCGCTGACGTTCCGCATGATGGAACGGATGAACCTCGTGAAGGCTGCGAACCCGGAGCGATCCGTGGTGTTCATCGACCACTCCAGCCCGCCCCCGCGACGAGAGCTCGCCAGCGACCACGTGTACCTGCGCGAGTTCGCCGCGAAGACGGGCATGGTCCTCTCCGACGTCGGTCAGGGCGTGTGCCATCAGGTCGCGTTCGAGAAGTTCGTGCGCCCCGGGGACGTGGTCATCGGAGCGGACAGCCACAGCGTGATGGGCGGCGCAATGGGCGCGTTCGCCACGGGCATGGGATCCACGGACGTCGCGGTCGCGCTCGCGCTGGGAAAAACCTGGCTGCGCGTGCCCGAGACGATGAAGTTCGAGGTCGGCGGCCGGTTTCCCAAAGGGGTGTACTCCAAGGACCTCATCCTCCGCGTCCTGGGGGACATCAAGACGGACGGCGCAGCGTACAAGGCCATGGAATGGGGCGGCCCCGCGTGGTCGGCGATGCCCATGACGGAGCGCATGGTCCTGTCCAACATGGCCATCGAGGGCGGTGGCAAGTGCGGCCCGCAGCCGTCGGACCACGAGACGAAACGCTACCTCAAAGAGCACGGACGCGAGGGAGACTGGAAGGAGATCCGCCCGGACGAGGACGCCGCCTACGAGACCGTCCATCCCTACGATGCGGGGGACCTGGAACCCATGGTGGCCCGGCCGCCGCAGGAGGACAACGTGGTCCCGGTCACGGACCCGAGCGTGAAAGGCCTCCGGATTCAACAGGTCTACCTCGGCTCGTGCACGAACGCGCGGTACGAGGACATCCGGGTCTTCTGCGACTACATGAAGGGGGAGAAGGTCGCGAAGGGAACCCGGCTCATCGTGGTGCCGGCCTCCCGGGAGGCCTACACTCGGGCGATGAAGGAGGGTTTGTTCGAAGTCCTGCTCGATGCGGGCGCGACGATCAACTCGCCCGGTTGCGGCGCGTGCCCCGGCGTCCACCTCGGGATCCCAGGGGACGGCGAGAACGTCCTCTCCACGACGAACCGCAACTATGTGGGGCGCATGGGGAATCCCGCCGCGTTCACCTACCTCGCGTCACCGGCGACGGCCGCCGCGACCGCGATCTACGGCGTCATCTCGGATCCGCGGGAGGCGAAATGATGGGGCGCGCCTGGAAGTTTGGTGACAACATCTCGACGGACCTGATCGCCGCCGGACGCTACTACCACCTCCGGTCCAACCTGCCCGAGCTCGCGAAGCACGTGCTCGAGGATGCGCGCCCCGAGTTCGCGGGACAGGTGAAGTCCGGGGACTTCGTCGTCGGGGGACGGAACTTCGGGAAGGGCTCGTCCCGGGAGCACGCCCCGGTAATCATCAAGCTCGCAGGGAGCCGCGCGGTCCTCGCGAAGTCCTTCGCGCGCATCTTCTACCGGAACTGCATCAACATCGGCCTCCCCGCGATCGTCGTCGACACGGACCAGATTGCCGAGGGGGACGACGTGGACATCGACCTGGAGAAGGGGATCGTCCATGACCGGACGAAGGGGATCGACCTGACGTTCCCTCCCTTGCCCGCTGTCATGGCGCGGATCCTCGAGGAAGGGGGCCTCGTGGAGTACATCAAGCACCACGGGGACCTCGTCATCGCGGGGACGTGAGTTCCGTGGCCCCCGCCCCGCGTTTGGGGAGATGTGTGACATGAGCTTCACCGAGAAATCGACCGTTGAGGCCAAGCCGAAGATTGACAAGGGGCTCGACGACATCTACGTGAAGGAGTCGTCCATCTGCCTGGTCGACGGCCGCGAGGGACGTCTCCTGTACCGCGGATGGGACATCCGCGACCTCGCGGAGCACTCGAGCTTCGAGGAGACGATCTACATCCTAATCCACGGCCGCCTGCCGAGCAAGGAAGACCTCGCGGAGGCCAAGCGGGCTTTCGGCGAGTCGCGGGCCATCGACCCGGAGATCGTCCGGCTGCTGCGCTGCATGCCCGAGGACGCGCCGCCGATCGACGTGCTGCGCACCGCGGTCTCCTTCCTGAGCAACTTCGACAAGGAGCGGGACGACCCCACGCGGGGGGCGAACATGCGCAAGGCGCAGCGGCTCATCGGAAAGATGCCCACCCTGGTCGCCGCATGCCACCGGATCCGCGAGGGGAAGCGCCTCGTGGCGCCGGACTCGAAGCTCGGAATCGCGGAGGACTTCCTGCGCATGCTCACGGGCAAGAAGCCCGACCCGCTTTCGGCCAAGGTCATGGACGTGGCGCTCATCCTCCACGCGGACCACAGCATGAACGCGTCCGCCTTCGCCGCGACCGTGGCGGCGTCGACCCTCGCGGACCTCTACAGCACGATTGTCGCGGCCATCGCGACCCTGAAGGGTCCCCTGCACGGCGGCGCCAACGAGGCCGCGCTGAAGACCATGCTGACCATCGGCAAGCCGGAGAACGCGGAGTCCTACGTACTGAACACGCTCCGCAACCACGGGAAAATCTTCGGCTTCGGCCACCGCGTGTACAAGACCTGGGACCCACGCGCCCTCATCCTGCGCAGGTACGCGGAGCAGCTGAGCGAGCTCCGCGGAGAGCAGGACCTCTTCCGCATCGCGGAGATCGTGCAGGACACCGTCGTGCGGGAGCTGACGTCCAAGCAAATCTACCCCAACGTGGACTTCTACTCGGGGTTGACGTACTATCTCCTAGGCCTACCGCTGGACCTCTTCACGCCGATTTTCGCGGTCTCGAGGATCGCAGGCTGGACGGCGCACGTGATCGAGTACTGGGAGGACAACCGGCTCGTGCGCCCCTTGGACTACTACGTCGGACCGACTCACAATGTGTACGTGCCCCTCGAGCAACGCGCGTGAACCGGGAGCCGCATGTGCACTACACTTAAACCGCTCGGTCACGTTGGGGAGGCGGCGATCCCGTGCCGCAGGAACCTTTGAGGTTGACGCCCCCGTCGGAGGGGCACAAGATTCTGATCACGGAGAGCGGGCTGCGCGTCCCGGACGACCCCATCATCCCCCTGATCGAGGGCGACGGCATCGGACCCGATGTCACGCGCGCCGCGAGGACGGCCATCGACGCCGCGGTCGAGACGACCTACCATGGCCGGCGGCGCATCGTCTGGTATCCCGTGCCCGCGGGCGAGGGCGCCATGTTCCGCTACGGAGACATGCTCCCGGACGCCACGCTCGGCGCGATCAAGGAGTACGTGGTCGCCCTGAAGGGGCCCTTGACGACGCCCGTGGGCGGCGGGTTCCGCTCCCTGAACGTGACCCTGCGGCAGACCCTGGACCTGTACGCCAACGTGCGTCCGATCTACTGGATGCCCGGCGTCCCGAGCCCCGTGACCCATCCGGAGCGGCTGGACATCGTCATCTTCCGGGAGGCCGAGGAGGACGTCTACGCGGGCATCGAGTGGGCCAAGGGCTCGCCCGAGGCGATGCGGATGATCGAGACCCTCAGGGCCGCATTCAACGTCCGCGTCCGGGATGACAGCGGGATCGGGGTGAAGCCGATCAGCGAGTTCGAGTCCAAGCGTCTCATCCGGAAGGCGATCCGCTACGCGATCGAGAACGGCCGCAGGTCCGTCGCCCTCGTGCACAAGGGGAACATCATGAAGTACACGGAGGGGGCGTTCCGCGAATGGGGCTACGAACTCGCTCGCACGGAGTTCCCCGACCGGACCGTCTCGTGGCAGGAGGTCCAGGAGAAGTACGACGGCAAGGCGCCGGAGGGGCGGGTCGTCATGAAGGATGTCATCGCGGACAACATGTTCCAGCAACTCCTCCTGCGCCCCGACGAATACGACGTCCTCGCGACGACGAACCTGAACGGGGACTATCTGAGCGACGCGGCGGCCGCCCAGGTGGGTGGCCTCGGCGTCGCGCCGGGCGCGAACATCGGCGACGCCCACGCGCTCTTCGAGCCCATTCACGGCAGCGCCCCGAAGTATGCGGGGATGGACAAGGTGAACCCGACCGCGGAGATTCTGGCGGGCGTCATGATGCTCGAGTACCTTGGGTGGAAGGAGGCGGCCACACGCCTGCGCGAGGCGGTCAAGGCCACGATCGACGCGAAGTTCGTGACGTACGACCTCGCGAGGCAGATGCCTGGATCCAAGGAAGTGGGCACGACGGCTTTCGCCCAGGCCATCGTGGAGCGGTTGCAGAAGGCGTGAGGTGAGCCCGCGCCGGACCCCCACGCCCCGCGGACGGCCCTGGAGGCTGCGTTGTGCGCCGAGATGCGCGCGCAGGGCGTGACCCACGAGCACCGCTCCCTCCATTTCCGCGTGCGACTGCCTTCCGGAAATGAGGCGCGATACGATCCGGATCTCGTCGCTCGGAGAGGACCCATCATGTTCCTCATCGAGCCGCTCGAAGGCGCGGCGAGCGAGTCGCACCGGCTGGAGCTCCTGGCCGCCTTCCTCGACCAACACTCCCCGGAAATTGTTCTCGTGGTGGTCACGTTGCGGGAGAGACTCGCGAGCTTGCCCTCGACCGCCTACGACGAGGCGTATGCGTCGGAAGATGTCGCGGGCGTCGTCCGACGAATCCAGGAACAGGATCCGCACGGAATAATCCGGCCCTTCCCGAAACCGAGGGCGTAGGGCCGGAACCCGCGGCGGCAGGGGCTTATACGGCCCGAGACTTCGCCTCGCCATGTCCGGGCGCCAATGGACCGAGGATCTATTCGTCTTCCACGACGAGATCTTCCTCCGGATTCACGAGCACGGATGGGCCGCGGGGGAGGAGCAGGCCCGCGACCTGAAGGCAGTCCTTGACCGATTCGGCGTCGCCGAGGGCGGTCGCATCTTAGACGTGCCCTGCGGCATCGGGCGGCATTCAACCCGTCTCGCCAAGATGGGGTACCATGTCCTGGGTGTCGACCTCTCTCCCGCTTACGTGCGACGCGCACAGGAGCTCGCGGAAGGCGAAGGCGTCTTGTCCCGCGCGCAATTCCGCGTCGGCGATATGCGGGACCTCGAACGCGCGGTCCCCGAGGACGAGCGTCCTTTCGACGCAGCCCTGAACCTGTGGACCTCCTTGGGGTACTACGGGGAGGAGACGGATCTTGCGGTCCTCGGGGGTTACCGAAACTTGGTCCGGCCCGGCGGCCTCATGGTCCTCTACATCGTGAACCGCGACTGGGTCGTGCGCCATTTCGACCCTCAGGGTTTCGAGGAGTTCGGCGACCTCGTGCACATCGAGGACCGTCATCTAGACCTCGACGCGTCGTGGATGCGGAACAAGTGGCGGTTCTTCCGCAAGAAAGGTGAGGACCTGGAGGGTATCGCGACGATCGACCTGGAGCATCGCATCTACAGCCTTCACGAGCTCCGGTCCCTGTTCGAGCGAGCAGGATGGCATGTCGCGGGGGCGTTCAGCGGTTACAAAATGGAGCCCGTCACGTTCGACGTCTCCGCCCTCCTCGTCGTCGGGAGGAAATGACGTGGCCCTACAGCCGGGTGCGCCGGTGACGGAGGAAATCGCCCGCTTCCTCCTGGCTTCAGGCGTAGGGTCCGGGGCGCGCCTGCTCGATGCGCCTTGCGGTCTCGGACGGCGTGCATACGGGCTAGCCGAGCAGGGCTTTCGAGTGACCGCCGTCGACCCGAACGAAGTGGCCATCGTGGCCCTCCGGAGACGCGTAGAGAAGGTCCTCTCGGACCGCCTCGAGTATCGGTCCGCGCCACTGACCAGAATCCCCGACCTGCCTCCAAGCGAGCACTTCGACGCCATCCTCTGTCTCGACCATGCCATCAGCCGTGATCCGGCCGGTGAGGACCTGGCGTTCCTGCGGCGACTCCATGGCCATCTTGCTCCGGGTGGTCTCCTGATTGTGGACCTCCTGCATCGGGACTTCTTCGCCTCCCGGCCGCGCCCGTTCGCGTACCATGTAATTGGCGAAATCGAGCAGCACGAATTCCGGACCTTCCATGCGGACACGGGCGTCCTGGAACTCACGTGGAAATTCTACCAGCGAGACGGCGGGAATCTCGGGTTCCGCGGGACATCCACCGCGCGGCTCAAACTTCTGACGCCCCACGAGGCGGTCGCAACTCTCGAGGCCGCCGGATGGAAGGTCGAGGCCCTCTATGGCGGATGGCAGAAGGAGCCGATCTCTCCGGACCGACGGAAGATCCTCCTGCTGGCCCGGCCCGCGCGGAGTTAAATAGCGTCTCGGCCATCGGCACGCGGTCTGCCGCGGAGGCCTCGGAAAGGCCCGGGACCGCCAGGAGGAGTTCGGAATGCCGCTGCCTGCCTGCGACCCCACCGGGAGCGTCCCCTGCCGGACCAACCTCAACTTCCTGCCCGACTGGACCGTGCTCGCCCTGTTTGCGGTCACGGGCATCGCGCTGCTAGTCCTGGCCTACGGCCTCTGGTCGCAGTGGCGCATATGGAAGGCGGGACCCACCGGGTCCACGGGCGCCTCGCTCTGGCTCCACGTCCAGCGGCTCCTCGTCATCGCGCTCTTCCAGAAGAAGGTCGCCCGGCGGCGCTACGCGGGGGTGATGCATCTCCTGCTCTACACGGGATTCATCGCGCTCGCGATCGGGACGACCTTGGTCGCGCTGAACATGGACGTCCTCTCCCACGTGAACCTGGATATCCTGCGCGGCAATCCCTACCTGATCTTCAAGGCGGCCCTGGACTTCATGGGCCTCGCCTTCCTCGTTGGGCTCGGCATGGTCTTCTTCCGCCGTCTCGTGCAGCGGCCCAAGTACCTGCGGAACGAGCGCCCCGACCTCTTCCTCCCGGGAATCCTGTTCCTGCTCCTCCTCCAGGGATTCCTCCTGGAGGCGGTTCGGCTCGCGGTCCTCCAGCCGCAGTGGGAGGAGTTCTCCTTCGTCGGATACTCCCTCTCCCTCCTGCTCCGTGCGGTGGGCGTGGACTTGAGCCTCGCCACGGTCACGGTCACCGCGACGAGCGTCACGATCACGCCCGTGCCCAGCCTCGCCTGGGCCTATGGCGCCCTGTGGTGGTTCCACGCGGGCACTTGGTCCTTCCTCCTCGCGACCCTGCCCTGGACCAAGACGAGCCACTTCCTCTTCAGCCCCGCGCGGACATTCTACGAGAGCGCAGAGCCCTACGGCCATCTGCCCAAAGACTTCGACATCGACGTCATCATGCAAGAGGGTGCGGCGCAGCCCATGCTCGGGGCCGCGTCGACCAAGGCGTTCTCCTGGTTCGACCGTCTGCAGCTGGACGCATGCACGATCTGCGGGCGGTGCACCTCCGTGTGCCCTGCGTGGACCACGGGGAAGCCCCTCGACCCCATGCATGTCGTCCTCGACCTCAAGGACGCGATGCGCAAGGAAGCCCGCCGGAGGCCCCTAGGCGAGCCGCTGCCCGAGTATGTGGGCTATGAGGAGCTCTTCGACTGCACGACGTGCATGGCGTGCGTGCAGGAGTGCCCGGTCTCCATCCGCCACGTGCCCCTCATCATCCAGCTCCGGCGGAACTTCGTCATGGAGCTCGGCAAGTTCCCGCAGGAGACCCAGGCAATGCTCCGGAACATCGAGACGAACTACAACCCGTGGGGCATCGGATGGGACCAGCGGGGGAATTGGGCCGCGGAGGTCGGCGTGCGGACCCTCGCCGACGTCGTGGCCGCGGGGGAGCAGGTCGACGTCCTGTACTGGGTGGGCTGCGCGGCCTCCTTCGACGACCGAAACAAGAAGGTGGCCCAGTCCTTCGCGCGCCTCCTCCAGAGGGCGGGCGTCCGGTTCGCGATCCTGGGAGCCGAGGAGAAGTGCACGGGCGACCCGGCCCGACGCCTCGGGGACGAGTTCCGGGCCCAGATGATGATCAAGGCGAACGTGGAGACGCTGAACCGGTACGCGGTCAAGAAGATCGTCACCGCCTGCCCGCACTGCTTCAACGCGCTGAAGAACGAGTACCCGGACTTCGGGGGCACCTACGAGGTCGTACACCACTCCGTTTTCCTTGACGAACTCCTCAAGGCGGGGAGGCTACAGCCCACGAAGGAGGTCCGGGAGTTACTCACGTTCCACGACCCGTGCTACCTGGGGCGGTACAACCAGGTCTACGAGGAGCCGCGGGACGTCCTCAAGCACCTGCCCGGCGTGAAGATGGTCGAGATGAGGACATGCCGGGACAAGGGATTCTGCTGCGGGGCCGGCGGGGCGCGGATGTGGATGGAGGAGAAGGCCGGTCAGAAGGTGAACCACCGGCGCCTCGAGCATGTGGAGGAGACGGGAGCCAAGGTCGTGGCCTCCGCTTGCCCCTACTGCCTCATCATGTTCGACGACGCGGCCAAGACGAAGAACCGGGAAGACCTGGCGCGCGCCGATATCGCCGAACTCTTGGAGAAAAGCCTGTAAAGGGCCGCCCCCGGAGCGACGGCCCCTTACTCCCGACGGACGGGAATCGGAAAGGAGTGTCTAGGCCCCGTAGGAGCAGTCGGAGGGCGCCTCGAAGGCGAACGTCCGCTGCCACTGGACCGTGCCGTTCTGGGTAGCCGTGGCCACGCCGAATACATCGAGCACGCGGCGATCGGCCGAGTAGACCGCGAAGCCGTGGACCGAAATCAGCTCCGAACCGACCGTCGCGGTGCCGTTGATTGTCACGTTGGCGGTCCCGTTGTCGAAGACCACGATTTGGAACGTGAAGTCCGCGACCGCCGTGGTGCCGTTGTCCACTATGATCGTCCCGTTCACCCAGGTCGTGTTGTCCTTCTGGGTTACCGTGACGTTGTGCTCCACGGAGATGTTGCTCAGGTCGGTCTCGTTGTCCATCGGGGAGGGGGCAACAGGCGCCGTCTCATTGTCCTGAGTCTCGGTGTCGTTGTCGGTCTCGTTCCCGAAGGGTGCGACCTGGTGATCGCTGGTCTCGTTCTCGGCAGTGTCGTTCTCGTGCTCGTTGGCTGCCGCCTGGTGATCGCTGGTCTCGTTGCCCGTGGAGTTGTCGCTATTCTTGGGATGGTTCACGGTCGCCGGGCTCCCGGCCTGGACCGCGGAGAGGGGATGCGTCCCGACCACCACAGGGTAAGCGAAGGCTCCCACGGACAGGGCTAGCACGGCGATGAGGGCTGTCGCAATCAATGTGGCCTTCCACATGCTTCTGCCTCCGCAGGTTCGGGCCGCGCAGAGAGGCGGTTAAGTTAAAGCGTTGTTGTACGACGGTCGAAGGGGCTTGGGTAATTAGGAAGGCCTAAAGGCTGTTCTCAATCGCGAGAGCAGAAACATCGCGGACTATACTCACTTCAGAGCATCGATCCGCTTGGCGAGGTCGAAGTCACGGTCCGTCAGACCGCCCGCGTCGTGGGTCGTTAGGCTCAGCCGCACGGTGGCCCAGGAGTTGTAGATGTCCGGGTGATGATCGACGGCTTCGGCAAGCTCACCCACGCGGTTGATGAACGCCAGGGCGGGCGGGAAATCGTCGAAGGTCCACGTCCGAGTAATGAGGTCTCCTTCCCGGCTCCACCGCGGGACCTCGCGGAGGCGCCGAGCAATCTCGTCTTCGGAGAGTAGCTTGCCGCGGGCCATCGGGATCCGGGCAAGCGAGGACGTCGGGGGCCAAAAGGCTGGCGCGTCTCGAATGCAACCTTAAACAAGGTTAACCGGCTTCGATGGTCTCGACGCAGCCCACGGTCTCCCGTCAGCGCACGATGACAATGGGCGTCTGCGCGACCAAGTCGAATCCCCAGGCGACGTCCAATCCGATCTGGAGCATGTAGGTCAGGTAGGAGTAGGTCCCGCGGTACGCGGACTGCACGTCGCCCGGGATCGGAATCTCGAACGTGAAGGGGATGCCCAGCTTGATCTGCTCGGCCGGCACGTCGACTTCCGTGCGGAACATGGTGCTCTCCTCGTGCTGGCTCTGCGCCTGGGCGAACTCCACACCCACGAGGCGGGCGTACACGCGCCGGATGCGATGGTCTCCCGTGCGGAGCAGGGTGATCCGGCAGCCGATCATCTCCCGCGCGAAGAAACGATTACCATCCAGCTCCACGTAGACCTCGGGCCCGTCTCCGCCCGAGCGGAACCGCGCGGGCTCGGAGTACGTCCGCACGCTCGGCCGATCATAGAACACGAACACTTCGCCCGTCCAGACCGTGTCGAGCCAGAGGGGAACATCGAGCCGCGCGGTCAGCGCGTACCGGACCACGGCATGCCGGCCCTGGTACGAAGGCAGGCCCTGGAGCGGGATCTGGAACCGGAAGGGGAAGCGGTACGTGCCCGGCGGGATCGTCGCCTCGCCCTGGAGAGGGAGGCGCCAGCTGACCAGAGTGGCCTCCGACCGGTACGTGACCGAGGTTTTCCCCGAACTCCGGGTGATCTGCGTCTCCTCCTTCCCCGTGAAGTCGACGTAAAGGCCGCGGCTCGGGGTCTCCTTGGTCGTCTCGAGGACCACGGTCCCTTCGAGGATCTCCCCGGTGTAGTACGCGGTCCTCGGAAGCTCCACGGAGATGAAGCGGGGCACGGGCCCTCACCGCACGAGGAACCGCGTGTTGCAGTACGTGCAGGTTGCGACGCCGAAGCGGTCCACGATCTGCGGCGGCGCGCCGCAGTTCGGACAGTTCAGAGGGATCGGGCCCGTCTGTCCTGCGGGCACCATGGGGCCCTGGATGGGCGGTGGCGGCGGGATCCGGTACGACATGGCTCCCCGCGAGGCCGCCCACACAATCGCGATGACCACGAACAGGAGGAACGCGCAGAAGGGCGCGAGGAGGAAGACCGGGAAGCCGGAGGCCCCGAACCCGAGTCCCAGGACGAGGAAGAGGAAGAACCCCACAGCGAAGACGACCCCGATGAGAACCGCCGCGAGCATAGCCGGGGACTGCCAGGAGAGCGGCCGGGGTGGCGGGCCATAGTAGGGAGGGGGCGGTGCGGTCACGCATCGGGATGGACCGGCACGCTAGATGAAGGCTGCGGGAGCCCTTCCCGAATCGTCAGGCCTTGAGCTCCTTGATTGCAGCCGGGAGGATCTGCAATACGTTCCCCACGATGCCGATGTGGGCGATCTCGAAGATGGGCGCGCTGGGGTCCGTGTTGATCGCGACGATGAGCCCGGAGTCCTTCATCCCCGCCACGTGCTGCATCGCGCCGCTGATCCCGCACGCCACGTAGAGTTTGGGCCGCACGGTCTTTCCGCTCTGGCCGACCTGGCGCGTCTTCGGCAGCCATTCCAGGTCCGTGAGGGGACGGGAGGCTCCCACGACGCCGCCCAGGAGCTTCGCGAACTCCTCCACGAGGGGCAGGTTCTCCTTCTTCTGGATGCCCCGGCCCGCGGACACGATCACGTCCGCGGCAGCGATGTCGATGTCCGAGACCTGAGGGCGCTCGATCCCGAGGAACTTGGTGCGGACCTGGGATGGGTCCAGGTTCACCGGCGCTGGCGTGACCTTGCCTCCCGCGACGGGCTCCGCCGGTTTCGCGGTCCCGGGTCGCAACGTAACCACGTAGGGCTTCTCAGACGACAGCTCGAACTCTCCCTGGATCTTCTCGTTCAGCAGGCGGCGCACGACGACGAGCTTGTCCCCCTCCAGACGCACGTCCATGCAGTTCGACGCGAGAGGCAGGTCCAACGCTCCCGCGAGCCCGGGTGCCAGATCGTATCCCTGGGCCGTATGCGCCACGAGCACGACGCGCGGGACGAGCGAGGCGACGAGCGCGCGGACTGCTTGACCGTAGCCCCCCTCCGTGTACTCCGCGAGTCCGGGATCGTCTACCTGGAGGACTTCGAGGCCGTAGCCGGCGAGGGTCTGCGCGAGCGCGCCTGCGTTCGCGCCCAGGAGCGCGATCCTCGCGGCGCCGCCGGACTGCGCCGCCAGCTCGCGCCCCTTCGTGACGAGCTCCAAGGTCGACGGGGCGAGCTTGCCCTCCAGGTGCTCCGCCAAGATCAGGATGTCCTTCCCCACGGGATCACCTCCGCACGAAGCCTTTCTCGCGGAGCATCTGGGCGAGCTTCTTCGCCTGCTCCTCGGGGCTACCGGTAATCAGGGTCGCGTGGCCCTTCGCCTCGGGCGGGGAGAGCCTCCGGATTGTGAACGCGTACGGTGTCGCGACGGCGTCCCAGCCGGGCACGCCCAACGTCGCGGGAGAGATTTCCTTGATTGGCTGTCGCGAGGCTTTCATGATCGCGGGGAGGGGCGCGTACCGCGGGACGTTGGCCCCGAACTGCACGGACACGAGCGCGGGCAGGGAGAGCGCGTAGCGCCGCGACAGGCCTCCCTCGAGCTCGCTCCATACCTCGAGGCCGCCGCCCTGGACCTCGATCTTTGTGGCCACGCTCACGTGGGCCAGGCCGAGCAGTCCGGCGAGGAGCGCGCCCGTCGCCGAATTCACGAGGTCGTCCGACTGGACGCCTGTGAGGATGAGGTCGTGTGGGATCGTCTTCACCGAGGCCGCGAGCACGCGCGCCGTCTTTCCGGCATCGTACCCACCGACGTCCTCGTAGGAAACGCGGACGGCCTCATCCGCGCCCTTGGCGAGGGCCTCGCGGAGCATGGAATCGGCGCGCTTCGGGCCGACGGTCACCGCGACCACGCGGCCGCCGTGCTTCTCCTTCAGGCGCACGGCCTCCTCGAGCGCATACTCGTCGGAGCCGTTCGTCTTGTAGTTCAGCGTCTCGCGCTTGATGTCCTT
>CAZJIP010000007.1:0-30396 GCA_964546105.1 uncultured Methanomassiliicoccales archaeon
TCCTGAAGGGCTACGAGGAAGGCCTGAAGGCCGCCTGGCGGGAGATCGGCCTGCTGACGACCCGCGGCTACTCCTCGACCGAGCTCAGCGTCATGGCCAAGTCCAAGATGGCCGTCCTGTACCGCGACGTGGAGTCCATGGCCGCGCGCCTCGTGGAGGAGGAGCCCGCGACCGTGGGCCCGAGCGTGCCCCAGCGGGACATCGGGGGCCGCGGCGCGTACCTCGTGCGCGAGCCGCGGGCGGAGCGCATCTTCGACCTGTTCCTGGAGCTCCTCGGTGCGGGCGCTCGTGGCCTGTGCATCACGCGCATCCATCCCGACGACCTGCGCTCGCGGTACAAGCTCCACGACGCCGGGTTCATCTGGCTCTCCAGCACGCCGGGCAAGAAGGGCAAGGGCATGGCCGTCGTCTCGCCCACGGGCCTCGTGGACATCGCGTCCGCGATCGCGGAGTTCACAGGGCAGGGCGGCAACGCGGCGATCCTCCTCGAGGGCGTCGAGTACATGATTGGCCAGAACGGCTTCTCGTCGTTCCTGCGGTTCCTCCAGAAGGTGAACGAGAAGGTCACGCTGAACGACTCGTACCTGCTCATCTCCGCGAATCCCGCGGCGCTCAAGGAGCAGGAGTACAAGCTCCTCGCGCGGGAGATGGTTGGGGAGATCTGAGACGCCTCAGCGGCCCGCCACGGCGCGCGCCGCCTGCTTCACCGAAGCCCAGCTCAGCGTGCGGTCGTCCTTCATCAGGGAGAGCAGGGACAGCACGGTCAGCGCCTCGACGAGCTTGGACACGACCCACAGGTCGGAGATCTCCTCGACCGCCGACAGGGGCCAGAAGGGCAATGCCAGGGAAACGAGAGCCAGGAGGATGAGGAAGACGGGCCATCCGAGGAAGAACGGGTCGTACTTGGGCGGGAGTCGCGTGATGAGGACGCCGCAGGCAATCTGGATGGGGCCGACGATGGCGAAGAAGCTCGCCTCGATGATCGACTCTTGGATGTGGTCATTGAAGGCGAACAGATGCAGGGCGCCGTCGATGATGAACAGGGCCTGGATCAGGTAGCGCTTCGTGTACAGCGGGTCCTTCAGGAAGCGCCAATGGTTCTCGTAGACCGCGCCGCCCGCGGCGAAGAAGAGCCCGAACAGGGTGAAGAAGAGGCGGTTGATGATGCTGCCGCCGCCGTGCCCGGTGGCCGCCTCCTGCAGGATGACCAGGCCGATGTAGTCCGAGACCCAGCCGAGGAGCACGATGAGCAGGCCTGCGATGAGGAAGATGTTCTCCGTGTTTAGGCGGACCTTCCACCGCATCGGCCGACCCAAGACCGGGTCCGTCAAGAAGTTTCCGGATGCCGACGGGACCGCGGTCCTGCAAAAGCCTTTATGGCCTCCGGAGCTAACCCGGCCTCCGCGCTCCCGTAGTCTAGTCCGGTCAAGGATCGGGGCCTTTCGAGCCTCAGACGCGGGTTCGAATCCCGCCGGGAGCATGCTATTTGTTGACACGCGGTCGAGTTCTCAACGGGTCCGCGTTCGCCATTGGGCGGTTCCCTGCATTGCAGCGGCCACGCACCTTTCGGTGTGTAAGTCAAGGGGGAGGCCGTGGCGGTAACCGGCGGCCCGGTCGCATTTGGACCGCGGCAAGCGTCACTAAACCGAGAACCACGGCTGCGACGTAGTAAACCCACGGGGTCCCCGTTCGGCAACTCAAGTCGATTGCTGTCTTAGTATCGAGTGCACCTATCCGTATCCTAGCGGTCGTTCTTTCCCGAATCTAAAGCCAATCCGGATGCGGGCCTCCTGCACAACTCTTATCAGTTCAGCGCTCGCTTGGGAACCCGGAGGGGCGAGTGATGACCCGATTGGCTTTGCTGCGGCCGTATGTCCTAGCGGCCGGCGTGATTCTGGCCTTGTCAGCCACATCGTTGGTTCTCCCCGCGGAGGCGGCCGGGCCTGTGTGGGAAGGGCCCGTTCTCATAAGTGGGGATGACCCGCTCGAGGTCTACACGGGGTCGGCCGTGGCAGCCGATTCGAGTGGTAATGCGATAGCCGTATGGTCGAATGGGAACAACACGAATTGGAGTTCGGGAACAATCTGGGCAAATCGTTTCTGGCCAGGTTACGGCTGGGGTGTCCCCGAACAGATTGCGGGGCCGCTAGAGGTCGTGTATCCGGTTGGTCCTGGTGCGGATGTCGCTGTAGATTCCGAAGGCGCTGCGGTTGCAGTGTGGTCCGGTAACGGAAGTATCTGGGCGAGCTCCCTCTACCGACTGTCCCGCGTGCCCACCTACGAATGGGCCCCGCCGCTGCCAATCCGGGGGCAAGGGGGCTTTGCCCGTTCTCCCCAGATTGCCATGGACTCCTCCGGCCGCGCTTTGGTCGCGTGGGGCGAATACAACCAAACCGGGACGAGCGTCTGGGCGAGCATATGGACCGACTGGTTCGTTCCGCAGGAGGGCTGGGGCGAACCCACGCGGATGGGTGGGGGGGAATTCGGGGGCGGGCCGTTGCAGGTGGCCGCTTCCCAAACGGGGAGCGGAGTCGTAATCTGGGAAGAGGTGGATGCCGGGAATGCAACCGGGCGACTGATGGCGAATTCCTTCGTCCCGGGGCTCGGCTGGGGCTCTGCCGTCCGGATTGACGTGGAGGGCTGTCCTTGGGGAGCGCGCCTCGCGGTTTCGCCTGCCGGTGACGGCGTCATTGTGTGGATGGAGGGTGGCTGGGCTGGGTGCCAGCTCCGCGGGCCGGTATTGGCACGATCTTTCACTGCCGATGGCCGCTGGAGCGCGGCCGCGAAAGGCCCGAATGGCACGACGCCCGATGTTGCGGTCGACGAAGCGGGGAACGCCCTTGTCGTGTGGCGGACCGGGGACTTGAGGGAACTTTGGGTAAGCCAATTTCTGGCGACGACAGGCTGGGGCAGCAGTACGCAGATCCCAGGGAGTAGCTACTCCGGCCCCACATGGAGCAACTACTCAGAAGTGCACCATTTCGAGGTTCCACCGAGAATCGCCATCTCCGAGACAGGTGGTGCTATGGTGGTCTTCCACATGCCGTACAACGAGTCCAACAACCTTCCCCTTCGACTGGCCGCGAGCTGGTCTCTGGGGGGTGGTGGATGGAGCGAGCCGGCAGTGATCAGCATAGGGCCGCTGCCCCTCTGGGAAGAGGTTGCCTTGGACCCTTCGGGAGACGCGATCGTTGTCTGGATCGACTTCGAAACAATCGGAGTGAACGAGTGGCGTGCGGGCATCTGGGCGAACTCGGCGAACGGTGACCCCCTCATCGGTCTGGAACAACGCCTACGAGATCTCGAGAATTCCCTCGCTGCCACGAATGCGATGCTTGCACAGCTCTCCGCTCAGCTGCTCCAGTTGTTCGTCGTTTTCGTCACCACGGTTGCGGCGCTTGTGATTCTGCTGGGTCTGTCGTTGCGGCGGCGAGGATTCGGCGCCGGTCTCGAGATCCGAAAGCGAGGCGCGCGCTCGGAGGCGCCTCACGCCCCTGCTTCACTGCCGTCCCAGGAAGGTGGAAGAGCCGAGAGCCAGGCGACACCTCAATCTCCGCTGTCGAGTCCGAATCCACCACACCAAGCCGAGGGCGGTTCTCCGCCGGCAACGTCGATCCGTTTGACCGCCAAGGAGCGGATTCTACTCCACCTCCTCCGATGCGCTCGCTATGCGGACGAACTTGAAGTCCCGTTGGAGTTAACCCAGGAAGGCATCGCTGGGGCGGCGTGGATCGACCACCGCCACTTCGCTCAGTATGCTGGCCCGCTCGTTCGGGATGGCCTCATTAGGGAGCGAACGGCCCACGTGCGGAATGGCCACCAGCGACGTAGGGTGTACGACCTCACCGAGATCGGGAAACGAGTCGCCTTACGGCTCCAAGCGCGGGCCAAGTCGGAGGTCGTTCGGGTGTGGGACGGAGAGCACGTCTGGGACGTCCGAGTCGGCGACGTCCTGCAGAAGCTGAATGGGAAGGTGTCTGTGTTGGATATTGTTCGTCATCTCACCGAGGCGGGAGTCGTCGACTTCGCGGCTCTGGGAGTGAATCGGGAGGGCATGTCCGCGGAGGTGGGGAACACCGAGGTGGGGGATCTGTGATCCCGAGGACCGGGGAAGGTGAACCAATGCAGGTCTACGACCGCCTCATCGAGATGAAGACGAAGAACTGGAAGCCTGAGTTCTCAGCAGAGCCTCTCTGGGGAAGAAGATGGAGGACGCTTCTCTTCGTGCTCGTCGCTGTGCTATTGGTCTCCTCCACGAGCGATGTTGTCACCGGAAGCGACTTCAGCTGGACCCAGATGCTACCGACGGAATCGCCACCTGCCCGACTGGGCCATGCGATGGCGTACGACTCGGAATCCGATCGCGCCATTCTCTTTGGGGGCGAGACCTCTCCTTTGAGCAACGTTCTGAGCGACCAGACGTGGGCATACGATCTGAATTCCAATAGCTGGGAGAACCGGAACCCGAGCCCGCGGCCAAGCGCCCGATTCGCCCAGGCGATGGCCTACGATGCCCACTCGGACCGGGTCATCCTCTTCGGCGGTTGGACGGGAGCGGAACAGAGTCTCGAAACCTGGGCCTACAACTACAACACGAACACGTGGACGAACATTACCACGGGTCCCTCGCCGTCCGCAGGGGTCTTCGTCGCCATGGTGTATGACTCACAAGCGGATCGAATGATCCTTTTCGGCGGGGTCACGCACCGTTCCGACTTTCCAGAGAGCGGATACCGCGCCGAAACATGGGCCTACGATTTTGACAATGCAACCTGGACGCAGAGGAATCCGGCTAACTCCCCGTCACCTCGGGCAATTAATGGGATGATGGCGTACGACGCGCAATCCGACCGAATCGTCCTCTTTGGGGGCCGAGACGCATACGGAAACTTCGCGGATACTTGGGAGTACCGCTACAACGACGACAGCTGGATTCAGATAACCCCGCAGACTGGCCCGTCCGCGCGGCACGCCGGAGCGATGGCCTACGACGTGAGCACGGACCAGACGGTTCTATTTGGCGGATATACAACGAGCGGGACTTCGAATGAGACGTGGGCCTACGACGCGGACAGCAATACATGGACAAAAGCGATGGGCGGCGCCGGACCATCAGCGCGCTTTGGGGCCGCGACGGTCGACGACACGGGATCAAACCGCATCGTCTTATTCGGAGGCAGCTCAGGGGGCGACGAAACTTGGACCTTGGTGACGGGTGCGGATTCCACCTCGCCGTCGATCGCGATCAGCTCCCCTGCGAACAATACAGTCGTCAGCTCGACGACCGTCATCGTCACGGGGACTGCCTCCGACAATGTCGCCGTCCAAAAGGTCGAGCTGAGCACGGACGGCACGACGTGGACCGCGGCGTCCGGGACGACTACATGGTCCGGGAGCGTGACTCTTCACGAGGGGACAAACGTGATCTACGCCCGCGCCACGGACGCCTCGGAGAACCGGGCAACCGTGCATATCACGGTGACCGTACAGACCGCGGGACTAGGGTCTTTGGGCCTCAATCCGGTGATTCTCGCCGGGATCCTCGTCGCGATTGCGACGGTCGGTGTCGCAGTGGCGTTCATCGCGTGGAGACGGAAGAAGTCGGCGAGACAGCCTCCGCCCGGGCCTCCGTGACGGCCCGACCGGAACTGAAGTCACGACTACGGATTGAAGGCGTCGGGGAGCTTCCCAAAGGCCTGAGAATTATGCCGCTGTCATAGCCTCATGGAGAGACCACGAGGAGCGGACACCATGTGCCCTCCTCCCCGCCGGGAGCATGACTCTTTTTGGCGAGCATCCTACCGCGCGATGCCCCATGGGGGCCGCCGTGCAACCGCTGCCGTGTCATCAGGCGCGTACTCGCGGTCAGTTCGGAACCGCTGGACTTGCATCGCATGACTTAATTGAGAGTCCATGGCCGCGAGGAGGAATCGGACTCGCATGTGGCGATGCCACGTGGCGCAGGGCCGCGCACGATGAACTCCGACTCAGCCGAAATGCAAGGTCGTGCCAACCGCGGTCTGGACGAATGCTCCCGGCATGAGACGCGCGATCTCGTACGTGGCCTTCCATCCCGTGCAGTGCCCTGGCACGATCGTGTCAGGGCGGATCCTCGCAAGTTCGACGAGGGTCGGCGGGATGATGGGTTCGAAGATGTTGCCCGTCAGGTGCAGCCCCCCGATCACCCCGGCGATGTGCTCCACTCCCGTGACCTTCCGTGCGTGCCGCAGGATGTTGATGAGTCCCGCGTGGGAGCAACCCGACACCACGATGAGCCCCGCCCCCCTCACGTAGACTACGGCCGGCTGGTCGTCCCAGGTCCACGGGTCGGGTTCCCACCGGCCGTCGTGGTTAAGCCAGCTCTGGACGGGGAACCCTTTCTCGAACTCCGTGGTCCGCTCGACCCGGCCTGTGACGAGGACACCGTCGCCGACGAGGAGGCTGGGCCCGTCTTCTTCCAGGAGCTGTACCTCCGCGGCCTCGAGACGCTTCCGGTCCGGTGGCGGGAGGTTCGCCAAGACGCCGGACCCGAGCTTCGCCCGCCGGACCCGCCAGGAATCGGGGTGGAGCACGAGCGGGAGATTCCGCTTCCCGACGGCCTGTACCATTCCCAGGAGCCCGCCATGGTGGTCAGCATGACCATGCGACAGGACAACTGCGTCGAAATCCTTCGTGGATAAACCGAGGACCCGCATGTTGTGGACGAGCGTGTCGTTGCCCAGTCCGGCGTCGTACAGCACCCGTCGGGTCGCCCCCTTCTCCTTGATCGTGAGGAGGGCGGAGTACCCGTGCTCGGCGCGGAGCTGCTCCCGCTCGGTCCAGTCGGGAACCAGCGGCGCGCGCCTCACCCGCTCGGATCCGGCCATGAGGAGGTCGATCGAGTTGTCCACGAGGATGGTCACGTCGAGGGAGTCCACGGGACGTAGCGCGACGTGGCCTTCCATGAGACTCTCAAACGGACCTCGCTTTATCAAGACTCCCTTCCCTGACAGCGGGCCGCCGTCGAGCGCCGCCTACGGTTTCCCGGTGTGGTAGGGTCGGGTGGCGACAGGGACCGTACCTCGGCGCTCCAGAGGGCCCATTCTCGTTCAAGCCCGCACTCCGCCGGGAGCATTCTCGTCTGGGTTTGCCACCGCAATCCCCGGCCCCCGACCGTCTGCCTTGATCTGGCCGGAGGGCCGACCGGCCCAGATTGACGGTCCCGAGGCATGTGGACACGGCAGTGACGATCGCCGAGGTAACCGCCAACGGTCACTCGTAAGTGCGGAAGGCTATTGACGGCGGGTCACTCTCGAGTTGCCCGATGAAGGTCTGCATCGTCGGGCCTCCGGGAAGCTGGGGCGATACATGATCCAGCACGCGCTGGACCGGGGCCATGAGGTCGTGGGCGTCTGCCGGGAAAAGAGCGTGGGCAAGCTCGACGCGTTCAAGGATCGGATCGCGATCGTGCCGGGAACGACGAACGACCGCGAGGTGATCCAGCGGGCCGTCGCGGGATGCGACGGCGTGCTCACCGTGCTCGTGCCCTGGGGGGTCCGGGGCTACACCACGGGGACCGCTCAGGCCGTGCTCGACTTCGCGCCCCCGGGGGCGCGCCTCGTCTTTTCGTGCGGATGGCACATCACGCGCGACGGCCAGGACGTGTACGCGTGGAAGCTCAAGGCCGAGGAGAAGATCCTCGTCCCATTCCTGCTGGTGCTCCGCGTCGCGGACATCAACGATCAGGTGGAGGCGTGCCGCCGGGTGTTCGCGAGCGACACGCGGTGGACGGTCGTGCGCGGGAGCGACCTCGAAGAGGGAGCGAGCCAGGGCCTGCCCGTGTGGAGCCGGCACGTCGGCGACCCGATCCTCGAGAGCAACCTCACCCGGCGCGTGGACTTCGCCCTGTTCATGGTGGCGGCCCTCGAAGACGACGCCTTGATCCACGAGGCCCCGGCAATCGTCGGCTGCAAGACGCCTTCCGCGCTCGCGCACGCGGCCCGCGCGTGACTCGGCGGAGCGTTGACCGGGGTCCTGAGGACCTACCGCTGAACGAAGACTTTCCAGGTCCCCTCCTCCCTGGATTCGTCGGCCGTGCCTTCGCACCGAACTTTGGCCGAGTTCAGCCACGCCAGTTTCTTCGACGCCGTCTGGAATGTGCCCGTCGATTCGGATCGCGAGACCGGCGGTGTCATCTTCATCTGGCCACGGAGCTGGATCAGGATCACGTCTCCCTCGGCGGTCATCTCCACCGCCCTGGTGTCGGTCTCGATGGTCCCATCCGGCTTGAAGAGCGCGACCGTGGTCTCGAGGTGGGTGGCATTGTACACGCCTTTCATCTCCCCCTTCAAGTCTTCAGAGAATCGGAGGCCTTCCGGCCCGAATTCCCCTATGGTCACGGAGGTTGTCTCCTGCCTTAGTTCACCCAGTAACTCCTCCGGCATGCTTGCGCGCCTCCTATTCGTCGTTCCGGGTCCGCCGCAATCCGCGTCGCACCTAATACGGGTTGCGACGTTCGGCCTCTGTAGGCGGCGACATCGCATTTTCAGCCAAAGGAGAACGACGAGTGTTCAAGTGCGTGGGGGTTCCGAGCGGCGGTCGAGGCCCGCGGCGAAGCGATCCTCGCCGAACGCCTGCGCATTGAAGCACTTGACGGAGGGGAACGGGTCAGACCTGGAGGCCCGTCCGTATCAGGACAGGACATCGGCAGACGCAGCATCAGCACCTTGGGTCCTAACGTTCAACTCCGTGTCCATTGAGCGGATTTCCGAGGGAATGGGGCGAATCCGCACGACGGCGCCCAACCCTGAAGTGCCACCGATTCGCAACCGATGGCCCGCGCTCTCCCCGACCGGGGCGAACCACTCATTGGAAGGGACCCATCGCGGCACATGAGTCCACGACTGCTTCCCTACTCATGCCGCGGGGAGGACTACCCGCCGGGAGCATCATACACATTGGGGATGCCCCGTCCAGGGGTGTTGACAGGTCCCCGCAGAGGTGCCACGCGAAGACGCGAATTGCCAAAGGCTTGCGCAGTGTCATTGACCGATCCCACCGTTTGGGCATACCTCCCGGTCAACCGCCCTGGAAGTCAGGTGTTCCTAGACAACGGTTATAAAGAGTCAAGCAGCTGAAGTTTACGGAGGCGGAGGGGAACCTTTGCCTGGGCCTGACATCACATCTTCCTTCTCCTTGAGTCCGCGGACCCCCTGGACCCATTCCGCCCACGGAGCGGTGAGGTCGTCATGTCGTCCGAAGCTCGTCGTCACCGCACCGCCGTGATGGTCCTTGCCGCCGCCCTTGCCGGGTTCGGCGTCGTCGTCACGGCGGTTGCTTCGTTGCCGTCCCCGTCCCAGGCTCCGGAACCGACGTCGGGCTTGCTTTGGATCCGACAATTCGGGACGTCGGCCGTCGACGCTGTCAGCGCAATCGCCGTCGACGCATCGGGAGTCTACCTCACGGGCTTCACTGATGGCGAGTTCGCTGGCCAGACGAGCGCCGGTGGGAGGGACGCGTTCCTTCGGAAGTACAGCGCGGACGGCTACTTGGAGTGGACACGCCAGTTCGGTACGTCCGCCGACGATGAAGCGATCGCTGTCATCGTCAAAGCGTCCGAAGTCTATGTCGTGGGCGAAACGCCAGGCGCGTTCCCGAACGAGACGAGCGCGGGGCGCGAGGACGCATTCCTTCGAAAGTACGATATCGCCGGGAATGAGGTGTGGACCCGCCAATTCGGGACGTTGGGATCCGATGGGGCCCGCGCCGTGGCGGCCGATCCTTCTGGCGTGTATGTCGCCGGTTGGGCCAACGGCATTATCTCGGGCCAGACAGGGGCAGGGAGCGGTTTCGTACGGAAGTATGACACCGAGGGGGTGGAAGTCTGGACCCATCAGTTCGAGTCGGCGAGCTACGGCGCCGTTAACGATGTCGCGGTCGATCCCTCCGGCCTGTACGTTGTTGGCGACGGCATTGTTCGGAAATACGACCTTGCGGGCAATGTTCTTTGGACGGATCAAAACGACTCGGGAGGCCGGGCCTTGGCGGTGGACGCGTCCGGCACGTATGTCGCGGGCTCTACATACTACGGGTCCACCGGCCTGTGCTGCAGTCGCGCTTTCCTTCGGAAGTACGACGAAACCGGGTTCCTTGTCTGGGACCGTCAATCCCCGCCCATCGGCGAATCTTCGAACGTTGACGTTACCGTGGGTCCGTCTGGTGTGTACGTCGCGGGCTTCGTGCGTTCTTTCACCGGTTCCGGGCTATTACAACCGGTTCTCCGGCAATATGATGTCGATGGCGAAGAGGTGTGGACGCTAGAGTCCCTTGAATTCGTGGGCCCCGTCGCTGTCCGCGAGGCCGGCGTCTATGTCGCCGGCACGAAAGGTGAGATTCTCCCGCCGGGCAGCGAACCGAGCGCCGATGAGGGCGATGGCATGCTCGCCTTCCTGGACCTTCCCAGCCAGCCAACGCAAGAGCTTGAGGCGCGAATTCGCAGCCTCGAGCAGGAACTCGTCGCCGTGAGAATCCTCGGGCTCGTTGGGGCGATCGGAGTGATCATCGTCATTGCCATCCTGATCGTGACGCTTTGGCCGCCGAGACCGTATGGCGCAACGCCGACGCTCGATGGCTTGGAAGCCAACGGACCCTCTGGGGACGCACCCGTCCTCGCGCCACCTCCGGAGCCTCCTTCCTTCGAGAGGACCGTTTCTCCGCCAACGCATCGCACTGCTGCGAGACGCCTGTCAGACCGAACGATCCGGCTCACCACGAAGGAACGAATCCTCCTCCACCTTTCCCAGTATGCGCGCACCACGGAGGCGGCAGAGGTGCCGCCCGCGCTGACTCTGGAAGGAGTCGCAGCCGCGGCATGGATCGAGCAGCGCCACGTCGCTCAGTACGTCGATCCGCTCGTGCGGGACGGGCTCGTGGGAGTGCGTTCTGCCCACGTGCCGAACGGCAACCAGCGACGTCGGGTGTACGAGCTCACGGACGCCGGTCGGCGGGTTGCTGCGCGCCTACTCGCGCGTGCGAAATCTGAACTGGTGCCGGTTTGGGACGGGGAGCACATCTGGGAAGTTCAAGTCGGCGAGATCATGGAGAAGGTGAACCATAGGCTCTCCGTCCTCGACTTGGCCCGCCACCTCGCGGAGGCCGGCGTCGTCGACTTTGCCGCCCTTGGGATGAGTGGGAGGGATACGTTCGTGGAGGCTGGAGACTCCGATTCGGGAGCCTCGTGACCGGGAAGGAGATGTTACCCAGTGGCTGGAACAACTAGATTCGGAAGCTCGCGTTGCTTCGCCCCAGTTGTCTCGCTTGCACTCGCCGTCGTCCTGACAGTGATCGCCACCCCGGGCACCGGCGAATCTATAGGACCTGGCGCGCGGGGCTATCACAGCATGGTGTACGACGCGCAATCCAATCGGATCGTTATGTTTGGAGGTATCATCGCCGACACGACGATCGCGGAAGGCTATCGTCCAGTTGCGGACACGTGGGCCCTCGACGTCTCCTCGATGGGGTGGGAGAGGTTAGCACCGTCTTCTCAGCCTTGGCTGTCCTCGACGGACACCGGGCAGGACGATGACCTAGTGGGGTTCGGCCCTCTGGCGTACGATGTGGAGTCGGACGCCATCGTCTACTTCCGAAGCATCGTAGACAACTACAGCAACCCCACGCCTGGTTTCGAGGCTTCGCCCGCGAATGAGACGTGGGCCCTCCAGGGGGCCAAGGTTCAGTGGGTGCGGATGGGAACAGGGAACCGCGAAGCGCCTTCCGCTGGACGATTCGGACCCCGCATGGCCTATGATGCCCAGTCCGATCGAATCATCCTGTTTGGCGGGTGGAACCTCACCGACCAGACGTTCCCGAGGGACACGTGGGCATACGATTACAATACGAACACGTGGCGGAAGATGAGTCCTGCCGTGAGTCCACCGGGCCGCAACTACCATCGGATGATCTACGACCCCGGAACGGATCGAGTTATCCTGTTCGGTGGTTTCGCGGGGACGTCGCTTGGCGACATGTGGGCGTATGACTACGACATGGACGCATGGACACCCCTGAACCCGGCCGTCGCACCCTCCTCGCGGGAATATCACGCGATGGCGTACGACGCAAGGTCCCGCGTCATCGTTCTCTTTGGAGGAGTGGGAGGCCCGTCCGAGACGCCAAACGCGGACACCTGGGTGTACGATCCCGCGACGAATGTGTGGACTCAGAGGTCGCCCAGCACCGCCCCCAGCGCGCGGGGTTGGCACGACATGGCGTACGATTCGTCCATTGGACGAATCGTCCTGTTCGGCGGCGGCCCGACCCGGTTCAGCCCGACGAATGAGACGTGGCTCTATGATACCGCGAACAACACATGGGCATTGGCGGTCGCGCCGTCACCTCTCGCGACGGGCTTCACGTTCGCGCCGGCAAGCCCTCAGGCCGGTCAAACGATCACGTTCACCGCAAATCCAAGTGGCGGCGCAGGACCATACACGTACAGCTGGGATTGGGGCGACGGCACCCCGAGCGGGAGCGGGCTGAACCCGAGCCACGTATACGCGAATGCGGGAACATTCACAGTGACATTGACCACGAGCGATTCGATGGCCCACACCGCGACCACTTCGAAGCCCGTCCTCGTCACCGCCGCTCCCGGAAGCAGCGCTGCGCTCGTTCTAGGGCTCTCGGGTGCCGCAATCGTCGGGGCGGCGGCCGTGGCATTTCTCATACTTCGACGGCGAAAGAAGCCTGGATAGTCGAGTACCGGTAGGCCCAGGGAATATGCCATTGTCATTGCCTCATGGAGGGACCTTAGGTAGCGGATCCCACGTGCCCTCCTCCCCGCCGGGAGCATACCCATACGGGCTTACTGCCACTACCCGAGAAGTGGCTCGCGGCAATCCTGCAACTGGAGGGCAGTGGACAGTCGCGAAGGAGGCGCCTTCGGCACGCCCGGGCGGCCCCAGTCCTCGGAACGGGCCATAGTTATATATATTCACAAATGGTTAACGTTAACCGAGAATGAAATATACCAATTCGAGTCCAGTCACAGAACGAGCGATTGCGGATGCAGTGGCCGAGTTCCTTCGCAGCTCAGGGTACCGAATACTTCCTTCGGTGAGAATCCGCACCTGGCGCCCGGATATTGTGGGGCTGAAAGGCGACGAGGTCTTGATCGTCGAGGCGAAGGGCCAAACGAGCGACTTGAGGAGGGCTTTGGCGCAAACGGCGCTTTACTCGACGGACGCTTCCGCGGCTTACTTGGCCCTTCCGGCCGAACGGATTGACGGAGAGGTCAGAGGAGTCGCCAGGGTCCTCGGAATCGGTCTCATCGGTGTCCGCGACGCGGCGAGAATCGAGCTGAAGGCCGTGCCCTCGAAGCCCAGGCCCTCCCTTCTCCGAAGGATCCGGAAGGCAAGGGGCAACCCCGTCCGCAGTGGCACCACTCGGCCCAAAACCTCTCCTCATCTTGGTCGATTACTGAAACACCCGCGCGTCCTCGAGGTTCTCCTCGCCCGGCCCGGAAGGAGGTTCACGATTCGCGAACTCTCCCAGGAGGCGCGCATCCCATATTCGACGACCTGGCGGATTGCGCAGGACTTGGAGGTCCTTGGCGTTGTTGTGAGCGAGCGCGCGGGGACCGCTCGCGTCTTGTCAACCAATCCGCAAGCCCCAGTCGTTCGGGAGCTGCGGAACCTCGCCGGACTGGAGCTCTCCCCGCACCGACTGGCGGCGAAGGAATTCGCCGAGCGCTTGGCAAGCATCTCCGAGGTGCGGGAGGCGATTCTCTTCGGCAGTGTTGCCCGAAGAACGGAATCACCTACGAGCGACGTCGATGTCGCTGTTGTTCTGGAGAGGAAGGATGATTCGTTGGTAGATCGAATCTACGATATCGCTCAAGGCGTCCAAGACCGGACTCGGATGAAGATCGTTCCGTTGTTCGTCACCGAAGCCGAGCTGGACTCAAAGGATCCCATCGCGAAGTCGATTAAGTCAGGAGTGGTGCTCCTTGGGCGATCTTGAGGAAGCAGAGATCTGGTACGAATCGGCGAGAGCGGTATTCGATTCAGTGCGCGGAAGAGAGAAGTATACGGTCGCGGTCGCCCAGTCGATTCATGCTCTCGTCAAAGCGAACGATGCGTTGACCGTGAGGTACCTCGGCCGCCGTTCAACCCGTCACGAAGACGCTGCGGTGCTCTTCGGAGACCTCATCAGGCAGGGCAAGATCGACCCCAAGCTCGCCGACCGGCGGAGGTTGCTCACGAAGGCGGTAGCCGAGAAGTCCGATTACGACTACAAGAGCAGAGAGGTAAGCAAAGACACGGCATCAGGATGGCTGCGAGAAGTCGCAAGGTTTCTGGAGATGGTCCGAAAGATCTTGGGTGCCTGAGGGCCCTCGTTTCACTCGGTGTCTGGAACTGAAATCCGCGGACGCTCTCCATCGCGACCGGTTCCCCGGGAGTACGCCCGTACCAGCCTGCTCCCTGCCGGGAGCATCCCATACGGGTTCTCTGGCGAAGACCGCGCCATCGGCGATGAGCGACTTTCCGAGACGCAATGTTGTCGGCGATGCACCCTCCGAGCAAAACCTTATTACCCGAAATGGGTAATAACCCTCACATGGCCAGATCGACAACGCCCGTGATTCGCCTGTTCGGCGGCGAAGTCCGAGCGAAGGTGCTCGGCGTGCTCGCCGAGTCCCGGGAACCCAAGACCGGCTATGAAGTGTCGAAGATTCTGGACACCTATCCTTCCAAGGTCTACGATGTGTTGCGGGACCTCGAGGGCACTCCATTTGTTGAGGTGTTGGACAGCCCTCGGGGGAAGCGGTACCTGCTGGTCGACGAGGACCTCCGGAGGGTCATGCTCCGCACGGTACGGATTGCCGCGGAGGTCGACTGGTTCGCGGACCGGGCGCGTCGCATCCAGGAGAGCAGCGAGCTGTTGGAACGTCTTCCTCCCATGGAGCTCCCGGAATCCGCGGGCGAGCCGGGCCCCCGCGCGCGGGCCCTCCTACGCGAGTTCGTCAGGCCCAGAGAGAAAGACCAGATCCTTGAGAAGATGGGATTGAGAACGGCCCGGCGGCAGACGAAGAGGATCGCCCTTGACTGAGCTGGACGAAGTCATGGGGATCCTCCAAGGGATCGACGACCAGACCGAGCGGCAACTCCGGTTCGCGGCGATCCTGGCAAGGGAGCTCGAGGTACCCAGCAAGGACTTCATCATCGTGGGCGGTTCGGCCACCGCGATCTACACGGACGGGCGGTACGCCTCCGGCGACATCGACGCGGTGCTCACCGCACGCCACGAGGAAAGGACGCGGGTCCTCCGTCGATGGGGATTTACGCAGCGGGGCAGGCAGTGGTACAACGAAGGCCTGGGCATCTTCTTGGATTTCGTCAAGCCGCCGTACACCGGCGACATCTCCCGGACGCAGGTCATCGCCACGCCTGACGGCCCGGTCCGCATCGCTGCGATCGAGGACCTGCTCGTCAAATGGCTCATGTCGGCCAAGTGGTGGCGGGAGCCGAAGGATCTGGAGCACGCCCGACTCCTTGCTGCGGCGAACCGCGACCGGATTGACTGGGCCTACGTGCAAAGGCTGTCGGAGGAGGGGGAGGTGGCCGACTTCCTCGCGGCTCTGCGGAAGTCTCTTGGATTGTCTCCGTCCAAGCTCGTGGGGGGCGTGGTTGGGCGCCGGGCTCCAGGCCCGGTGCCCCACAAGCGTCGGAAGCGGGCGAGGCGGAAGCGGAGCCAGGGTTGATTCATCAGGGCCGCACCCGCCCTACACAAGGCTCCCTCCTTCTCAGAACGCTACAGCGAAGACCCGAGGGTGCCCCGGTTCATGCGGCCCCCTGGGAGCCGACCCACGTCGGTCCGCTCCCGGCCGGGAGCATCCCCACGTGGGTTCACTTCCAGGGCCGGACCCGTCCCCGCGGGACCTGAATGCTCAAAGGCATTTGGAAGACCTTGGTCGCCTGGAAATCGAAATTCTCCCTCATCGGCGGACTGACCACCTTCGCTGCAGGGCCAAGCGAGGCCGTCTCGTCTGGCGACACGGCGATCCGAGGGCTGCCGGGGCCAAGGGTCCGCCCTCTGAGGGTGTGGCCTCCGTGAACCGTGTCGGAAGGTTTATGTGGACTCATCTCTTTCCATATGGAAGAAAGAGTGTCCATATGGACGAGCTCAGACTCGAACCGCTCCTCCAGAACCTCCAGCTCACTCTAACCTCTCCGCTTCGTTACCGGATTGTGAGGCTCCTCATCTTGTTGCCGGAAAAGGAATTCACCGGACGCGAGATCGCGAGGCTCCTCCATGTCAGCCACACGGGGGTCCAGAAGGCCATTCGGCCAATCGTCGAGGCAGGGCTTGCCCAGGAGAAGAGGATTGGAAGGTCGAACGTGTACTCGGCGAACAAGGATTCGTACCTTTTCAGGACCTTTCGGAGCTGGTTCGGTTCCGAAGACAGAATCCAACGCGGACTCGTGGAGACGCTCCGATCCAAGTTGGAGGACGTCGTCGTCTCCGCGGTGGTCTTCGGTAGCTTCGCGAAGGGCTCCGCGGGGCCGACCAGCGACTTGGACTTGCTGGTTGTGACCGAGGACCGACCGGAGACCGAGAAACGGTTGATGAGCCTCGCCGGGGTCTTCGCTAGACGATACGGAATCAGAATCTCGCCCAGGGTTCTGTCCAAAGCCGAGCTGAAGGAGAAAGCCTCGCTGCCATACGTCAAGGCGGCGGTAAAGGAAGGCGTCCACATCGCCGGGGAGCCGCTAGGGACGGTGTTGGAATGACCGGAAGGACCCGGGTCGTCTCCAAAGACAAGTACGCGACCTACGTCAAGCGATCGAACGACTTCCAGTCGATCGCGGAAACGGCCGCAGGCAGGGAGTTCTAGGACGTCGCGGTCTCCAATGCCGTTCATGCCGGAATCAGCATGGCCGACGCGTTGGCCGTGTATTACCTGGGGCTCAGGTCTGCGGCGCAGGACCACGAGGACTCGATTCGACTGCTGTATCGGTTGGGCTTCGATCGGAAGGAACTTGAGCGGAACGCGAAGCATCTCTCTGACCTGTTGGATGTCAAGAGTCTCGCGGAGTACGAGGAACGACCGCTGAAGGCGACCGACGCTGCCACCGCCATGAAGAACTCGAAGCGCTTCCGAGAGTGGGCGATGACCAAACTTCCTGCGTGACTACACATTCGCCGTGAGCAGGCTTTCGTCATCGGTCCTCTGAGGCTCGTGAGGTCACAGGCGCCCAGTGTCCTCGGGGCTCATCGTCGGGGATACCCGCAGGACCTTCAGGAGCAGACCCACATCGGTCCACTCCCCGCCGGGAGCATGTTACTTTTTAGCACGGATTGGATCCCGCTGAGTCAGCGTGGTTGCTCGCCGACTGACGGAGGACGGCCTCAAACCCAGTTGCCCGCGAGGGACGGGAATCGCTCGGCCGCCTTCGCGTCCGAACCGTGCATGCACCGGGATGCCAAGCGTCAAATGGCTGACTACCCGGTCGATGCAGTGCCGCGACCAGCTTCGCGTCACGGAGGAGTCACAATGTGCTTCGCCGCTGCTAGGGCTTCGCCAAACGTCTCGAGCGGCATGACTGGCGTGAACGTGGGCGCTCCTCCCGTGAACCAAGTCAGCGCATACATGAGCTCGGCCATCTCGGCCGGAGTCTTGAGCTCGACCACCATGATTATCCGGCGTGCATCCGGGACGCCCCACGCGGCCTGCGGGTGGAAGCGCTTGACAATCTTCTCGAACACAGGCCCCGGTCCCTCGCCCCGATCGACCTCGTTGGCCCGTTCCATGCCCGCCTTGACGTCCACCATGTACAACATCTATGCTTCCCCTGTATGGCTCGTGCCGCCAAGCGGTGGAAAGGGGACGCGGTATAAGACTGTTTAGGACACCCTAACTCTCTTGGGGCCAAGCGTTGCCTCCTCTCCCGCGCGCCACGCCTGCGTGAGTTGGTTAAGGGGGGGTTCCGAAGAGGGGCTGTCTCGGTTCGACTCACGTCATGGGGTTCCAATTGGGGTCTTGCGATGGCCACGGGTTCTATTTTTTGCGCACGCCCGAACTCCGCCGGGAGCATTCCCACACAAGCTCCCTCTTCGGGGGAGGGTCGTGGGCCTGCCGCGGTCGGTGCTCCCGAAGCTCGCGGACATCGTCGCAAAGTCTCATCTAGCGAGGATACCATGGGTTCAAGCGTGGAGCTGGTGCGTCGTCGGCCGGAAGGAAGGGGTTCCACCTGGACATTCACGAAGCGTGGGCTCCGGTGGCTCCTCCTCTCGCTGAGCCTGGCCCTGACGACAGGCGTTCTCGACCTGGCGTTCCTCCTAGGACTGTGGGCCGTCCCTGGAGTGCGGCAGATCATCTGGCCCGTCGATAATGCGTTCCTCGCCGTGGGTGTCTCGGCGGCCGTCGTCGGCCTCTGGCGAATTCGCCTGGGGAGGCAGGAGTATGGACATGCCCATGCTACGAATGTGAAGCGGGGCACCGTCGCGTTTCTCCTGGCCACGGTCAGTGCCCTCGTGGTGTTCTCGACCGGCATCATCCTGGGATACGGCTTCCTGCCGAGCGGCGGATATGTCGAAGGCGCGACCTACCCTCTCGTGGTCACCCTCCACTGGGTAGTGCAACTCCTTCACAACCTCGGCTTCGTGCTGACGGCCGCGTTCGTAGCGTTGTTCTTGCTTGCCGTTCTGTGGCAGCTGGCGACGAACGTCTCCCGCGGGATGGCCGTGGCCGCGTTTGTCCTAGGCGTGGCGAATCCATCGATCAACTTCGCGAGCTTCCTCGAGACCGCGGTCGCAGGTTCGCTCCCCGTGGCCTTCTTCTACGCGTCGTGGGCTCTTCCCGCGGTGTCCACGGCCTTGTGGCTCGCGGCGTTCCTCCTTGTGGCCCGGCGGCTTTCCGGGGCCGCGCCGCAGGTCGTCCCTGCCGCGGCCTCGGGCTGATCCGGACGAGCTGGACCCAGGTGCGGACTGCGCGTCCCTCACGTGCCGGCGATCACAGGCCGATGCTGTTGATCACGCCGCCCGAGTTCGCGTCGATGACCAAAGCGATCTTGTTCCGGTCGTGAACGTACCGCGCGAACCAGATGGGTGCGTGGAGGAGTTCCACGTCCGCGGCGTTGACGTCGGAATGGAGTTGCTGGATCATGTGGTACTGCTGGTGAGCCTTCTGGGACTGGAGCTGGGCCACGAGGGCCTTGGCCTCGTTGCGCGCGCCGTCCTCGCCGACGTCGCCGTTCAGGATCTTCACACCCTTGGGGACCTTGGTCACGTCGAAGAATGTGCGTTCCTCAAGGTTGAACTGGCAGTCCCGGGGCTGGTGCTCGAAGAGCGCCTTGAGCGCGACCACGGGGAAGTTGTAGTTGTCCGCGAACTCGTAGCTCTTCCTCGCGCCGCCTCCTCCGTATCCGCCGCCCATCATGCCGCCCATCATGGTCCCCACGACGAGCGGCCCCGCGAAGCCTATTCCGCCGCGGCGTCCACCGAAGGACCCGCCCAGGAGTCCGGCGAGAGCCGCCGTGGTCGCGATTTGCCCGGCCTCGACGGCCATGTCCGTCGCGATGATCGTCGTCCTCGCGGACACAGAGACGATCCAGTACGGCACGAGGCTGAGGTTCATCTCCTCGAGCTTCGAGGTCTCCGCTAGGTGTCGGTGCATGAGCCCGCGGTCCATGAGGTCGTGGATCCGGGCTTCCACCTGCCCCTGGTCGGCGAGCCGAATGGGGAGCATGGTCTGCTTCTCGATCCCCTTCCAGCCGCTGTTGGCCAGGGTCACGCCGCTGCCGCAGTACGGGCAGGTGATCACCATCTCCCCGAACTGGGGGGAGATGGGCGCGCCGCAGTTCGGGCATTTCAGGGACGCGGCCCCCGTGGGCGCGAGGATGGTCGGGGCGGGGGCCGTGGGCTGTGCAGCGCCCGCCGCTGCGGCTACGTTGGTCCCGCACTTGATGCAATAAACCGCTGTATCCGGGAGCTGCGTGCCGCACTTGGGGCAGTACACGAAGGTCACGCCTCCGGTGCCCCCTTGGCGGCTCGCGGTATTTGAGGGTTTTTGGAGCAATCCCACGCCCTTCGCTCCGAGAAATCCCCAGGGTTCTTCCGCTCGAAGCGGGTTCTTCTCCGCGAGGCGGCGTCCAAGGAGGGCGTCGTCCGCGGAAAGCCTTCGAAGGAGGACGGGGTGAACAGGCATGAGCGTCGAGGAGAATCTTCGAATTGCGGAAGCGACGACGAAGGCGTTGAACGACCACGACTTGGAGCGGTTCCTGAGCTACCACCACGAGTCCGCCGTCGGACGGTATCCGAGCACCCCCGAGCCCGTGCGAGGCCGCGAGGCGATCCGGCCCGGGCTCGAACGGCTCTTCCGAGCGTTCCCGGATCTCCGCTTCGTCCAAGAGCACGCGTTCGGCCAGGGCGACTGGGTCACCGTCCAAGGCCATTTCACGGGCACGCACAAAGCGACGTTGGAGGCACCGGGAGGCCGCACGTTCCCCGCGACGAACAAAGCGGTCCGCCTTCCGTATGCCCTCGTCGCGCGAATCGAGGGTGGCAAGATCGCCGAGATGAACGCGTACTACGACATGATGGGAATGGCGGCCCAGCTCGGGCTGACTCAGGAGTCCGCACGACCCAGGGACCCGTGACCTAGGAACCGCCGCGAACCTTTTCCTCTGGCCTGCGTTGCGCCATCCGTGCTCGCCTCCTCCACGTACGGCGTCGCGGGAGACCCGCCCATCATCCTTCTGCACGGTTGGCCGCTCGACCGCTCCGTGTGGGCCGCCGTCGCGTCCAATCTGGTGGGGGAGGGCTTCCGCGTAGTCTGCCCGGACCTCCCCGGTTTCGGCGCGAGTCCTCCCCTGGACGCGGAGGACTGGACCGTGGAGGCGTACGCGGACGAGGTGGCCGACGTCCTGCGGGGCATCGGCTCCGAGCCGGTCCCCGTCGCAGGACACAGCTTCGGCGGATACGTCGCCTTGGCCTTGGCCGATGCGAACGCGAACCTCGTCGCGGGTCTCGGCCTGGTCGCCTCGTGCACGGGCGCGGATTCCGACGCGGCCCGCGCGGGTCGCCAAGCGACGATTGCGAAGGTCCGCGAACGAGGGACGGAGGCCCTGCTGCCCGACCTCGCGGCGAAGCTCCTGGCGCCCAACGCGTCCTCGGACCTCCGCCTCCGCGCCGAGCGGCGGATCCGGGCCTGCCCTCCTGAGGCGGTGATCGCCGGCCTGACGGCCATGGCGGCGCGGCCGGACCGTGGGTTCCTCCTGGATGTGCTCCCGCGCCCGCTCCTAGTCATCCACGGCACTTCCGACCAGCTCGTCCCCGTGGCCGAAGCGGCCCAGCCCTCCCGGAGAAACGTCTCGGTCACCCGCCGCATCCTCGAAGGCGTGGGCCATCTGCCGATGTGGGAGGCGGTCTCCGAGACGACGGAGGCCATCGCCGCCTGGGCGCGGGCATCCCATGGCCTGTAAGGTCCGGAGGCGAACCGAGCCGCGAGCAATCGGCCATTGGCCACGAAAGAACTAAGCTGCCCCAGGTCCCCTGCACTCGCGGATGCGCGTCGCGATCCTCGGCATTGGAGGATTGGGTCGCACCCTGGCCTCGGAGCTCCGCACGGACCCCCGAGTCAAGGCACTCCTCCTGGCGGACGTGAAGGGGGAGCGCGCGCGCATCCTGACCGCGATCCGCGGTCGCGTCCCCATCGAGGCGCGGCAGCTCAACGTGGAGGACGCGGCCGCCGTGGTCCCCGCGATCCGCGGATATGACGTCGTCGTGAACGCCACACTCCCCAAGTACAACCTGGCGCTTATGGAGGCCGCGCTCCAGGCGGGCACGGGCTATCTGGACACCTCGGCGACGGGGCCGCGCACGCCCGGTGGTAAGCCGGGGATTCTGGAGCAGCTCGACCTGGACAACCGCTTCAAAGCGGCCGGCCGGACGGCGCTCCTCTCCATGGGAATGGACCCGGGGATCTCCAGCGTCCTGGCGAAGGACGCGGCTGCGCGGATGGACGCGGTGGACGCGGTGCGCATCCGCACGGGCGGCACGACCGGCAGCGCGGGGATCCAGGTCTTCCCCCTGTACTCGCGCGAGGCATTCCTCGGGGACATCCTGGTCCCGCCCACGGTCTGGGAGGACGGCGCGCTCCGCGAGCGCGAGCCCCTGGGGGAGGAAGAGGAGTATGTCTTCCCGGAGCCCCTGGGTCCGCAGCGGGCCTACCTGGTCTCCCACGAGGAGACGAAGACCCTGCCGCGGTTTCTGGGCAAGCCCGTGCGGCGCGTGGACTACAAGCTCGCGTTGAGTCCGCACCTAGTCCGCGCCCTCTTGGCGCTGGAGCGGCTCGGCCTCCTCGGGGACGAGCGCGTGATCCGCGTCGGGGACCAGATCGTGCCTTTCCGCCGCGCCCTGCTCGCCGCGTTCCCCGAGCCCTCCGCGCTCACGCTTCCCCTGCAGGGATACGAGGCGCTCTCCGTCGAGGTGGACGGCAGCCGCGCGGGCAAGCGGCTCGTGCGCCGCGGCGACATCGTCTTCTCGAATCAGGAGGCGAATCGGAGGCGGTCGACGACTGCCGCGCACTACCTCACGGCCGTGGGCGCGGCGATCGGCCTGGTCCTCATGGAGGGAAAGGCGCTCGCGGGACCCGGCGTCCTCACCGCGGAGGCCCTCGACCCCGCCGCGGTCTGGAAGGAGTGGGAGGCCCGCAAGCTGCCGCTCGCGTGGTCCGAGCGCGCCGCGGGCTAGGTCCGCGTCCGAGTCACAGGGGATCGCCGAACGTCATGTAGTGCCAGGGCTTCCGGTCCGCGTCCGTCATGTCCACGTACACGTGCTTGACGTTCGTGTACTCCTCGAGGCTGTAGATGGAGAGGTCCTTGCCGAACCCGCTCTGCTTGTACCCGCCGTGGGGCATCTCGCTCACGAGGGCCAGGTGCTCGTTGATCTCCGCGGTCCCGAAGCGCAGCGCGTTGGCCACGCGGAACGCCCGGTGCACGTTTTTGGTCCAGACGCTCGAGTGCAGTCCGAAGATGACGCTGTTCGCGATCTCGATCGCCTGGGCCTCTGTCTCGAAGGACATCGCGGTCACGAGGGGTCCGAAGACCTCCTCGCAGCTGATGCGCATGTCGAAGGTCGCGTTGCTGAACAGGGTCGGCGGGTAGTACCAGCCCTTGTCGAACGGCTTCGTCTTGGGCCGCACGCCGCCGATCTCGAGCTTCGCGCCCTCCTCCTTCGCGAGCGCGGCGTACTTCTCCACCTTGTCGCGCTGCCTATCGCTCACGAGGGGACCGAGGTCCGTGGAGCGCTCCAAGGGGTCGCCCATCCGGACCGTCTTCAGGAGCTCCACCATCCGCTTGACGAACTTGGGGTAGATCTTCTCCTGGACGAGGAACCGCGCAGCCTGCGTGCAGTCCTGGCCGCCGTTGACCATGGACGCCGCCACCGCGCCCTGGGCCGCGGCTTCGAGGTTCGCGTCGTCGAAGACGATGAACGGGGCCTTGCCGCCCAGCTCGAGGTGGAGCCGCTTCACGTTGTTGGCCCCCGCCCGCATGATCTCCTTGCCCGTGGACGTGTCGCCCGTGAGGGAGACCATATCCACCTTCTCGGACGCGGAGATTGCCTCGCCGAGGACGGACCCGGGTCCTGTGAGGACGTTCACCGCACCCTTGGGGAGGCCCGCATTCTCGATGATCTTGCCCAGCTCGATCGTCGTGAGGGGCGTCAAGGACGCGGGCTTCAGGATGACGCAGTTCCCTGCCGCGAGGGCGGGCGCGATCTTCCAGATGGCCATCATGAACGGGTAGTTCCACGGGGTGATGGATCCCACGACGCCCACGGGCTCGCGGCGCAGGATGCTCGTCACGCCGTAGCCGTAGTCCATGGACGCGGAGCCCGACAGGGTGCGCGCCGCGCCCGCCATGAAACGCAGGTTGTCCACGCTGAACGGCAGGTCCCCGTCCCGCGCTTGCTTGATCGTCTTCCCCTGGTTCTTGGACTCCAGGATGGCGAGGCGGTCCATGTCCGCCTCGATGAGCGCCGCGAGCTTGAGGAGCGCTGCGGCGCGGTCGCCCGGCGTCATCGTGGGCCACTTGCCCTTGTCGAACGCCTCGCGCGCCGCATCGATCGCGGCCTTCGCGTCGGCCTCGCTGCCCTTCGGGACGTCCGCGAGCTTCTGCCCGTTCGCCGGATTGATCACCGCATAGGTCTCGCCCTTCTCCGCCCCGACCCATTCCCCACCGATGTAGTTCAGGTACTCCTGCTTCGCCAACGTATCCTCCCCAGGGGTAGGCGTAGGATGGCGGGAGAGGGTAAGTAGGTTTCGCGGGGAGGGAGACCGGGGCATCCGTGCGAGCCTCGCGGCGGAATGCAACCTTAAACAAGGTTAACTCGAAATGCCGCTGCGGCCCGGCTCGGGTGGTATCCGTTTCGGCTCACTTCCGGAGCTTCTTCATGGCCTCGGGAAACGCGTCCGCGAAGCGCTCCGCATCTTTCTCCGGCACCGTGAAGGAGACGCGGAAGAACTTCCCGCCGTTCAGCTTGGAGAGGTACGAACCCGCGCGGCCGTGGACCAGGTAATCATGGAGCAGGCGCTCCTCCAGGGCCTCGGGGTTCACGCCCGTTGCGCTCACATCGATCACGAACATGTTCGCCTTGGAGGGGAACACGGGAAGGAAGGCGCCATCCACCTTGTCCACCGCGGCCTTGATCGTCTTCTGGTTCGCCTCGCACGTCTTGCGGATGCCGGGCAGCCACTCCTTCTTGGTCTTCAGGGCCGCGAGGGCGGCTCGCTGCGCGAGGACATTCACGCCGAGCGGGTTCGTGTCGAACTTCTTCACCTGCTTCATGAGCTCGGCCGGTCCGAGGATCGCGCCCACCCGCATGCCCGCGAGACCGGGCGCCTTGCTGAAGCTGTACGAGAGGAGCGTTTTCTCCGGATAGAAGTCCGTGGCGAGCACGTGGTCCGGATTGAAGTCGCGATACGTGATGTCGTCAATCAGGATCAGGTCGTGGTCCCTCGCGACCTCGGCGAGCCCCCTGACCTGGGACCGCGTGTACCCGGAGCCCAGCGGGTTGTCCGGGTCGATCAGGAACATGGCCCTCGACGCGGGCGTGACCGCCTCGTTGGCCCACTCCGGCGTGAGGACGTGGGGCTTGCGGTAGATGTCCACTGACTTTGGCTTCGCGCCGCACATCTCGATCTGCGCGTGGATGGGCAGGAACGCCGGGTCTGTGGACACCACCTCGTCGCCCGGCTTCAGGAGCGCGCGGGTCGCGAAGTACTCGCCCTCGATCCCGCCGTTCGTGAGCACGAGGTCGTAGCCCTCGAGCCCGAGGTCCTCCAGGATGGCCTCCGGGAGGCCGAAGATGCCCCGCTTGAACGGGTAGTTGTTGAACTCGCGTTGCTCGAAACTGGTGCGGATCGCGTCCAGGATCGCGGGATGCATGGGGAGCGTGTTCGTGTTCTGGGACATCCAGGCGACTTCGCTCCGGTGCTGGTGGGCGAACTCGAAGTTGTCGATCGAGGCCATGGGACCACCCCGGTGGCGGCGCCCACGCGGACCGCCCTCATATGCGTTGCGGTCAAGCGAAACGGACCCGCGGCCCCCGGTATCCCGCGCGCCGCGTACCGTATGTGCACAGGCTTCTTGACCGTGCACCACGCGTGGTCTTGCGGCGGAAGTCCATGACGTGCTGCGAGGAGATCCACAAGGCCCTGGGCGCGAAGGCGAACGGCGAGATCCAGGTGGGCGTCCTCCCGGCCTGGACCCACGTGACGGGCCGGGTGGCTTGGTACGTGTACCAGGGGCCCTACCGCGACCTTTCCACGAAGGGTTGGGACGTCTTCTGGCGGAAGTTCGCGACCGCGAACCTGAAGATGGAGGGCGCCCCGGGCGACGTGTACGCGTGCAGCCCAGGGTGTCACAAGGAGGACGACCAGGCCAAGATGCTGACCCTCTTCTGGGCGCCCGTGGCGTGAGGTCGGGGTTCTGTAGCGTATGCGGGAGCCGGCGTTCCTCGCGCCGTCCCCGCAACGCATTCCGCTCCGCTCGGCTCCTCCCGTGCGCCCACCCGGTACGCGGGCGGATCGTAGAGGGGACTCATCGCATCATCGCGGAGGGCACCGGGGTGGAACCATACACCCCTTGCCTTCTCCCGAAGGCGGTTGCGACTCCGAGATGCGACGGTTCGTCGCACCCCGGGCCCGCCCGTGTTCGGCGCAGAGCGCGTCATGCCGGGCGAGTCACTCGACGGTGGTCTGCCACCGGAGGGATTGTGGAGGAAGGAAGGAGGTCCAGAGAAGAGAAGGTTCCGGGGAGAGTGCTGTGAAAGTGAAAATCTCCAGAAGAAGTCACACAACCTGAGGTCGGAAAGCCTTAAGGGGAATCATCTCTTAGGCGGCGAGGCCGGGCTCGTGGTCTAGTGGTTATGACGTCACCTTGACACGGTGAAGGTCACCGGTTCGAATCCGGTCGAGCCCACTGCAACTTTTCTAAGCGTTGAGGTGTCTGTGGGGGCACGCCGCCACCGGCGTTTCCGTTGTGCCGCCCTGTTAGCAAAGCCATTCCTCGGACGTTGACAGAGTTCCTTGGCCCCAGAAGCCTGGTCCGGTCTCTTGCGGAGTGCCGTTCTGCCATCAGACAAAAGAAGAGGAGGAGAGGGGCAGTGGGCCCTCCTCCGTTCATGTTCTCGTCAGGCTTGGCCGCGTCTCCGTCCGCCGGACGCCGTGGACCTTCTGGATCTCCCGGATCACGCTCTGCTGCAGGGCGTTCGGATCCTTCGCGCCCACGCGCGCGATGACGTTGTACTCGCCCGTCGTGCCGATGATCTTCTGGACGGACGGCACCTTCCGGAGTTCCTCCATCGCACGCTCCGCGTCCACAGCCCGGATGAGCGTCCAGCCGCTCACGGGCTCCTCGGCCTCCTCCTTCCTGCGCCAGTTCTCGAAGCCGGGGTGCGCCGCGCAGCCCTCGCAAAACTCCTTCGCCTCGATCTCGGACTGGAATTTCCGCAGCTCGTCCATGGTCGCGAAGGCGCCCGTCACGGCGATGTCGTACAGTCCCATCACGGGCTCGGCGGCCTTCACCTTCGGGTGTCTCTGCAGTTCCGACAAGGCGCTTTCCACCTTCCCCGGCGTCACCCGGAGGAAGAGCACGCTCTCCTCTGACAAATCGACCAACCATTCACCCCCTGCCCCCGATCCCCGCAGGGCCTACGCTTGGTGGGCGTGTCACGTAATATCACGTGGGATAATGAGGATTTTTCACGCGCTGACGTGAGCCGCGGCGGTGTGGGTCTGTGGGATCCCGAATCACAAGCGAGGCCGGAGCCGATACCCAAGAGCCTAGCGATGGTAGCCGAGGTCTCCGGACGGTCGCTCGGGCACGCGGTCGGGGAGCACCGCGGGATCGCGACCTTCCTCGAGGATCTCCGCCTGGACGAGGTATCCCAGGGGTTTCCAGACCCGCCGACCCTGGAAGTCGATGACCACCCACGGGCTCGTCGTCTCGGAGCCGTCTACCCCGAGGCCCACGACCGCGATCCACGTGCAGTCCACGATTTCCACGGTACCCCCCGGGTACAGGAACTTCAAGCGAACCGCATCGCCGGGTCGCAGCGCTGGAGGCTTTGCGGACACAAACGAATCGCGGGGACCAACCCTGGAACCTGGCGTCGCTCCCATCCTCCAAAGAACGGCAGATGAGGGTTGAAAAAGCTTTGTCAAGCGGCGGACCCGCCGCGTCGCCCCCAGAGACCGGCGACCGAGGAAACGTTCCGTCGGGTGGGTTTGACCGGGTCCTGCGGGAATGTGCGCCGATTGAACGGTGGCCGATCGAGGTTCGAATCCGCAAGGGATTTGCGGCTCGGATTTTGTCAATGGACACCCTGGCGTCTCGCTGGGTGGGAGCGAATTTCCCCATGAGCGAGTGAGCTTGCCGTCCGCGGCCGTGCCATTCATCCCCTTTCAGCTACGGTTGCGCTATTAAGGAGAGATCGAGCCGAACTTTCTGGTCGCGGTGGAGTCCTGACGGCGCGCTACCTCTGGACGTTGGACCAGCCCGACGCGATGATGGGGCATGTGAGGCGTTCGCCTCGCTTCGCCATCTTGTTCCGCCATTGAAGCGGCCGCAGGTTCGACGGGTCTTCTCTGCCGCCTTCGGACTCGGGAATCACCGGGTCGACTTCCCAGCCGAACTGGGACTCCTCGTTTCCGTAGAAGTCCCGCCGAATCCAGGCGCCGCACTCGTCCTTGCGCCAGATATCGGGGTCGGCATCCCCCGTGATTCCGCCCTTCTCCCAGACCTTCTGCAGGACGTCTTCGTCTAGGGCCGTTCCGCTCCCCCACTGAGGAGCATTTAGGAATTCCCAAATCAGCGTTCCGTCATTATTGTCATTGTTCCCGACCGAGCATGGGGCACAGGATCACTCAGGGGCTACGAGTGAGGACTCCGGCGGCCGCTCCCGTACAAGGAGGACAAGGACCGCGCTCGCCGCTAGGATGCCTACGTTGAGGAGCAGGGCCCACGTCCATGCCCCCGTGGCTTCGCGCAGGGCGCCCCCGACGACGGGAGAGAGCACGGCGCCAATCTCCGCGATCAGGTTCCAGGCCCCAAAGGCCTGCGCCTGCAGGGCCTCAGGCGCGAGGTCCGAGGTCATGGCCATATGGACCGTCTGCATCGCCGCGAACGGGAGGCCGATGGCGAACAGGAGGATTCCCAGGATCACGACGTTGGACGGCCCCAGGTGGACGTAGGCCGCCAGGGCCGCGACGAGCAACGCGGTGAGTCCCGCGAGGAGGACGCAGAGCCGCCGCCGGCCGAGGCCTCGGGCGAAGGAGCGATCGGAAATCCAGCCGCCCAGGGGATAGCCGATCCCGTTCGCGATCCCGAAGGCGCCCGCGAACGCCCACCCGGTGACCTGGGATGTGTTCGCCGTCTCCGTGAGGATCTGGCCGGACCAGAAGCCGAAGAGCCAGAGCGTCCACAGGATGGCGATCGCCGATACGTACATCAGAAGGAGATTGCGGTCCTTCAGCACGGGAGCCGACGCGCGCCCGAGCCGCGCGTAGATCACGCCAATCAGGAGGAACGCGACTGCCAAGACCGCGGCCGCCTGCAGGATCCGGGCAAATCCAAGGTTGACGCCGCCCGCCACCACCAGCGGCTCCGTGAGGACGTACGTGGCCAGGATGGCCCCGAGGAAGAGGAGGGAGACGCCCGCGAGCCGCGCCGCGGCCGCCGCGAGGCGCTTCCCCTCGCGCTCGGCGGACCCGGGCACGTCTTCGACGTGGACTGCGCGGACGAAGAGGATGCCCACGGCCAAGGTCGGCGCCGCGAACAGGAGGAACACGGCACGCCACGCGGCATCCGTCCCCCAGGTGGAGGCCGCCCAGTCCAGGAGGGGGACCGTCGCGATGGTCGCGAAGGTGAGTCCGGTGGCCAAGCCGACGAAAACGAGGCCCATGCCTAGGGCGCGCTCCCGTTCTGGGGTCACCACGCGCACGAGCGCCCTATCGTTGGAGTAGTACGCGCCCTCGCCGAGCCCCGTGGCCACGCGCAGCCCCACGAAGCCGAGGATGGAGCTCGCGGCCGCGGAGGCCGCCGTGGTGATCCCCGCCCACAGGGTCGAGAGCCCGATGAGCACCTTCCGGCCGTAGCGGTCGCCCAGGTAGCCCGCGGGGAACTGGGTCAGCATGTACCCCGCGAAGAACATGGATCCCACGATGCCGCCGAGCGCGTAGGGGTAGCCCGTGGCCAGGAAGCCCACGTGGTTCGCGATCATCCAGCTGACCATGGGGCCCGTGATCGTGCGGTCCGCGTAGGCGACCGTCCAGGCGAGGAAGAGCAGGAGCCACACGCGGCGGTACGAGGTCGCGGTCCGGTTCCGTGCGTTTCGGGCGGGAGCGGTCAAGGACGTCACCCCTCGACCGCTTCCCGGCTTGGCGGGCTGGAAGCGGCGGAACAACGCCCGGAGGAGCGCGGCGCCCCGCGGGCGGAATGCGTACTCCCGTTTTATGCTTGCCGGCTCGGTCTCACCCGAGATGCGTGTCGAACCATCGGAGGTAGGCCCTGAGCCGCGCGATCCGGTGCTTCGGCTTACCGCCGCGCGAGAGTTCGTGGTTCTCCTTGGGGACGAGGAACATCTCGACCTCCTTGCCGCGGTACTTGAGCGCGGTGAACATCTGGAGCGCCTCCACGTGCCAGCACCGCAGGTCGTCGAAGGAATGCACGATGAGGAGGGGCGTGGCCATCCGCGGGACGTATCGGATCGGCGACTTGGCCAGGGTGGTCTCCTCGTCGTCCCAGGGATCCACGCCGACCTGGTCCTTCGTGAAGGACGGCCCGATGTCGCTCGTAGCCCAGAACGTCCACCAGTTCGCGATGCTGCGGTCCGTGACCGCGGCCTTGAACC
>CAZJIP010000008.1:0-30168 GCA_964546105.1 uncultured Methanomassiliicoccales archaeon
GGAGAACGCGGGGCTCGCGGACCTCCCCGTCTGCGTGGCGAAGACCCAGATGTCCTTGACCGACGACGAGCGCGCCCTCGGCGTGCCGAAAGGCTGGACACTCAAAGTCCGCGGCGTGCGCGCGAGTTCGGGCGCGGGGTACCTCGTGGCCCTCGCCGGGGAGATGATGCGGATGCCCGGACTCGGCGCGGAGCCCGCCGCAATCCACATGGACATCGACGAGCAGGGCGTCATCAAGGGGCTCTTCTAGGTCCCCGCGAAAAGGCCATACCCGGAAGGGGTGATGACCGCGAGGCATGGCCCTCGAAATCCGCCCCTTCACGCTGGAGGACGTCCCCTTCGGGATGATGCTCACGGACGGCGAGGAGTGGTACCGCGTGCCGCAGGACTGGGCGAGGCTCCTGCGGCTCGAGCCCGAGGGGGCGTTCAAGGCCGTGCTCGATGGCATCCCCGCGGGGACCGCGGCGGTCCTTGGGTTCGGCCGGATCGCGTGGATTCACTCCATGATCGTCGTGAGGGAGCTTCGCCACCGCGGGATCGGCGACGCACTGCTGCGGGCGTGCCTCGAGTTCGTGGACCGGCGCGGCATCCCCACCACGAAGCTCGACAGCGTGGGGGGCGCGGAACCGTTCTACGCTCGGCTCGGGTTCCGCGAGGAGTATCCTTCGTGGCGCCTCCTGGCGGATGGGGTCGACGGAAGACCCCAGAGCGCACGGCTCCGGCCCAAGGACTACGAGGGCGTCTTCGCGTTCGACCGCGCGAGCACGGGTCTCGACCGCCGCCGCGCCTTGGAGGCGATCCTCCGGGAGTATCCGGACCGCGCCTTCGTGAGCCGGTCGCGCAGCAAGGTCCGCGGATACATCATCCTCCGACGGGGGGAGCACCGCGACCCCGTGGGCCCCTGGGTGGCGAGTCCCGACGACCCCGGCGCGGCGCGGGACCTCCTGGCCTCCGTGCTCGCCGTGGCCGAGGACCGGAAGCTCCGCATGTGCGTCGGAGGCTACCATGACGACGCCTTGCGGATCGCCGGCGAACTGGGGTTCGTCCGCGCGGACCACTCTACGCGCATGGTCCGCGGCGAACCCTTCGAGGAGAGTCACGCCTCGTACGGCATGATCTCCGCGGAGAAAGGTTGAGGCCAGCCGCAAAGGGACTTATCGAGCCGATGAGTGTGAGACACCGTGCCTCCTCCGACGGACTGGTGGGAAGACCTGTACCGGACGCGGGATGTCTCCGAGCTCCCCTGGTACACGCCTGCCCTCGACACGGACATCGGCACCGCGCTCGACACCCACGCGCAGCCGGGCATTCACGTCCTCGACCTGGGCACCGGTCCCGGCACGCAGGCCATCGCGCTGGCGAAGCGCGGCTACGGCGTCGTCGCGACGGATATCGCACCTTCCGCAATCCGGAAGGCAGTGCACGCCGCGGACCGGGAGGGAGTGCACATCGACTTCCGCGTGGACAACATCTTGGACTCCAAACTCGGGGACGGTATCGTGGACGCGGTCGTGGACCGCGGCGTGTTCCACGTGCTGCCGCCGGAGTCGCGGCCGAGGTACGTGACCACGGTCGCGCGGATCCTGCGCCCCCAGGGGCACCTGATCCTCAAGGCGTTCTCCGACAAGGAGCCCCGCATGGGAGGCCCGTACCACTTCTCGCCGGATGAGCTCCGATCGTACTTCGAGCGTCGCTTCGAGGTCCGGTCCATCGACGATGCCACGTTCCACGGGACGCTCGAGGAACCGCCGAAGGCCCTCGTCGCGGTGTTCCGCCTCCGGTGACATGGAACGCTTCGTCGTCAAGCGAAACAACCTTAATATGGCGGGTGGACATCCGATTCGCAGGGAGAGGCGCTCCATGCCCAAGAGCAACGGCTCGAAGACGACCCTGTCGCTGATCAAGGCGGATGTCGGCAGCATCGCGGGACACCAGATCGTGCACCCGCAGGTGATGGACACCGCGCGGGCGAACCTCAAGGAGGCCAAGTCCCTCGGCGTGATTGAGGACTTCTACGTGACGAGCGCCGGGGACGACATGCAGCTCATCATGACCCACCGCAAGGGGGTGGACCACCGCCAGATCCATGAGCTCGCGTGGCTCACGTTCGAGAAGGCGACCAAGGTGGCCAAGGAACTCCACCTCTACGGCGCGGGCCAGGATCTCCTCGTGGACGCGTTCTCGGGCAACGTTCGCGGCATGGGTCCGGGCAGTGCGGAGATTGAGATGGTCGAGCGGCCGTCGGAGCCCGTGGCCATCTTCATGATGGACAAGACGGAACCGGGCGCGTTCAACCTGCCCATCTTCCGCATGTTCGGGGATCCGTTCAACTCCGCGGGCCTCGTGATCGACACGGCGATGCACATGGGCTTCCGCTTCGAGGTCTGGGACATCGAGGAGCACCAGCGGATCTTCCTCAACTGCCCCGAGGAGATGTACGACCTCCTCATGTTCCTGGGCGCCAAGGGGCGGTACGTGATCAAGCGTGTGTACGCGCGCAGCGACAAGGTGCCCAAGGACGAGCCCGTGGCCTGCGTCTCCACGGACAAGCTCTCCCAGATCGCGGGCAAGTACGTCGGCAAGGACGACCCCGTGGCCATCGTCCGCACGCAGAGCGGGCTGCCCGCCATGGGCGAGGTCCTCGAGGCGTGGTCCTGGCCCTTCCTGGTGTCGGGCTGGAACCGCGGATCCCACAACGGGCCCGTCATGGTGGTCGGGGAGAAGAACAACCGCACGTCCCGGTTCGACGGACCGCCGCGGTGCTTCGGCCTGGGCTTCCAGATCACGAACGCGAAGCTCATCCTGCCGCCCGTGGACCTGTTCGACGACCCCGCGTTCGAGCCCGCGCGGAGGCAGGCGGCGGAGATCGCGGACTACATGCGCCGCCACGGCCCGTTCGAACCGCACCGCCTCCCGATGGACGAGATGGAGTACACCACGATGCCCGAGCTCATGGAGAAGCACAAGGGCAAGTGGGAGAGCGTCAAGTAGCCGCAGCTAGATGCATCCGACCGTCCCGCCGACGACCTGGCCTCCTTGCTCGACCCAGAGGTTGTGCCAGGTCCGCGCCCAGAAGTAATCGCCGCTGTCGTCCAAGTAGCCTTCCAGACCTCCGCGGTCTTGGAACGACACGTTGCCCGGTGACCCCACGATCGCCGTGAGCGGACCCTCGTATTCGATGACACGTCCCTCACTGCCTGTCGCGTTCGTATCCCACGTGAAGAACGTCACGTTGTACGCGGAGAGCGGGAGCGGCGTGCCCCGCAGGAACTCGACGACGTAGATCCACCCGAACGTCGTGTTGACGGGTCGGACGCTGAAGGTGAGCGGGCACGGCGTGGGAGGTGTGATCAATCCCCAGGTGAGAATCACAAGGAACACCGCGGCGATGACGGCGATGGCCACAAGGACGGCCGCCAAGCGCACCCGCTCCATGATAGCCAGCATGGCCCCCAGGAGATGATGTTTCTTGGGAAATGATTCGCACCGAGCCTATTTGTGCGACCATGCCCTTCCCCGTCCCCGTGCGCCTTCCCGCCATCGTGGTCAACTTCAAGGTCTACCCCGAGGTCCTCGGGAAGCGCGGCTGGGAGCTCGCCAAGATCTGCGCCGAGGTCGCGGAGGACACGGGCGCCTCCATCGTGATCGCACCGCCCCTCTCCGACCTCGCTCACGTCGCTCGGCTCGTCCACATTCCGGTCTTCGGGCAGCACGCGGACACCGCGGACGCGGGTGCGCACACGGGCTGGCTGCCTCCGGAAGCGCTCCTCGAGGCAGGCGCCGCGGGCACGCTCCTGAACCACAGCGAGCGGAAAATCCCGCACAAGAACGTGGCCGCGATCGTCCCGCGTTGCGAGAAGCTCGGTCTCGAGGTCATCGCCTGCGCGGACGACCTGAGAGAGGCGGAGGCGCTGGCGCGGCTTGGGCCGGACTACATCGCAATCGAGCCACCCGAACTCATCGGCGGGGACGTCAGTGTGACGACGGCCCGTCCCGAGGTCGTCTCCGGCGCCGTGGACGCGATTCACCGCATCAATCCGGACGTCGGCGTGCTCTGCGGTGCGGGCGTCAAGGACCGGAAGGACGTCCGGAAGGCGCTCGAGCTCGGGACCGTGGGCGTGCTGTTGGCCTCGGGCGTGGTCAAGGCGAAAGACCCGGAGAAGGCGCTGCGGGACCTCGTCAAGGGACTGCGCTGAGATTCACGCTTGCCGGCGGATGAAGACCGCGGCGGCCAAAAGGGCCACGGTCGCGTAGGCTGCGAGGACCATGAGGTCCAGGGCGAGGTCCCCGACGCCCCATCCCCGCAGCATGACACTGCGCAGCGCGTCGTTCGCGTACGTCATCGGGACGAACCAGGAGAGGGGGCGCAGTCCACCGGGGATTGCCTCCAGGGGATAGAAAACGCCGGTCAGGAGCAGCGACGGGAACAGCACCAACGGGATGAACTGGACGGCCTGGAGCTCGTTCCTCGCGGCGGCGCTCGCGACCATCCCGAGGCCTTGGTTGCCGACCGCGAAGAGGAGGAGGACGCCGAAGGCCAGGAGCACGCTCCCTTGAATCTGGATCTGGAAGAGGAGGATGGCTGCGCTCAAGATGACCGTGCTCTGGGCCACCGCGATCACGGACAGCGCGAGGGCGTGGCCCACGACGAGCTCGAACGGGCGGAGAGGCGTGGCGAATAGCCGCTCCAGCATCCCGCCGTATTTCTCGCGGACGATGATGATGACGGAGAAGATCGTGGTGACCATGAGCACCGCGAGGGCTATGATGCCCGGGGCGAAGGAGTCGATGAACCGCGTGTTCGCGGACCCGTAGACGAAGGCCTGGTCCAGGCTCAGCGCCGCAGCGCCGCCCGCGCCGGCGAAGGCGGCCTCCGCGGAGGCTCGGAGCTTGCCGAGGACGGCGGACACGATGGGCGGGGAGGAGCCGTCCAAGACCACGTGGATTGCCGCCCTCCTCGCCAGGAGATCTGCGGTGAAGTTCGCCGGAAGCCAGACGACGGCCCATGCGCGCCCCGCGTCAACCTCGGCCCGCGCGGGAGCCACATCGGAGAAGGTCTCGAGGGCCAGGGTGTCCCCCGTGATGTTCTCCACGAACCGCGCGCCCATAGTCCCGACGTCCTGGTTCACCAGGAGCGTGCGGACGCCGTGCACCTCGCCGCCGAACGTGTATCCGAACGCGAGGACCATGAGGAGCGGCATGCCCACGACAAAGCCCAGGGTGCGCTTGTCGTGGCGGAATTGGGACAGGGATTTCCGCGAGACCGCGAGGATGCGGCGCGGGTTCATGGGGTAGGCTCCCGGGCCGCGCGCACCAGGGCAAGGAAGGCGTCGTCCAGGTTCGTCGTGTGGGTGCGTTCCTTGATCGCGGCGGGCGGACCGTGGGCGAGCAGGCGTCCCCGGTGGAGGAGGGCCACACGGTCGCACTGGACCGCCTCCTCCATGTAGTGCGTCGTGATCAGGACCGTCTTCCCGCGGGCCGTGAGCTCGCGGAAGTACGTCCAGAACGCCGCGCGGAGCTCCGGGTCGACGCCCACCGTGGGCTCGTCCAAGAGCAGGAGGTCCGGATCGTGCAGGAAAGCGGCCGCCAGAGACGTGCGGCGGCGCATGCCGCCCGAGAGCGTGGCGACGAGATCGTGCCTCCGCGACGCGATGTCCACGAGCTCGAGGACCTCCTCCGTGCGGTCCTCGATGGCCTCTGCGTTCATTCCCACCAGGCGGCCGAAGAGGGCGAGGTTCTCGTCCACGGTCAGGTCCGGGTACACCGCGACGTCCTGGGGCATGTAGCCGATTCGGGGCAGGACGTCCCGCGGCGGGATCCGGCGCCCGAGCACGAAGGCCGTGCCCTCGGTCGGCTCCGTGAGGCCCAGCCACAGGCGGATCGCCGTGGTCTTGCCCGCGCCGTTGGGGCCCAAGAGGCCGAAGGTCACGCCGCGCGGGACGAGCAGGGTCAGGCGTCGCACGGCCTCGATCTCACCGAACCGCTTGGACAGGTCCTTGCACAGGATGGCGGGGATCTCGCGCTCGGACAGGACGGACACGGTGACGGGAGAGACGCCAGGCCACCCATAAGGCTCGTCCACTTACCGTACGTTCAATGCCCACCCACGCGGCGTGCCTAGGGCGCCTTGGGCTTGACGAGGGACCAGGGACGGTCCGTCTCCAGGAACCCTTCCCGGAGGAGATCCCGCGTCCCCTCGACCCGCTCCATCTCCCCGTCCCACGCCTCGAACGCGGGACCGTAGGCCGCTTCGACGCGCTCGAGGACCGCGCGGACCTTCTTCCGGATCAGGCCCGAGTCGCGGCCCTCGTAGACCACGGCCAGATAAACGTGCTTCCCCCGCTCGATCAGGATGTGGTAGTCCCCGAACTCGAGCTGGTGCAGCTCCCGGTCCCGCCCGTAGGTGAACGCGTCCTGCACGAAGTCCTGGACCGCGGTGAGCATGCCGCTGAGCTGGTCCTCGTCCTTCGCCTGGGCGTCCGCCTGGGTCAGGTGGGAGATCAGGATGCCGTCGCGGTAGATCAGGAACACGTCCTCGACATGCACGCGGTAACGGCGGTACACGACGAAGACGACGACCGCTCCGCCGCCCGACCCGACCGCGAGGATGTAGAGGACCGGCGCGAGGTCCGCTTGGACCTCCGTGTTCGCGGGGGCCGAGTAGACGCTCCCGAGGGGCACGCCCTGGCTGTTCGAATACTCTGCCCGGAGGACGTTTACGATCTGAGTGTTGGCCGGGGTGCCCGGGGCGACCTTCGCCAGGACCCAGATCTCGATGGTCTGGCCCGGCTTGACGTCCCGGAACTGCCACGTCAGCGTGCCGGTGCCGGAGACGCTCGCGGATACGCTGTACGTCACAACCTGAAGGTGGCCGTCCAGGGAATCTGTGAGGTTGAGGTAACTCGCCGCGGTGGAGCCGGCGTTCGTTACGCGCAACGTGTAGTTGAGGTCCTGACTCGGGAGGACCTGGGTGCGGTCCACGGACGCGGTCGGGACGATTGTGGGCGCGGAGAAGCTCACGTTCCCGCCGAAGGTCGTGACGGGACGGTTGTTGCCGCCCGCATCCTGGGCCTCCACCGAGAAGGTGAGGTTCGCGGAGGTGTTGTCCGCCGCTTGGGGGCCGGCCTGGAGGATGAGCGTGTAGCTCCGCGGACCTGGCGCGTAGTCCGTCCACAGCCAAGAGACCGCCGATCCCAGGGAGGAGCGCACGGCCCCGAATGTGTCGTCCACGTAGAGGAGACTGGAAGGCAGGGTGACATTGAGCCAGACCTGGGAGGCCGTGCCGCTGCCCGCATTGCCTCCGTCGATCGTGTATACGAGCGTGGAGCCCGCCTCCGCGGTCGAATCGGCCCGCGTCAGGCGGAAGGACACGGCGGGCAAAGCCACTGCCACACTCGCGTTCGAGAGGACGAGCCGCGGCAGGCGGTTGCCAAAACCGTCCACGGCGTCCAAGGTGCCGTTGATACGGAGGACCTGACGGTCCACCACGGAGGGCCCGGCGGAGACGTTCAGGAGGACGCCGTCCGCGCCCACCGACTCGTTGGAGAGAATCAGGCCCACCTGGGAGCCCGACACCGTCGCAGGGACTGCGGCGTCAACGAAGCTCAGGTTACTGTCTAGCGTCAGGTTGATCCACACGGTCCGCGCGGCCTCGTTCCCCGAGTTGGTGAAGTTCACGTACACGGGGAGGACCACGCGGGGCACCGCCGTCGGGACCCCGAAGGCTGCGCCCGCCGCGGTGAAGGATGGAGCGGCCACCGTCAGGGTCAGCGAGAAGGTCTGCTCGGGCATGAGGAGCCCGTTCGTGCTCGAACCGTTGAGGGCCACCCGGGTCGTCAGGAGCGTCCCCCAAGTCAGCCCGCCCCCGGCCTGCGCGGTCAGGTTGAACCTCCATGAAACGGGCGTGCTGGCACCTGAGGGCATGTTCGCGAAGACGAAGTTAACCTGGTTGCCGACGACGGTCCGCGTCCCGCCCAAGGTCGCGGACGTATCGCTCACATAGGCGAGGCCCGCGGGGAGCGTGACGTTAATCCAGATCCGCTGAGCCGCGTCCCCCGTGTTCGTCAGGTTGAATGTGAAGACGGCCGGCTGGCGCGAATGAAGGACGCTGGAAGGGAGGCTGGTGAGGCCGAGGGACAGGACGGGGCCGTTGAGGACGACGTCCGCGTGGCTCACGTTGGAGGGCCAGCGGAAGCCCTGCGGGTCCGAGTAGTTCAGAAAGGCCCAGTTCCGGATGTAACCGATGCTCGACACGCCTCCCTTGACCTGGACCGTGATCTGGAGCTGGTGGGCGCCCACGGCAACGTTCGTGAAGACCCAGCCGTACGTGCTCCCCGCGACCGACGTCGGCGCGACGGGCCCGCTGCTGAGGAAGTTCACGACGCTCGGGAGCGTGTCGTTGACCCAGACCGTACCCGCCGGGCCCGTCCCCGTGTTGTTGTACCAGAGCGAGTACGTGATCCGCCCGCCCGACTTGGACTGGGGGACGTTGGAGAGCTTCTGGAACGAGAAGGCGGGCGCCCGGACCACCGCAGAGCTCGCCGCGGCGTCCGTGACCCCGTTGCGCTCCGCCGCGGTCACCTCGGACGCGTACGTCCCGAGGAGGAGGGTCGGGCCCACCGCATAGCGGAAGAGCTTCCACGCGGACGGGCTCGATGGGTCCGTCAGGACGACGGCCATCGCGCTCTGGTTCGCGATCCGCCCCGAGGGCGACGTCAGGTTGACCGACGCGCCGGAGATCTCCTCGCTCCCGAACGGGTCGGAGACGTTGGCGAGGATGACGAGCGTGGACTTCGGCGAAAGGTACGTCGGCGGGCTGCTCACCGGTTGCAGCGTGTCCACGGACACGTACGAGCTCGTCTGCAGGTCCATCCGGGACGGCTGCGTCGTCGCGTTGGTCGCGAGGAGCGCGTTCTGCCCGCTGTTCAGGGTGTTCAGGACCTGGAGGCGGATCGCGTGCCCCGTAGGGAACGTGTAGTCCAGGGACGGGAACGTGTAGATCAGGGTCCAGTACCCGGAGCCCGTGATCCCGTTCACCTGCTCCTTCCACGCCACGGGCGTCCCCGAGCCGCCGTTCTCGTCGATCAGGGTGAGGTTCACGTCAAGCGTCGTGGGCGTGGCGATGGGCTGCATGTACAGGGTCGCGGTCAGGTTGAAGACGCGGAAGGGCCGTGCGAGGACCGGGGCGAGGTCGAAGTTCAGCGCGGGGCCACCGCGCGTCAGGGTGAAGGTCCCCGCGGACACGAGGCCGCCGGACGGCGGCACGGGCGTGAGGATCGTCAGCGGCAGGGTGCCCCAGCCCAGGTAGAGCTGCTTCGTGACCACGCCGATGAGCACGGAGACCGCGGACGGGCCCACGAACTGCTGGGCGCCGGTCCCGTCGGAATAGACCAGCGTCGCCGAGACGGTCAACCACGTTCCCGGGGCGACCCCCACGTTCACCAGGAACGTCATCTGGAAGGCGTGGAGCCCAAGGCCGACGCTCGCAAAGCTGTAGCGCGGATAACCGGTCAGGTTGCCCACCGCCGTGTCCGAGAGGAACGTGAACTCCGAGGACGCGGTCACGTTGATCCAGACGGCGGGAGCCGCCTGGTTCCCCGTGTTGTTGAAGTAGACGGTCACGACGACCGGGTCTTGCGGATTGGCCCGCGGAGTCGGCGTCGTCAGCGCGAGGCTGAGGCCCGCGGCGGAGGCTTGCAGGTCGCCGGCCGCCGGAACCCGCGGGGGCGACGCTCCCGGGAGGCCTACCACGCGGTCTGGGGGGACCAGGGAAGGCGCCGCGAGGACGAGCAACGGCAGGACCAACGCCGCCGTGAGTAGGAAGGCAACGCCTGATGCTCGCGGTTTCACTCCCACGCGCCTCGAGCCGTTCGTTGTCCGCCCAGGATAAAAGACGCCACCGCCGCGGTTATCCCCCCTGATTCTTTTTGCCGGGAATGCGCGGCCGTCGGGGCGGGGATGTAGCGTGCCTGTAGCGGCCGGCCTTATCTGCAGCGCGGTCCTCCTGCGGATCGTGACGACCCCGGGGCGCCTCCCCGCGACGATCCTCCTGGCGGCGCTCCTGGTCGCGTCCCCCCTCCTCACCGGCCCCGCCGCGGACGGCGCCGTGCCTCCCCCGCCGCCCCCGGCGCCCTCTTTTTCCCCGGACGCGGCCGTGCTTCTGGTCCGTGTATATCCCTATGCGGCGAGGGACGACGAGTTCGTCGAGATGGAGAACCGGGGCGACGCAGCCATCGACCTGGCAGGGTGGTGTCTCACAGACCGAGAGGCGACCGCGACCTTCCCCCTCGGGACCGTCCTGCAGCCCGGCGCGCGGCTCGTCGCGACCCGGAACTCGACCTCCTACGCCGAGGACGTCCGGAGGCCGGCGGACTTCACGTACGACCGCGGGGATGGGCCGCGAATGGAGGGCGGTGCGCTGCGGCTCGCCGACACGGGGGACGAGGTGCTCCTCTTGGACGCCATTGGAAACCCGGTGGACGCCTACGTGTACGGCGCCTCCTCGTACGTCGGAGCGGGATGGGATGGAATCCCCGCAGCCGCGCCCGGCCGGGGCGCGATCGCGACCCGGGTCGCGGACGCGGCGGGATGGCAGGACACGGACCGAGCCGAGGACTGGTCCGGCATCCGAGCCTACCGGCTCGGTCAATCCGCGTTCGATCCGCCGCCCGTGGTGGTCGCGACACGGCCTGAAGTCCTTGTGTCCCCCGACGACGGTCGTGACCGGCTCCTCTCCTTCCTCGCCTCGGCGAGCCACACCCTGGACGCGGCGGTGTACACGCTCACCAGCGATTCGATCGCCGGGGTGCTCGCGGAGCGGGCGCAGGCCGGGGTCCGCGTACGCGTCTTGCTGGAGGGGGCACCGGTGGGCGGCGTCGAGGATGCAGAGGAGACCGCCATCGCGTATCTCCTTGCCTCGGGGGCCGAGGTCCGCTTCCTGGCGAGCAACGGCGACGCGGTCAAACGCTACCGCTATCTCCATGCGAAGTACGCCATCGTGGACGGTATGTGCGTCCTCGTGGCCTCGGAGAACTTCGGGGACTCGGGGTTCCCCGCCGCGGGAGAGGCGGGGAACCGGGGGTGGTCCGTGATCGTGGACAACCTCGCCCTCGCCGACCAGCTGTGGGAGGTCTTCGAGGAAGACTTCGATCCCTCGCGGGCGGACTCAGCCCCGGCCACGGCGGAAGGCGAGGTCGGCCCGGTCCCATCCATGGAACCCGCACCGCGCCAGCTCAGCGAACCGAGCGAGCCGTGGCACGCGCAGCTGGTCCTCGGACCCGACACCAGCCTGGCCGATGACGGACTCCTGGGGGCATTCGCCGCGGCCCGCGAGCGCATCTGGATCGAGGCGTTCTACGCGGATGACCCCTGGGGCGATCGACCCAACCCGTTCCTCGAGGCAGCCTTCGCGGCGGCGCGCCGGGGCGTCTCCGTCCGTATCCTCCTGGATGGAAGCCGGTGGTCCTCCGAGGAGGACTCCCGCGGCAACGAGGCGCTCGCCGCCTCCCTGAACGACCGCGCCCACCGCGAGTCCGTCGACCTGCAGGCCCAGGTGCTCGTGCCGCATGGAATCGTGGAGCGGCTGCACAACAAGGGCGCCGTGATCGACGGAACGGCCCTCGTGTCGAGCATGAACTGGGCCTTCGGTTCGGCGACGGAGAACCGGGAGATCGGTCTCCTCCTTGATGAGCCGACCGCGGTGGACCGGCTCGCAGACGCGTTCCGGCGCGATTGGGGGGGCGACCTCCCGGAGGCCTCGGAGGGGCCCGTGATCGACGATCCCGCCGCCGTCCTTGGCCTCTACGCGTTCGTCGCCGCCGCCTCCGCGTGGTCGCTGCGGAAATTGAGACGGAGGGACAAAGCTCTAAAGCCCCGCTTCGGGATGGTTCGGCGTGGCGTCCTCCGAGCTCCTCTCCGCCGCGGACATCGAGAAGTTCGGGTACTGCCCCCTGAGCTGGTGGCTGAGCCGCGGGATGGCCCCGGAGGAGGGACCCGAGATCGTCGAGGGGGAGAAGGAGCACATCCGGGTATCCGACGACCTCCGGGGGATCGAGACCCATGAGGCTTCGGCCCGCGAGGCCGAGGCGGGCGTCATGTACTTCGCGATCGCCGCCACGATCATCGCGACGGTCGGCGTCACGTTCTTGGTCAACCTGGCCGTCCAGATCGCGCGCCTCCTTTCCGCGATCTCCCTAATCTGGCTCCTGTCCTCCGTCTACTTCCTGTACCGCGCGGAGCACCTGTCCTCGGTACAGGAGCGGTTCCTCTCCGAACGGATCATCTTGGTCTCCGCCATGGCCGCGGCGGTCCTCGCGGTGGCCGCGGTCTCCATCCCCGGCGTGGAGAACTCGCTCCTCGCGGAGGCGTTCATGGCCCTCGCCCTCGCTTGGCTCATCGGGGCGAGCTCCTTCCTGTACCGGTCCATGCGGTCCCAGGAGATGGCGCGCTCGACCCGGGCCAAGTACGACATGGGGGAGGGGCAGCTCGTCTACGTCGACTCGGCCCGCGAGAAGCCCAAGCTGTTCGTCGCGAAGCGCTACGGCCTCTCGGGCCGGCCCGACGCGGTGCTCCTGGAGGGTGACGTGCACATCCCCGTCGAGGTGAAGACGGGACGCACGCCGCGCGGCCCCCTGTTCTCCCACATCCTACAGATCGCCGCCTACTGCCTCCTCATCGAAGAGGAGTACGGGAAGGCACCTCCCTACGGGATCATCCGGTACGGTGACGGGAGTCACGACATCGAGTACAACGAGGACCTGAAGCGCCTGGTCCTGCAGAAGATGGGGGAGATGCGCGCCTGCGTGACGAAAGGGGAGGCGCACCGGAACCACAACCGTCCGGGGAAATGCGTGCATTGCTCCCGACGGTCTGTGTGCCCCGAGCGGCTCGCCTAGCGCGGGCGGTCCTTGGGCCCCGAGGGAAGGCCGAGCTTCTCCGCGATCGCGTCCAGGCGATCCCGCAGCTCGCGGACCTCCTGGCGCATCCGGAGCATCTCCTCCTCGAACGGCGTGAAGCCCTGGCCCGACATGATCCGGTGGCTGATGACCATGCCCAGGAACACGGCGCCGATAATCGCGAGGAACGCGATGGCGACGAGCGCGTAGATGAAGATGAAGAATGAGGTCACGAGGTTCCCCGGGGTGATCCAGCCGAACAGCACGCCCACCCAGATCGTGATGAGCACGGCCACGATGAGGAGCCACAGGAGCGTCCAGCGGGAGACCCTCATGGCAGCATGCCCCTCCGGGGGATGGGCCAACGGAAGTCCGCGGGCGGGACCGCGTACCGCGTCGCCTCCGCCGGATCGTCCGGGAACGTGAACGCCATGGTGAGCTTGTACGCGTTGTTCGCGTCGTAGAAGGTCCGCACGGTGAGGTTGTACTCGAAATAGTTGCCCTGGAGGTCCACGAGCCTTGCATGAATCCAGAGCGGAGTCGTGTTCGATGGCACTTCGACCTGGGCGTTGTACGTCTCGTTGCCCGCGTACCTGCGGAGCGTGGTGTTCGTCCCGTTCGCTGCCGTGTGCTTCACCTCGAGGGTGACGTTGTCATAGAGATAGGCCTGCACCGCCGCGGTCACATCTACGATGATCGCCGATCGATCGTGGGTCATCGCCACGATGAGCACAGGGATCGAGGCGAGCTCCGAGGGGCGGCCCAGCAGGCTCGGGGTGATCAAGATGAGGGACACCAAGACGATGACCGTTCCGAACATTCCGGCTCGGACCCAGACCTCCCGCTCCACAGACGCGGCGATGGGGGCGTGCGTAGATAAACGTTCGGCGCGTGCCACAGGAGGGCAAGGGTCACGCTTCGTCGGGGCCGAATTTCAGGAAGGTCGCGACGCCGAAGAGGGCCGCCGCCACGACGGCGGCGAGGAAGTGCGTCACGGCCTGGCCCTCGGGTCGCAAGGTCCAGTAATCCAGGAACGCCAGGGCGAGCGCGGACATGCTGAACATGCCCGAGGAGAGCCACAGGAAGCGACGGACTTGGGAGGCTAGGGAGGCCGCGTCGAAGGCCGCTTCGGCGTCCGCGGTGACGCTCTCAGCCGCGGTCGTCGTCGCCATGGCGGCGACCACGGGAGCGCGGAGCGTATAGGGGTGGCGAGACGCGTATCAGGTCCGGTTTTCGAGAACGATTCTCAGGCCCGAGAAGAGCGCTCAGGTGGCATCTTCAAAAGAAAAGTGGGTGGCGCAATGGCCACCCAGTTGGGGGGGAGGTAATCGTGACATCCTGGCGTGCGGCGGCGTCACCCTCCGGCGGCATCCATCCCTTCTGACCCTTCTCACTTCTGCAGGAATTCCTTCCTCAGCGACTCCATCTCGGCGAGCGACTTCTCGGCTTCCTGGATCTTCTTCAATTTGTCCGTCACGAGCTCCACACGGGCGTACACGAGATCGCGGATTGCCGCGCGCACGGCCTCGGAGCGGCTCGGGAAGTCGTCCAACTCGACGAGGAAGTCCAGGGCCTTCAGGTACCGCTTCGGGAGCCGGAGCGTGATCTTCTCCGTGTCATCTTGCATGGAGATCGTCTGCTCGCGAGGGTCATAACGACCTCGTTTGACCGACGCTTGTCGGGCGCATCGAGATGATGATATATAATTGTTTTTAGAATTTTATCACACGAAGGAACACTCTTTCGTGTGGAGTCCGTGGCGGCACGTGCGCATCCGACCGCTCCCGCGGCTCTGCACCAACGTCCGAGCCCGGCCCCACGGGACCACGAGAGGAATGGACGAATCGTTTAAGTCGGCTGACCTCTTGGCTCGCGCACCATGTACGATGCCGAGGACACCGTCTTCATGCTCCCCGGGCCTGTGAAGATGCATCCCCGCGTCCTGCGGGCCATGTCGGCCCCGGCGCTGAACCACCGCGGCCCCGAATTCAAGGAGATCCTCACGGAGCTCCGCGAGCTGGTCCAGTATCTGTTCGGCACGAAGGGCGACGTCGCGATCCTCTCCGGCTCCGGGACAGCGGGCCTCGAATCCGCGGTCTCCGGCCTGCTGCGGAAGGACGACAAGGTCCTGAACCTGGTCAACGGGAAGTTCAGCGAGCGGTTCAACGACCTCTGCGGCGTCTTCGCCACGCCGACCCCGCTCACGTTCGAATGGGGACAAGCTGTGGACCCGGCCCGGGTCGCCGCGGCCCTCGAGGCGGATGATTCGTACAAGGCGGTTACGGTCTGCTGGAACGAGACCTCCACGGGGCTCACGAACCCCATCGCGGAGATCGCCAAGGTCGTGAAGAAGCACGACAAGCTCCTCCTCGTGGACGGAATCACCGCGGTCGGCGGCCTCGAGAACCACTTCATCGAGTGGGGAATCGACGCGCTCGCCATGGGGTCCCAGAAGTGCGTCGCGGCTCCTGCGGGGCTTGCCGCCGTCGCCCTGTCCCGGCGCGCCCTGGAGTCCCTGCACTCGGAGACCTCCTTCTACACGAACCTCAAGGCGCATGTCGAGGGGCTGGCGAAGCAGGACACGCCCTACACGCCCGCGGTGCCCCTGTTCCTTGCATTCCGCGAGGCACTCCGCATGCTTCGAGAGGAGGGCCTCGAGAACCGCATCGCGCGGACGAAGAAACTCGCCGACGCCGCCCGCGCGGCGTACGCGGCAATCGACGTGGACCTCTTCCCCGATCCACGGTTCGCTTCGAACACGGTCACCGCGACGAACTATCCCCCGGGCATCGACGACGCGAAGGTCCGGAAGATCCTCCGCGAGCAGTATCACGTGATCCTGGCGGGCGGCCAGAGCCAGCTCAAGGGCAAGATCTTCCGGATCGGCCACATGGGCATCTGCTCGTTCCCGGACCTAGCCGCCTGCTTCACCGGGATCGAGGGCACCCTCGCGGCCATGGGCCACCAGTTCGAGCGCGGTGCCGGCGTATCCGAGATTGCGCGGCGCGCGTGAGCGCTTCCGCTTGGCGGGGCCGTTATCCAGAACCTCCTCGAGCTGCGCCTCCGGCTCGCCGTCGGAACCGGGGGGAGCGAGTTCAATCCGCGCCACCAGGCGGCCTTCCTCGAAGGCAATCCGCGCGGAGCGCAGATGGGAGCGGAAGAGCCGGATGGGGTGGCCGGCCGAGGACATGGTCACCCGCGACGGGGCGATGATCCCGAGCTCTTCGAGGCTCCGGAGCCTCCGGTAGCAGGCGACGATAGGGATGCCTAGGCGACGGCTCAGGTCGAAGGCCGTAGCCTCCTGGGCGTGCATCGTCACGAGGATCTGGAACGCATAGGCGTCGAGGACTGTGCGGATCACCGCGAAGGCACCTCGCGCCTTGCCGCCGGCGGCGGGCTCCGCGATTCCGCTCGGCCCCGTGGCTAGCTCAGCTTCTTTCTCAGGGGTTATGGGCATGAAGATCACCTGGATTGGGTCCTTGCTATCAGTTCCGAGAGCAAGATTTAGGCCGACTTAAAGGCCGCCTGGGACTGCCCATCCGGACCCATGCCATTGTGGGGGTTGGCGTCCTCGTTTGTACGTACCGCCGCCCCGGCCGCGAGATCCCGCCGAAGCACGAGCCGATCGTAGCGATCGTCCCCGGATCCCCCGTACCGCGGGTCCACGCGAAGATCGACGAACCCGCGGGCGCGGTAGAACCGCCGCGTCCGGACATACGGCTCGTAGTCCACGTCGTCGACGACCGTGGAAACCTCGAGGTAGCGAAGGCCGGACGACCTCAGTTTCGCAATGAGGGCCGCCAGGAGGGCAGAGCCGATCCCGCGGCGCTGAACGTCCTCCGCAACTCCCATCCCGCAGAGGTCGGCGCCTTGCAGGTCCAACCGAGACCATATCACGAAGCCCACGATGCGGCCTTTCTGCACCGCGACGAAACCCGGGTGCGTCCCGAGGTCGCGCGCAATCCGTGCCAAGCCCTCCGAGTTGAACCGCCGGTCCAGGCTGCGGGCGAGCTCACGACTGCCGCAGCATCCTCGGCTCGCAGGGGGCAGATCACGAAGGGCGTCCTCATCGCCATGTGACCGCGACCTCGTCCGTGCGAAACCGCTGGTCCACCAGGCTCTCCTCCAAGGCCGTCCGCGTGCCCGCGCGGTGCATGAGGAGCCCGGTCCACGCGATCATGGCGCCGTTGTCGATGCACAGGTCGCCGGGCGGCACGAACATCTTCGCGCCGCGGTCCTCCGCCATCCGGCCCACCATGGCCTGAAGCCGCCGGTTCCGCGCGACGCCCCCTCCGAGCAGGACCTCGTCCTTGCCCACGTGGGCCATGGCGCGCTCCGTGACCTCCGTGAGCATGGCGAAGGCGACCTCCTGGACCGAAAACGCAATGTCCTCGAGGCGCGCGCCCCCCTTTTGCAGGGCCAAGGCCGCGGTCAGCATCCCGCTGAAGGCGACGTCCATCCCCTTGACACTGTACGGCAGGGGAAGGAGCTGGCCACCTTGGAGGGCGAGTTTCTCGAGGCGCGGGCCACCCGGGAACGGGAGGCCGACCTCGCGGCCGAACTTGTCCAGCATGTTCCCGATGCCGATGTCCAGTGTCTCGCCGAAGACACGATAGCGGCCGCGGGCGTAGGCGATGACCTGCGTGTTGCCTCCGCTCACGTAGAGGAGCGCGGGATCCTTGCACCCCGTGAGCCCGCGGCCGATCTCCAGGTGCGCCACGCAGTGGTTGACGCCGACCAGCGGGATGTCCAAGGACAAGGAGAGCGCGCGGGCCGCGGTGGCCACGGTCCGGAGGCAGGGCCCCAGGCCCGGACCTTGGGAGAATGCGACCACGTCGAGGTCATCGAAGCCGACCCCCGCGACCTCCACGGCCTTGCGGATCATGGGCGCCGCGAGCTCCGCGTGGTGGTTCGCCGCCTCCCGAGGATGGATGCCCCCCTTCTTGGGTCGGAGCATGTCGTACACGTTCGCGAGGACGCGGCAGCGCTCGTCCACGATCCCGACGCCGATCGTGTGCGCGGTGCCTTCGATGCCAACGGCGAGCATCCAATCTCGGGTATGAACCGCCCGGGAAAAGGTTTCTGCGGAGCACGCAGTGAGCTCTTGCGAATCAAGCTTCCCGTGCACGGACCGGTCGGTCCCTAACGTAACCGGAAGGCCCAAGAAAGGACCGGCTCGTTCATGGACCGGATGCTCCACGCCGACCAAGTGGTTCCCGGACTCCAGGAGCCCGGTCCCGAGTTCCTCTGGCCCCTGCCCTATCTCCTGGCGGCCGTGGTCATCATAGTGGCCGCCGGCATCGCAGAGAGGCGATGGAAGGACGCAGGACCTGGAAGGAGAATCCGTTGGCTCGCCGTGACCGCAGTCGCGGGGGTGGCCATCCTTGCCGGTTCGAATCTCGGGCTCTTCGTTCGGCAGCTCTCGTGGCAGACCTCGTGCACGTACTGCAGGGCCTTCGAGTTCGTTGCCGACCCTTCGTTGCTGTGGTGGGGCTTGGCCTGGGCCGTGCTCGCCGCGATCCTCGCCGCGACCTACGTCGTCTGGTTCCGATCGCTCGCGCCGCGGCCTGCCAGTCGCCGATGGGCGATCGGTCTCATTGCCGCCGTCGTGGGCGCCTTCGCGGTGGTGGTATCCGCGCTCACCCTCACGTCCTCCGGTGCCGTCTCCATGGATGCCGCCATGACCGTGGGACGCGGATTCGTGACCCTCGGTTTCCTCATCCTCTACATCGTCGGCACGCACCTGGTCGCATTCGTCGGCGGCTGGGGACACGCCGGGCGCATCGCGGCCCTCGCCTACGGCACAGTCGCCATGACGGTCGCTCTGATCTCCGTCGCGGGTTCCCTCGGGCCCCCGCCGGCATTGCTGTAAGCCTGATAAGCGCCGGGAGCTTCGGCCTGCTCGCATGACGACCGAGGACCCGGGGCCGCTCCTCTATGCATACAAGCCCATCCCGGCGAACCCGATGTCCGTCGCGCTGCTCCTCCTGCTCCTTGTGGTCACGTTCGTCCTCGGTCCCATTGCCGCGGCCCCGGAAGGCCTGTGGCCGCTGAGCGGCATCTGCTTCCTGCCTCTCGGAATCCTTCTGGCTGCCATGGTCCTCTTCAAGCCCAACCCGACGTACATCTACGAGAACGGGATCGAGATCTCGTTGCCCTTGTGGCGCCGGCTCCTGGGCCAGCAACGGGACTTCCGCTGGGAGGAGATCCGCGATATCTATCCGGCGAGCTATGAGGTCGCGGGCTCGTTCATGTCCCCCTTCGCTTCTTCCGCGGGAACCCTAGTCCACGCGGGCCTCGGCCTTGAGACGAAGGACGGGCGGCGCCTGCTCGTGCGCTTCACGCCCGGGGCCATCCGAGCCTTCCGCGCGGAGTCCCAGGGCTTCGTCGAGGCCATGGCGGTGATTCGCGACCGCTTCGCGCGGCACGGGGAGCCCATGGTCCACACCGCGAAGACCTTCTCCGACGCGGAGGTCCTCGCGATGCAGACGGAGGCCCGGCAGCCGCTCGTCTCCATCGCGGGCGTCTTCCTCGCGTTCTTCCTGCCGCCGACCCTCGTGGGCGCCATCTTCCTAGTCGCGACCGCGGTGAACGTGACGATCACCGCGCCGCTCGCGCTCGCGGCGGTCCTCGTGGCCTTGGTCCCGCCCGGGTTCTCCATGGCCGCGACGCTGCGGCGGAGCGAGCACCGCAACGCGATCCTCAGCGAGCTGTCGAAGTTCCAGGAGAGCCTGCGGGAGCGGGCACGGTCTCCATGAGCTGGACATGCCGCGGGTCCCGGACGTCGTAGGTCCGGCCACGCCACGTGATCGTGGTCTGCCGGCGGGTCTTCGCAAGGCCCCAGAGCATGAGCCACGGGACCGCAAGGGCGGCAATCGCGACCCGCGTGGGCGAAATCCTCCAGAGGCGAGCGACCGATGGCGACGCGGAGAGGAAGGCACTCCGCCGAAGCGAGGCCTTCGCCACGGTCGCGGGCAGCGTGACCAGGAACAAGGCCGCGGGAACGAGATACGCCCAGGACAGGAGGGGTGCGAGGACCAAGGAGAGGATTCCGAGGATTACGGCGCCGTCGAAGACCGCGAACGCCGCGGCGGCGTACCGGCGTACGATGGGCAGGTACAGAGTGGCCATCATCATCTGTCGCAGGCACCAATCGACGCAGGCCGTGCGGTCCGCATCCTCCACGGTGGCCACGAGGGCCGCGGGCGCGTAGACGATCCGCCGTCCCGCCGTCCGGACGGCCTCCGTCAGCACCAGGTCGTCGCTCAGGACCTCCCGCCAGCGTTCCTCCAGGCGGAGCCGCGGCAGATGTTCCGCGCGGACCGCGGACGACCCGCCCCAGGTGTAGTTCCGTCGAGCGTCGAAGAGGACGTTCGCGCTGACCGCGTTCCACTCGGAGCGCACGAGGGACCAGAACGTCGGCCGCGGCGGGACGTACCACCGGAATCCCGTCGAGGCGCCCACGGTCACATCGGCGAGAGGCTGCACGAGCTGCCGCAGCCAGTCCGCGCCCGGCCGGATGTCCGCGTCCGCGAACACGACGACCTCGTCGTCCGGGGCCAAATGCGCGAGCGCCGTCCGGAGGGCGTTGACCTTGCCGCCCATGCCCGCGGGGTCGGCCACCAGGACCTCCACGGGCACCTGAGGCTTCTCGCGGGCTATCTCCAGGAGCCGCGCGGCCGCGGGATCGTCCGCCCGGTCCGGGATCACGACGACGCGGTAATACGGGTACTCCTGCGAAAGGAGCGCTCGGAGATTCTCGTCGAACCCCTCATCCATGCCGCGAACCGGGAGGAGGACGACCGACCGCGGCAAGTACGCACCGAAGGCCATGCGCAGCCCGACCCGGACGCCGCGCTGCAGGAGGAACCCTTGGCGGAGGCTCGTGAAGTTCGCCAGGAGGGCGAGGATCGCGAGGACCGCCAGGACCGCCCAAAGCCAGTCCACGGAAGGCGCGAACCGCCGGACCGCGGTTAAAGGTGCGCCTCACGGGATGACGAGCACATCGTCGCCCTCGACCTGCACCGCGTACGTCTGCAGGCGGGCCATGGGATTCGCGACGTTCTTCCCCGTCCGAACGTCGTACTCCCACCCGTGGAGGGGGCACGTGACCACGGGACCGTCCAAGGTGCCCTCGCCGACGGGACCGCCGCGGTGCAGGCAAACGTTGGAGACCGCATAGAAGCCGTCTACCAGATGGAAGACGGCGACCGGGTGGCCGAGGACGACCACGACCTTGGCGGCGCCCACGGGGATTTCGGAGACCTTGGCCACGCGCACCGCGTCCGGCATCGTGCCGGGCGAATCTGCGGTCCGCCATGAACCTGTCTGCGGAACGTTTATCGCGTCGCCGCGGCATCGTGCGAGCGAGGTCCGTCCCATGACGCGGGAGGAGAAGGCGAAGTTCTTGGCCCAGGCGAAGGAGTTCGTGCTCGCGATGAACCGCCTCGAGACCTCCGTGGCCGGCTTGGGCCAGCGCCTCACGCGGGACGAGGAGAAGGAGGCTTTCAAGGAGGTCTTCGAATGGCTCGAGACCACCCACGACATCCCGCCGAACTCCTACACGCGAGAGTGGGCGCGGGAACTCCTGGCCCACATCGGCGTCCTCGTGCAATACGACACGTACGAGGGGACCACGGATTCCTACATCGCCTAGCGTAATATCCGAAACCTTATTTTCCGGAGTCGGGCATGCGCGGCTCACTGGGGTGAGGACCCATGGTCTTCCGGAACGAGCGGACGTGGCAGAACGCGGTCGAGGCGGGGAAGACGGACGAATTCCACGCGGCCTACGAAGCCGCGGTCGAAGAGGTCCGCAAGGACTTCGGGCAGAAGCATCCCTTGATCATCGGCGGCCAGGAGGTCTGGACCCGTGAGACCTTCGCGGACACATCCCCCGCGAACCGAAGGCTCGTCCTGGGCACGTTCTCCAAGGGCGGACGGCAGCACGCGAAGCGGGCCATCGCCGCGGCCAAGAAGGCGTTCCCCGCATGGGCCGCCACATCGTGGGAGGAACGCGTCCGGATCCTGCGCCGCGCCGCGGACCTCGTGAGCGCGCGGAAGTTCTACTACGCCGCCCTCATGTCCTTCGAAAACGGGAAGAACCGCTACGAGGCCATGGCCGACGTGGACGAGACGGCGGACCTCATGCGCTGGTACGCGGAGGAGATGGAGCGGAACCACGGGTACGACTTCGCCATGGACCAATACGTGCCCGGCGAGAAGACGCGGTCGGTCCTCAGGCCCTACGGCGTCTGGGCCGTCGTGGCGCCGTTCAATTTCCCCTTCGCCATCGCGGGCGGCATGTCCTCGGGCGCGATGATCACGGGGAACACGGCGGTCTTCAAGCCCGCAAGCGACACGCCCTACATGGGCTGGGAGCTGTACAAGGTCCTCCGCGAGGCGGGCATCCCTGCGGGCGTCTTCAACTACGTGACGGGTCCCGGGTCCACGGTTGGCCAAGAGCTCGTGGATAACCCGGACGTCGCGGGATTCGTCTTCACCGGGTCGCGAGACGTCGGCCTCGGCGCGTACCGCACGTTCAGCGAGACGTTCCCCAAGCCGATCATCACGGAGCTCGGAGGCAAGAACCCGACCATCGTGACGGAGACCGCGGACTTGGACAAGGCCGCGCTGGGCGCCATGCGCGCCGCCTTTGGGTACGGGGGCCAGAAGTGCTCCGCCTGCTCCCGCGTCCTCGTGGACAAGAAGGTGAAGAAGGCCTTCCTGGAGAAGCTCCTCGCGGAGACCGAGAAGATTGAGATCGGGGACCCCGTGGTCCGCGATACGTACCTCGGCCCCGTGATCAACGAGGCGGCCGTGAAGACGTACGAGAAGGCCATCGCGGACGTGAAGAAGGGCCGCGGGAAGATCCTCCACGGCGGTAAGGTCCTCAAGGGCGACGGCTTGTTCGTCGAGCCGACCATCGTGGACGGCCTTCCCCGAAAGCACCGCGTGAACAACGAGGAGCTCTTCGTGCCCATCCTCTCGATCATCGAGGTCGATGGGATGGACGATGCCCTTGAGCTGGCGAACTCCGTGGACTACGGGCTCACGGCGGGCATCTTCTCCGCGAACTCCGCGGACATCGACCGGTTCTTCCGGGAGTGCCAGGCAGGGGTCATGTACGCGAACCGGGCCGCGGGCTCCACGACGGGCGCGGTCGTGGGCGTGCAGCCCTTCGGCGGCTGGAAGATGTCCGGGATCTCGGGCAAGGCCGCGGGCGGGTACTTCTACCTACCCCAATTCATGCACGAGCAGAGCCAGTCCGTGTACACGAGCTGAGCCTCGCGGCATCTGCCGGAGACGCATAGGAGTTGGCCGACCGCTAGGTTCCGGGGTCGCCATGGGCCGTCCGCTTGGCGCAGAAATGGGCGTTGGGCCCCGGTCTCAGTCTTGAGACCATCCGAAGCTTAAGCCCAGGAGTCTTCGGTACATCGAGAAGCATTATATACGATGCGAGAAATCCTCGCGATATCGAGCGGCTTGCAACGCGTGCCTCGATTCTGAGACGTAGCTGCGGGGTGGTGCGTTGGGGGCAGGGGTTGAAGAGGTTGACGGGAGGCTCAGACATCCGGGCTCGGTTAGGCTTGGGAAAGGCGATCCTCGTCGCGACGCTGGTCGCGGTGTTGGTGTTGAGTGGCCTCACGGGGGTGATCACACTCGGCTCGCGCAACGCCGCGGCGTTCACGCCACCCTTCCGGTCCCTCCGACTCGGCACCCAGGCGTGGACGGTGACGACCTACAATCCGTTGCGGATGACCCTGGTGGACGAGTACATCATCGTCTATAGCACGTATAGCACGCTCGTGACGTTCGACAAATCGTACCGCGTGACGGGCGACCTGGCCTACTCGTGGAGCCTGGCGCCCGACCAGACGAACTGGACATTCAACCTGGTCCGCGACGCCTACTTCACGGACCCCACGAACCCATCCGACCGCAGCCATCCCGTGACCGCCGCCGACGTGGTGTTCACCTACAACCTCCAGATCAACGAGACCGCGAGTATCTTCCACACGTACACGACGGACATCGCGTCTATCACGGCCGTGGATCCGTACACGGTCCGGATTTCGACGAAGCGGCCCATCGCCACGATGTTCTCTACCGCCGACATCCCGATCCTGCCCAAGTACATCTGGGGAGCGCTCAAGCAGGATCCGATGAAGTACTCCCCGAGCTATCCCGTGGGTTCCGGAGGATTCTACTATGACTACACGAACTCCACCGCGACCCTCGCGATCCTGCGGAAGAACCCGAACTACTACGGGGAACAGTACTACTGCAGGGTGATCCGTCCCGACGAAATCCGGTTCATCAACTACGACAACCCGACGCAGATGGTAAGCGATTTCAAGTCGGGCACGAACAGCCTGAACGCGATTATCGGGATCGACCCCGCCAGCTACACGGCGGCGGACGCCCTCGGGAACTGGCCCCTCAAGTTCGCGGTGGACCAGGGCTTCGTGGGCGAATACTCCATCAACCTGATGACGGACGCCGAGCGCACGTCCCTCGTGGCCGGCGGCCTGACCCAGTTCCGGACCGGGTCCAACAGCCAGATCCTGGCGGCGAACTGGACCGTGCGGCGGGCCGTCGCCATGAGCATCGACAAGCAATACATCATCCAGGACGCCCTCCTGGGCCTGGGGAGTGTGGGGGACAGCCTGGTGCCCGACACCAACCCGTGGCACTACTCGCCGCCTGCCCAGTACAAGTACCAGTTCAACACGACGAAAGCCCGCCAGATGCTGAACGCCGCGGGCTGGAAGTACGACTCCGCGGGGAATGAGAATCCGGGCGCGACGCCCCTGTACCAGGCGGGCGGCACGAACGGACTCATCTTCCGCCTGTACACGCTGAACACGGAGCCGTGGTGGCAGAAGGCCGTGCAGGACATCGTGACTTGGCTGCGCGAGACGGGCATCGTAACGACGGACCGCTTGGGCAACCAGGTGCCCGGGTACGGCTTGTACAACATCAACCAGATGAGCGGCTACTGGCTCTCCGGCGACTACGACATGTGGCTGTGGGACTGGGTCTTCACGCCCGCCTCGGACCCGTCCACGGACGTCCTAGAGGTCGAGACGACCGCCGCCATCGGACCCACGAGCGACAACTTCTACTCGAACGCCACGTTCGACGCGCTCTACAACCAGTCCGTGACGACGATCGACCCCACCGCCCGCCGCGCGATCCTGAACGAGATGCAGATGATGGTCTACAACGAGAGCTCGTACATCATCCCGTTCTACAAGGACGACCTGTACGCGGCGACGACGGCCAACCCCGGCGGCGCGGGCTGGGCGTGGCAGAACTGGGGCAACTGGACCCAAAACAACGGCCTGACGCCCGACAGCGACCTGCTGAACCTTTGGCAACAGGTCGAGCCAGCGGACGATCCCGCGCCCGTGATCGTCAACTTCCCGCAGGTGCAATGGATCAATGGCACCCCGGCGAACGTCGCCATCACCGTGAACAACGCCCAGTCGCCCGTCGTGAACTACACGTTCAACTTCGGCGACGGGACCCCGTGGGTCAACACGACCACGGTGCCGGTCCAGCACACGTACGCGCAGCCGGGCAACTACACGATCACGGTGCGCGTGAAGAACGCGGAGTGGCCCGTGTGCTCGAGCACGACCGCGACCATCGTGAGGGCGGGATCCGTCGACCTGCCGCCCCAGATCGCGAGCTTCGCCCCGAATGTCCTCTCGGCCAAGGCGAACACGACCGTGTGGTTCAACCTGAGCGTGTCGGACCCGGAGGGCGACCCCCTGTTCGCGACTTGGAACTTCGGCGACGGGAGCGCGGCAGTCACGAGCTACACGGCCACCGGTACGCAGGCCGGCGTGGTCCTCTCGAAGACCCACGTGTACACGACGGCGGGGACGTACACGGCGAACGTGACGATCACGGACAACAAGACCGCACCCGGGCTCAACCATAGTCCCTACGTCACCGCCACGGTCACCATCACGGCGGCCGGTGGCGGCGGCGGAGGTGGCGGTGGCGGGCCGACCGTCAACCCGTTGATCGACTACGGCATCCCGATCCTAATCGTCGTGGTGATCGTCGTCGCGGTCGTGGCCGTCCTGATGCGTCGCCGCAGCCAGGCGAAGAAGGAGGAAGAGCAGGTCTCGGAGCAACCGCCTCAGAACCCTCCGAGCCCGCCACCACCAACCTGAGGGGACCCCGTAAGCCCTTCACAGGATGGGAGTGAGGTATGGCGGGGAAGATCCTGAGGATCGTGGCCCGGCGTAGTGTGAACGCCGTGGTCACGATCTTCGGGATCGTTACTTTGAACTACATCCTCGTCCGCCTTATGCCGGGGAATCCGGTCATCAGCCTCACGCCCCACGACCCCAAGTACGAGGGGCTCGCGGAATACAACCGGGCGTTGTTCGGGTTCGATCAGCCTCCGTGGATGCAGTTCCTCATCTACCTCGAGAAGACGTTCACGCTGGACTGGGGCCTGTCCTACTACTACAAAAAGCCCGTCTTCGACATCCTCATGGGCGACCTGGGGTGGACCCTGCTCCTGGTCGGGACGTCCACGATAATCACGATCATCCTCGGGATGTTGATCGGCTCCTACGCCGCGGTACGCCGGGGCAAGCCGTTCGACCTCGTGTCCACGGGCTTCGGCATCTTCCTGTACGGGATGCCCACGTTCTGGCTCGGATTCGTGCTCCTGTGGACGTTCCAGTCCAACTCGTACTTCCACCAGTTCTTCAGCTGGTGGCCCGTGCTGCCGAGCACAGGCTACTACGACGACCGTTTAGGGCGCTGGGCGTGGGACTGGGCCCACGTGTCAAGCACCTTGAGCCACCTCATCCTCCCCGCCGCGACGCTCACCCTCGGGACCCTCGCCGGGATTTCCCTCGTGATGCGCAGCTCCCTGATCGACGTGATGACGGAGGACTTCGTCACGACCGCGAAGGCCAAGGGGCTCAGCGACCGGCAGGTCCTCCGTCGCCACATCTTCCCGAACGGCCTCCCGCCCATGGTGTCCCTCATCGCCCTGGACATCGCATTCATCATCGGCGGCGCCTACCAGGTGGAGGTGGTCTTCGGCTACCGGGGCATAGGTTGGGAGACCATCCAGGCCATCTACAACCTGGACTACCCCATGCTCCAGTTCATCATCGTCATTGGCGGTGTGGCCATCGTCCTAGCGAACTTCATCTCCGACTTCATCCTCCTGTACCTGGACCCGCGCATCAAGATCGCGTGAGGGGAGAACCGTGGGGACCACCGAGGTTGTAACCCGGAAGCAGCCCGTCTCGCCTCTCGAGGCGACCCTGCGGGTCGCGTACCGCCGCTTCCTGGAGGTGTGGGTCCAAGTGCGTCACAGCAAGATGGCCCTCGCGGGGCTGGCCATCCTCATCTTCTTCCTGGGGATGGCGATCCTCGCTCCCTTCCTGGCCCCCTACGGACCCCTCCAGCGGGTCGTCCCCATCGGACAGCCGTGCACGCAGGGCGTCACGTGTCCCCTGAGCCCGCCGAGCCCCGGCCACCCCCTGGGCATCAGCTACTACGGCGACGACATCTACTCCCAGGTCCTCTGGGGGACCCAGGTCTCCCTGATCGTGGGGGTCCTGTCCGCCATCATCGCGAGCGTCGTGGGGACCGGGGTCGGCCTCGTGTCCGGCTTCGTGGGCGGCTGGGTGGACGAAGTGATGATGCGGTTCAACGACATCGTCCTCTCGATCCCGTGGCTCGTCCTCATGATCGTGGTGGCCGCCATCATCGGCCAAATCGAGCTCGTCGGGATGATCCTCATCATCGGTCTGACGGGGTGGTCCATCACGGCCCGGGTCATCCGGGCGCAGGTCCTCTCCGTCAAGGAGAGGATGTTCGTCGAACGCGCGCGCATGATCGGTTCCTCCAACGTCCACATCATGGCCCGCCACATCTTCCCGAACGCCTTCCCCCTGATCTTCGCGAACACGATCCTGACCGTGGCCGTGTCCATCCTATCCGAGGCCGTCCTGGCATTCCTGGGGCTCTCGGGCCAGAACTACATGAGCTGGGGCAAGATCATCAACGAGGCGGACCAGAGCAGCGCCCTGATCATCGGGAACCCCTGGTGGTTGCTCGTGCCGGGCTTCAACATCGTGGTCCTGGTGCTGGGTTTCTACCTCTTCGGATACGCCCTCGACGAGATCCTGAACCCTCGCCTCCGGAGGCGCTAGTCTGTCGCTCCTGGAAGTGGACAATCTGCACATCGAGTTCAGCACCCTGGCGGGTTCCGTCCATGCTGTGGAGGGAGTCTCCTTCCAGCTGGAGGAGGGGCAGGCCCTCGGCCTCGCGGGCGAGAGCGGCTGCGGCAAGACGACCACGGCCCTCTCCCTGATGCGCCTCCTGCCCTACAACGGCAAGATCGTCGGCGGCTCGATCCGCTTCAAAGGCCGCGACCTCGTGAAGTCCTCGGAGACCATGATGCGAAAGATCCGGTGGAAGGACATCTCCATCGTCTTCCAGGGCGCCATGAACTCCCTGAACCCCGTGCAGCGGATCGGCAAGCAGATCGCCGAGCCGATCCTCCTTCACGAGGAGGCCGAGGAGGAAGAGGCCATGAAGCGCGCGGGCGACCTCCTGGAGCTCGTGGGCATCCCCCGCAAGCGGCTCAACGAATACCCCCATGAGTTCTCCGGCGGCATGCGCCAGCGCGTGATGATCGCCATGGCCCTCGCCTGCAATCCGAAGATCGTCATCGCGGACGAGCCGGTCACCGCCCTCGACGTCATGATCCAAGCGCAGATCCTCGAGCTCCTGGAGAGGCTCCGAAAGGAGCTCCACCTCTCCATGATCCTCATCTCCCACGACCTGTCCGTGATTGCGGACACGTGCGATCAGGTCGCAATCATGTACGGCGGCAAGATTGCCGAGCTCGGGCCCACCGCGGAAGTCTTCACGGACCCCAAACACCCCTACACGCAGGGCCTCGTGGCCGCGTTCCCCGACATCCGCGGGGGCCGCGTGATGCCCGAGGCGATCCCGGGGAACGTCCCCAGCCTGATCTCCCCGCCCAAGGGGTGCGTGTTCCATCCGCGGTGCAAGTTCGCGTTTGACCGCTGCTCCGCTGCCGAGCCTGCGCTCTCGCCGCTCGGTTCGCAGCGGCGCGCCGCATGTTTCCTCTATCCCGAGGTCACGGAGGTGATCCCGCGGCCGTCCCAAGCCCCTCCAGCGAAGTAGTCATCCGCGTCCGGGGCCTCAAGGTCTGGTTCTCCCAGCGCGCGGGCCTGCTCAAGGAAATCATGGCGGGCGGGAGCAAGTGGGTCCGCGCGGTCGACGGACTCGACTTCGACGTGCATCGGGGCGAGGTCTTCTGCCTCGTCGGAGAGTCGGGCTGCGGGAAGACGACGACGGGGAAGGCGATCCTCCGGCTCGTGGACGCGACGGAGGGCGACATCTTCCTGGAGATGCCCCAGGAGGAGTACGAACGGTTCGCGGCCGCCCAGGCCCATCCAACGGACCCGAAGTCCGCCGAGACCCTCCCCGACCTGCGGCGCAGGTACTCCCTGAACTGGAAGGAGCAGCGTCCCTGGACGCCCATGCAATACCTGGTCTCCACCCTGATGATCGCGGGCGCGACCTTGGTCAGCCTGCTCGCGCTGACTGCGGTCCTCGGCCTCTTCACGAACCCCTTCGCGGACGTCGGTCAGGTGTACGGATTCAGCCTCACGCTTGCCGCGACCATCGGCGTCCTCGGGGCGCTGCCGCCGGCTCGGCCCTCTCGCCGCACCGCCCTGAGCCTGGCCATCCTGGCCTTCGTCGCGTGGTTCCTCGCGCCCATCCCGGCGTTCGCGTTCCATGGCTCCAACCTGTCCGCGGCGGACGCCATCGGCGCCGCGTGGGGGGACAGCTTCTTCTTCTTCATCCTGGCAGGGGTCCTCGTGCCCGTCGTGACGGGGGCCGTGGCTCAAGGAATCGTGGGCCATCGGCTGAAGAAGGGCGAGTACTCGGGCATCCAGATGCGCGGTCTCCGCAAGCGGCTCCAGCTCATCTTCCAGGACCCCTACGAGTCCCTGAACCCGAAGCAGTCCGTCTACGAGATCGTCGCCGAACCTCTCCGCGTGAACCGCCTCACGAAGAGCCCCGAGGAGACCGCGGCGATCGTGTCCCAGGCCCTCACCGACACCGGCCTGCGGCCGCCCGAGGAGTTCATGTTCCGGTTCCCCCACGAGCTCTCCGGGGGTCAGCGGCAGCGCGTGTCCATCGCCGCGGGCCTCGTACTCCAGCCCGACTTCATCGTGGCCGACGAGCC